>JADIMO010000053.1 GCA_017694755.1 Candidatus Cryptobacteroides merdavium
TCAACGGCTGACTTGATGAGTCTGTCGGCAGCTTCAGGATTGGTGTCGAAGTACACCTGTATCATTGCCCTTGCCTCAGGCTCATTCTGCATGGCAGCCCCTACGCTTGCGCCGTATGTGCCGCCTTCCTCTTCGCGGAGAGTGTCGGTGTAGATCATGTCAAGAACATACTTGGCAGCATCGAGCATCACGTCATTCTTCACTGAATAAGGGAAATATGCGGTGTAGACCTGAAGCACGCTGCTCTTAGGGGTGGTCATGTTCACATTGAAATGATTTTCCACCTGGCCTTTTACGATTTCAGCGCTGGCATCAGTCCATTTTGTGGCTTTCTTTCCTTTGGTGAGCGAACCTGCGTATTTCTCCACCATCGGTTTCAGGGTTTCAAGATCCACATTTCCGGTGATGTAGAGAGTGGCTCCTGCAACATCGTTGAAGAGGCTTCTGTAGACTCTCTCTATTGTGGCAAGACTTGCCTTTTCAATCAGTTCTTCGCTGATTATCGGCTTCCTCGGGCTGTTTCCGAAGACTGTCTTCGTGAATTCTGTCTGGAACTTGAAGTTCGGCTGGTTCACTATGTTCGGAAGCACGGCCTTGAGCTGCTGGATGCCTGTCTGGTATTCGGCCTCGTCAAAGCGCGGATCCATGAAGTAGAGATACATGAGCTGGAAGGCGGTCTCGAGGTCCTTAGGTGCTGCCGAACCGCTGATTCCATGCCTCAGGCTGCCGATGTATGGAGATACGCTCACATTCTTTCCTGCAAGCATCTTCTGCAGATCGGTGCCGGCAAACTCGGATACTCCGCTGTTCATCTGGAACAGTCCGAAGATGTTGTCCTCAAATGAAGGAAGGTCTTCGTCTGAAATGAGCGTGAGGCCTCCGTCCTTCTGGAGTGAGAAAAGCACCTGGTCTTTCTTGTATTCGGTAGGAAGCACGATTACCTTGAGCCCGTTCTTGAGGGTCCATTCGGTGGAACCGTAGATGCCTTCGGCTGTCTTCTTTACAGGAGAGCCTTTGAGGGCGGCGGCGTCGAGCAGAGGGCGGTTGAAGTCCTGTGCCTCGTTAGGCTTGATGTCGGATGCCTTCACTTCTGCGATGGCATTCAGGAAGTCCTGTTCAGCAGGATGTGTCACCCCTTCCTTTTCAGGTCCGTAGTACACCACCACCATATTTGAGTCAGTAATGATGGAAGATGCTATCTGGTTGAGTATGGCTGAATTGAGCTGTCCGCAGATGGCCTTTGCAAGCTCAAGTTCAGTTGCAGGCTCCATATAGGAATAATTGTCAAAGAAGTTGTTGATATATTCCTGGATGAATTCGTCATTCTTGCGTGTGTCTGCGCCCTGTGCCCTTTTTTCATATTGGCTGAGAATGTTGTCCTTGGCCCTTGACACTTCATCATCTGTGAAGCCGAATCTCTTCATCTTCTCGATTTCTGTCATGAAAGCCTTGAAGGCAGGGATGGCTTCGTTGTTCTTGCATGTGGCATTTCCCATTGTCACCTCGCAAGTCTCGCAGAGCTTGCCTATTCCGAGGCTTGCGCTCTGGAACGGTGCGTCAGGCCTGGATGTGATGTCGTTGAACCTTTCAGACATGATGATGCTCACATAGCTCTTTACGAGGTCAGTCATCATTCCCACCTGGGTGCTGTTGAGCGCCTCAGGTGCAGGTTCGCTTTTCCAGAGGACCTCAAATGAAGTCGATGACGCCTCCGGATCCGTGATGACGGCCACTATAGGCTCCTGATTGTTCGGAATGACATGCATTTCCTTTGCCTTTGGATTCTCGGCGGCCGGGATGTCGGCGAATATCTCCTTGATCTTTGCCTCCACATGGTCCACGTCAACATCGCCCACGACAATCAGTGCCTGAAGGTCAGGACGGTACCATGTGTGGTAGAAGTTTGTGAGGCTTTCCGGCTTGAAGGTCTTGAGGTTCTCCTCGCTTCCGATGAGGGAGCAGTCAGCATATTTGGAACCTTTGTAGTAAGCCTTCTTGGCCTGCTCGTACATTCTCCAGTTGGCATCCCTTCTGGTCCTTCTCTCCTCGAGAATCACGCCTCTTTCCTTGTCGATTTCAGTCGGGTCGCATGTCACGAAGTGTGAGTAGTCATGCATGATGAGGAGGCAGGTGTCCACCACGCCTTCCCTTACGAGAGGGATGTTGTTGAGCATGTATACGGTCTGCTCCACTCCAGTGGACGCATTGATGTTCCTTCCGAATTCGGCTCCTATTCCCTGGAGATATTCAAGGATACCCTTGTCCGGGAAATTCTTGGTGCCGTTGAAGCACATGTGCTCCAGAAAATGTGCAAGTCCGTCCTGGTCAGGGGTTTCCTGGATTGCACCGACATTGGTGGCAAGATAGAACTCAGCCCTCTCAGCCGGCTTGTCATTGTGCCGGATGTAGTAGGTGAGTCCGTTTTCGAGCTGGCCTTTTCTGACCGCAGGGTCATTCGGCAGCTGGGGAAGCTGTGAAAGGTCCTGCCCGTACACAGCCATCGCGGCAAAGATGGCCGCGAAAAATAGAAAGATACGTTTCATATAAAAAATAAATGGTTCATTCTTATATAAGGGATGTCCACCGGACATTCGCATAAAACGCTCACGACCCTCTCCGGGAGGACTGCCACAGGATTAAATCCTGCTCCTTAAGCGGCTGTCCGATGAATTTCATCGGATTTTTACATTAAATATGTATCTGTTCCGCCACGGATATCCTACAAAGTTAATAATTTTTTTTCAAATATTCATTTGCCTTTGCGAGGGCGGGGATGATATGCGGGAAGATGTAGTCCGTGCCGATTTCTTCGTCAAGTCCGAACTTGTGCAGGGTGGCCTGCACCTGCGGATTGACTCCGGACAGGATGACCCTGATGCCGCGTTTCTCGGTGCGCTGGAAGAAGTTCCGGAGGTTCCTGATGCCTGTGGAGTCCATGAAAGACACTTTCCTCATACGGATTATCCGCACCTTGACGTCGCTTTTCCTGCCTTCCTCGAGTTCCTCCAGACGGCTTGCGAGCCCGAAGAAGAACGGGCCGTTGATCTCGTAGACCTCCACGCCTTTCGGAATGTTCAGATGTTCCGTGTCCTCCAGGCGGGCCATCTCGTCATCTTCGGTGGCGGCTATGTGGTCGTCATTGAGCACCTTTATGGATGAAGTTTCCATCACACGCTTCACAAAGAGCACCACTGCCATCAGCACTCCGGCCTCGATGGCCACAGTGAGGTCCACCAATACTGTCAGCGCAAATGTTATCAGCAGCACCGCCACATCTGTCCTGTCACCTTTCAGCAGATACCTGAATGATCTCCATTCGCTCATGTTGTAGGCGACGATGACAAGGATCGCCGCCAGACAGGAAAGCGGGATATACACTGCGTATGGCATGAGGAACAGATATATCAGCAGAAGCACGATGGCATGCACTATGCCCGTCACAGGGGACTTGCCTCCGTTGTTTATGCTTGCCATTGTCCTTGCAAGCGCGCCTGTGGCAGGAATCCCTCCGAACATAGGTGTGACTATGTTGGCTATTCCCTGGCCTATAAGTTCAGTGTTGGAATTGTGCCTCTTTCCGGTGACTCCGTCCGCCACCATGGCCGCAAGCAGGGATTCCACGGCGCAGAGTATGGCTATCGTGAATGCCGGGGACACAAGCCCCTTGACGGTTTCATAGTCAAGCTGCGGAGCCACAGGCTTCGGCATAGGCAGCCCCGCCGCGAGTTCCGGAAACTTGGAGCCTATTGTTGCGAACTCCACCCCGGCGAAGCGGCTCAGAATAAGGGACGCCGCCGTGCCGATGACAAGGGCCACAAGCGAGCCCGGAACCCTTTTGTTGAACTTGCCCCACAGGATGATCACGAGTACGCAGCCGATGCTCATTGCCGTTTCCGCAATATCTATCGACCCGATGTTCCGGAAATAGCATATCCATTGCGGGACAAAGCCTGCCGGAGCAGCGACATCCAGACCGAAAAAATCCTTCATCTGTGTGGAGAAGATGGTCAATGCTATGCCGCTGGTGAATCCTACGACGATAGGATATGGTATGAAGCGGAATATGGCTCCCATGCGGCACAATCCCATCACCACAAGTATCACTCCGGCCATTATCGTGGCTATCACAAGCCCCTGGAGCCCGTATTGGGCCACGATTCCGGAGACAATCACGATGAATGCCCCGGTCGGGCCTCCGATGAGATAGCGCGAGCCGCCGAACACCGATACCAGCAGCCCGGCAACAATGGCCGTTATGAGTCCCTGCTGCGGTGACACCCCGCTGGCAATACCGAATGCTATGGCAAGAGGCAGGGCGATGATGCCCACAATTACTCCTGCAGCAAGATCCGATGCGAAAGTCTTTGCGTCATAGTTGCCTTTCTTGAAGATACTGAAGAATTCAGGTCTGAAAACCCCTCTTAAATTCAACTTCATTTCCCCTCTTTTTTCAAAACAAGGGCGCAAAGATACAGTTTTAAAATCCAATTAAAAATATTTTTCCCATTTTGCCCGAAACGGGCAAATAATTTCCGGAAGGCGGACATATCGCCGCGAAATGATTATTTTTGCATAATCATTCCAGTCGGTGATATAT
>JADIMO010000054.1 GCA_017694755.1 Candidatus Cryptobacteroides merdavium
CGGCGCACCCTCTCTTCAGGCGCACATGTCTGGAATGTGGAAGATGATGACACATGGAACCTCCGCCGTACTGACGGCCTCTGGACCGTCAGCAAGCGCGGCAAGGTTCTCTTCAGCCAGCATCAGGACAGGCCTTGAGCCTGTCTTTAAGGCCAAAATTTTTGATCTTAAAGCGGAAAGTTCCGATTTGTCTATTTTTATGATGTAACCATCCGGAAATTTTGCCGGACCACTCGCCGTGGGGGCCCTTGCGCGAAGATCGGGATTAGCCCCGCTTCGCAGACCTTTTCCCTTTCTCCTTGCCGGAGAGGCCCTTGCAGCGACTGAAGCCCAAAGTCTTCGACTTTAAGGGCTTTCAGATTCCAGCCCTAAAGGAAGCAAGCTTCCGACGGTCTGGAATCAAAAAGCCCGGCTTACGCCAGGCTTCAGTTGCTGCGGAGAGATCGGGATTCGAACCCGAGATACGATTTTGTCGTATACACGCTTTCCAGGCGTGCCTCTTAAGCCACTCGAGCATCTCTCCAATAGCGGGTGCAAATATAGATATAATTTTTTATTTGCACCAAAATTTGTCAATTAAACAAGGCCGGATTGTCATTCGGCATTGTTCTCTTCTGCGGCTTTCTTGGTGAGTACCATGGCTACATTGCCTTCTGCATCAAGGATCTGTACTGTACCTTCAGGACCTGACTTGAAGGAAGCGGCATTGTTGACGGCGTTGAGGACCTTGGACTCAAGTTCCATGAGTTCCTGTGGGCCGGCCATCATGGTGGTAGCCATTCCTCCGAATGTCAGTTTTTTGCCGTCCATGGTATAGGTGCCGTTCATTATGTTGCAGCCTGTGTTGCCGTGGATGCGGCTTTCTGCGGCGTTGAATTCGATGAATGGTGCTGCTTCGGAAAGAGAGTCTGGAAGAGCCACCTCTTCTCCCGCAATTGATGTGATCGCCCAGGCCCCGTTGAGGTCAGGCTGGCTTCCGCATGAGTTGAGCGCAAAGATTGCAGCTGCGGCAGACATTGCCCAAATGATTTTTTTCATGATTAAAAGTCTTTAAAATCCGGAGCGGCCTTACCGCAAAAAGTAAACCAAAGTACAAAAAAAATTCCGGGAACACAATCTCTCGACCCTTCCCCGGAATATATCGTTGTCAATCCAATATTTATGTTTAACTAAAATCATTCGCGATCGGGTATATGCGAACTCCATGCCAAAGCGCATCAAAATGACGAAAAAATTCATTATGCCTACATTCTGTTCTGAATCGGAAGATTCATGCAATAATTTTTCAGAAAAATTAAAACAGTTTCTAACTTTATGGAAAATTTGAAAGAAGGCATGTTCGGTAAAGGAGTTCCGGAAAGGAAGAAGAATGCTGCGGCTATAGCCGCTCTTGTTGTCTATGTCATTCTGGCAGCGCTCTATTTCCTGCCGGTTGACATACCGTATAAGATTTCATTTCCGGTGGCGGCAATAGCTGTGGTTTCACTGTGGATTCTGCCATGGCAGATGAGCCTCGCGCTTGTGTCTTCTGCCTTGGGGGATTTCTGCGGTGCGTCAGGGAACTTCACGGGACAGATTGAGTTTTTTGCATTGGCGCACCTGTTCCTTATCATTTTTTTTGTGCACAAGTGGTTCCATGACGGAAAGGCATTTGTCCGGGCCGGAGGCAGATCTCCGGAGACGCGTCCTTGGAAACTCGTGGCCATCGGGGCATTCGTTCTGGCGGTGCTTGTCTTTGCCGCAGTTGCCATTGTCCCGGCTGCTCCTGCCGGAGTCATCAGGGGATGTGTGGCATTTTATGCGGTAATCATCTGTCTGATGCTGTTCTGTGCCCTTGTGCGACACAGCCGTGTGTATGCGGCGGCAGCGGTATGTTTCGTGTTTTCGGACGCTGTCATCGGCTGGAATGCGTTCGTGTCGCCTGTACCGGGTGAAAGGTATCTTATAATGGTTCCTTATTATGCAGCACAGATCATGTTTTTCCTGAGGGCAGCGCACCTGAGGCCCGGACCCTGTGTGCGGGCATGACGGTGCAGGCCGCTTCAGATGTCCGCGGTTTCTGTAGTTCCCGTGGTTTCCGTGCCACCTTCCATATTCAGCTTCCTGTATTTCTGGGGAGTCATCCCTGCCTGTCTCCTGAAGAATTTTGTGAAGGCTGACTGGTCGGAAAAATGCAGTTCCTCCGCTATCTGCTGTATGGACATGTCCGACGACGCGAGGAGTTTGCGTGCCTCACTGTGCAGCATTTCGCAGATAAAGCGGTGTATGCTTTTGCCAGTCTGCTTCTTTACTATGGATGTGAGATACTGCGGACTGACATTCAGGGCAGCGGCATAGAAAGGGACGGTGTGCCTCTCCCGGAAGTTGTTCATCATCAGGCCGGTGAATTTCTTCAACACAGTGGCATATCTCGGCTGCTCCGTTTCGGCAGGAGTGGTTCCGTATATGTTGTCCATTTCGAGGAAGAACCTCACCAATGAATTCTGTATCATTTCCAGCCTGAACCTGTGGGAAGTGGCGGCGATGTCGTCACGCAGGGTCAGAAGGCATTTCTGCAGCAGGGCATTCTGGCTGCAGGTGACGGGCATCAGAGGGCTGCTGTGCATTCTGATGCCGTGCACTATCCTGTTCTGGACCGACGGGGCGGCTATCCTGTCGGCGAATTCCTTTGTCACGGACATGAATATGCAGCGGAAGTCGGCGCTGACATTCCTGAAGCATGTCAGGTGCAGGGGTGATATCAGTCCCAATGTCTTCCTGCCTGCCCTGAAGACTGTCCCGTCGGAGATGAAATCGGCTTCTCCCTGCATGGGAATGAAGTATGTGAAGGCATTGATATAAACCGGGTTTCCGTCAAAAAAGACAAAATCTGGCCCCTGTCTTGAAATGAAGACGGCTATTTCTCCATGATAGGAAACCCCGTCACGGAGTGCCATAATTTCCTGTATATTAATGATTGGATATTGTTTCATGTGATGATTTTCTTGTTGACGGCAGGCCGATGTCCGGAAATCTTCCGTAAGTTTGTTTCAAATTAAACCATTTTTCCGTTAAAAATGACATGTTTTGCGGAAAATTTTTCCCGACATTTGCCGTCGCAAAAACGGAGGACGCATTGTCCCGGGGCCTCCGGCAAAAACAGACGGAAAATATGAACAGGATGATTTTGACGGCAGCGGCATTGGTCTGCGTGCTGTTTCAGGCATATGCGCAGAGGGTGCTGACCGTGGATGAAATGTTTTCCCTGGCCGAAAGCAACAACAGGAGCATCAGTGCATACAGGATTGCCGAGGAAGAGGCGGCAGAGAATGTCAGGGTGGCGAAGAACGGCCGTCTGCCTTCGATAGAGGCTTCCTTTTCGGCAAGCTATCTTGGTGACGGGTGGCTCAGTGACAGGAATTTCAGGAACGGGACAAATGCCCCGATGCCGCATTTCGGAAACAATTTCGCATTGAAGGCGACTCAGGTCATCTATGCCGGAGGGGCGGTTTCCAGTGAAGTGGAGATTGCCGGACTGCAGGCGCAGGTGGCAAGGCTCAGGAGCAGCGACAACAGGCAGGATGTGCGTTTTCTCCTGCTCGGATACTATCTCGGAATATGGCAGCTCCGGAACAGGGCTACGGTCTACAGGCAGAACATAAGGCAGACGGAACTTCTGGTCGAGGACATAATGGCGGCGTACGGGCAGGGGACTGCCCTCAAAAGCGACATGACGCGCTACCGGCTCCAGCTGGAAAGCCTCAGGCTCGGACTTACCGAGACGGAGAACGACATGGACATCCTTAACCATCAGCTGGCCACGGCCATAGGTCTTGACCCTTCAGTAAGGATAGAAGTGGACACCACATTTCTGGAGCGTCCTTTGGCAAGGCTGGATGAGGAGTATTGGCAGGATGCCGCCGCAGTTTCTCCGGCGATGCAGCTGGCTGACAAAAGCGTGGAGATAGGGGAGGAGTCCGTCCGCCTGGCCCGTTCGGAGAAGCTGCCTTCCCTGGCTGTGGTCGCAGGGGACAACTTCGACGGCCCGATAGTGATAGAGGTGCCCCCGATAAACAAGAATTTCAATTACTGGTATGCAGGTGTCGGTATCAGATATGATTTCGACGCCCTGTTCAAGGCGGGAAAGAAGGTGCGCTCTGCAAAGGCTGCAGTGGCCAAAGCTTCTAAAGAGCGTGATATGGCGATGGAACACCTGTCAAACGAGGTGCATTCGGCCTATGTGAAGCTCGATGAGGCATATTCGAGGCTGGAGACCAGAAAGACGAGCCTTGCTCTGGCCGAGGAGAACTATGAGGAGGTCCGCTACCGTTACCTGAACGGCCTTGTGCTTGTCACCGACATGCTTGACGGCAGCAACACCAAGCTTCAGGCAGAGCTTGACCTTGTCAACGCCCGCATAGGCATCGTTTACCAGTATTGCCTTCTCCAGCGCACCGCCGGCCTCCTCTGAAATATATAGGCATACAATGAGAAGCACTGCCGGTCAGAAAAGTACGGACCTTGAACAATATAATGAATTTACAACAACGGAATAAATGACATCAGATATGAACAACGCGAAAAAGACACTTGTGGCCAACACGGTATTGATATTGGTGATAATTGCAGGAATCGTGTGGGTATGCTCAAGATTCGTGCATCCGGGAGGGGTGGAATATACTGACAATGCCCAGGTGAAGCAGCATATAACCCCGGTGAACACCAGGGTGCAGGGCTTCATCAGGGAAATATGCTTCGAGGAATATCAGCAGGTGCACAAGGGTGACACCTTGGTGATAATCGAAGATTCTGAATACAGGCTGAGGGTGGCCCAGGCCGAGGCTGACTGGCAGAGTGCCCTTGTGTCCAAGGAGGCGATGTACACGACCATCAACACGACTGAGCAGAACATCGCAGTGACAGATGCCGGTATACCTCAGGACAATTCGGCAGGAAACTTCGTCAAGGTGGAGCAGAGGATTCCGGTGAAGATTGTCTTTACCGGCGAGAACAGGCCTGAGGATATGGAAAGGCTGCGTGCCGGGATGAATGTGGAGTGTTCTGTCAAGCTATGAGCGGGATTCAGATGCCGAGGGAGGTGACCTTCTTCAAGGAGTGGATTCCCAATCCGGTCCGGGTCTGCCTCTGTGTCTTTTTCGCCCTGAGCTTCCAGTTTTCCGGAGGAATCTATCTTTCTGCAGTGTCGGAGATGGTGGGAGATCTCGCTTTGCTGCAGGAGGACATAATGATGACCGGCTATGCTTCCTTTGTGGGCATGACCATGATTTTCCCGGTGCTTTTCCGCCTGAAGTTCAGGTTCACCGCCAGATCCATGCTCATGGTCATCTGCCCGGTGCTGGTGGTGTGCAATTTCATCACCATGTCTACGGAATCGCTGCCCGTGCTGGTCATCACATCTTTCGTTGCCGGCACTTTCAGGATGTGGGGCACTTTTGAATGTTTCTCCAACATGCAGCTGAGCCTGACGGCAAACAGGGATTTCACAATATTTTTCCCGTTCATCTATGCAATTATCCTCGGCAGCATAGAACTTTCGGGACTGCTGACCGTCAACCTGTCCTGGTATATGGACTGGCGGTATATGCACCTGTTCATAATGGGACTGCTGCTGTTTGTGTGGCTTCTCGTCACCCTGCTCACAAGGCATTTCAGGCTTGCCCCGCCTGTGCCTTTGAAAGGAATAGACTGGATAGGGTGGGTGCTCTGGTCCATATTCCTTCTCTGCGGAATCTTTGTCTGTGAGTATGGATGCCATTACGACTGGTTTGATTCTCCATATATAAGAATGGCTGCGGCCGTATGTGCCGTGTCCCTGCTTCTTAGTGTCATGCGGATGTTCCGGATGAAGAATGCATATGCAGGGGTCATCATAGGTTGCGGGCTCACCTGGCTGTGGCTGCATGTAATGAAGGGAGGATTCAAGTTCATAGTCTTCTTCGGCTTTGCCACACCGGTGCTGTACCAGTGCATGATGTATTTTCTGCTTGACCCGGGGATGAACATAGAACTGCTCTATATCCCTGTGATGCTGATGAATGCCGGCCATGCGGCCATCTATGCCGCATTGACGGTCTATCCTGTGAGGGTGGTGCCGTTTCAGCATTTTTTCCAGACGCTTTCCCTGATGGGCTTTGTCAGAAGCGGCCTCGGGGCACCGTTCGCATCGGCAGTCTATGGCCGTCTGATGGATGTGCTTGTCCCACAGAACATGCAGCTGCTTTCCGCAGAAATGGATGCCGTCAACGGTATGGCGGCGGGGATTCCCTTAGGTGCCCTTTACGGCTCTGTCGCCGAACAGGCCCTGCTTGTGAGCATGAAACAGATTTACGGCTGGGTTTCCATCGCCGGTATCGCCATCCTGGTATTCATCCTTGCATACAGACAGCCGGGTCCTGTGATGGTGTTCAAGACATGGCTGCGCAGAAGGGCGGGACGATGGTTCACAGGCAGGAAGGCAGTGTGGTCCTGATCAGGCAGCCTTCCTTGCCTCCGCCTTGCGGAGAATCTTCGGGAAGGATATGGCGAAGATAGCCGTGCAGCAGATGGCCGCAGTGGCATCTGCGATTCCCTCTGCGGCGAATACGCCTTTCACTTGCCAGAACTGCGGAAGGATGAGGGCGAGGGGCACGAGGAGGATGACTTTCCTCAGCAGGGCGATGAACACCGAAATCTTGGCCTGGCCGAGGGCGATGAATGTGTTCTGGCAGGCCCGCTGCAGCCCGAATATCGTCATTCCGGACAGGAATACCGGAAGCATCTGCTTCACGGTAGCTATCAGTGCCGGGTCGGATGTGAACATGGACGCCACCACAGACGGGAAGGCAATCATGGCGAGCATTACCAAGGCGTTGAAGGAAAACATCGTGATGAGGGCTATCCTGAAGCATTCCCTGACCCTTGCGGTGTCGCCGTGCCCGTAGTTGTAGCTTATTATCGGGACGAATCCCTGGGCAAATCCCGTTATCGGCACGCTGCCGAACTGCATTGCGCTCTGGAGAATGGCCAGTGTGCTCACATATATGTCCCCGAACTGCTTCAGGCTGCCGTTCAGGACGAAGCCGACAAGGCTTTCCGTGCAGGCCATTATGAACGGGGATATCCCGAGGCCGAGTATTGCCAGGAAAATCCTTGCATCGAACTTCATGTATCGGGAGGCAAGGTTGAGGGACGCCTTCTTTGAGAAAAGGAAGGACAGCACCCAAGCGGCACTGCAGGCCTGGGATATGACTGTGGCGATGGCGGCTCCTTTGACTCCCATTCCGAAGGCGAAGATGAACACCGGGTCCAGGATAATGTTGAGGGCCGCTCCTATCACCGTGGACATCATGGCTATTCCCGGCCTGCCCTGGATGTTGATGAATGTGTTCAGTCCGGTGGATATCTGGACGAAGATTGTCCCGGTCAGGTATATCGACAGGTAGCCGGTGGCGTATGGTATGGTGTTCTCCGAGGCTCCGGTGAAAAGGAGCACAGGTTCCATGAAGGCGTATGCCAGGATTGAAGTGATGAGTGTAAAGATAATCAGGAGGACAAAGCCGTTGCCGAGAATCTTTTCGGCGCGGTTTCTGTCCCCCTGTCCGAGTGCTATGGCGGCAAGCGGGGCCCCGCCTCCGCTCACTATTGCCGAAAAAGCTGAAATCAGCAGTATTACAGAGCCTGTGACGCCGACTCCGGCCAGTGCATCGGTCCCTATTCCAGGTATATGCCCGATGTATATCCTGTCTACGATGCTGTAAAGAAGGTTGGCTATCTGGGCGGCCACTGCCGGAAGTGCCATCTTGAACACGAGGGGCAGCATCCTGTCCGTTCCGAGCCTCTCTTCGTAATCATTGCCGTTCATGCCGGGTCTGTTTCAGGTCCTTTTTCTGTCAGCCTTTATTTCCTGCTGAGGCTGTGGAGATGCCTCTTGTATTCTTCCCAGTCGGTGATTGTCCTTCTGGCTACACCAGAGCTGATTGCGGCTTTTGCCACGGCAATGGAAACTGCCTCGAGAAGCCTTCCGTCAAGGGCCTTAGGGATGATGTAGTCCGGTCCGAAGTTCAGGCTTTCCGCATTGTATGCCTTCAGGATATATTCGGGTACCGGTTCCTTTGCAAGGTCGGCTATGGCATGTACTGCAGCCAGTTTCATTTCCTCATTGATTTTTCTTGCCCTTGTGTCAAGGGCTCCCCTGAAGATATAAGGGAATCCTATCACATTGTTGACCTGGTTCGGATAGTCGCTTCTTCCTGTTGCGATCAGCGCATCCGGACGGGCTTCCCTGGCATCTTCATAGCTGATTTCCGGATACGGATTGGCAAGGGCCATGATGATAGGTTTTTCGGCCATGGTCTTCACCATTTCCTTCGTGAGCACGCCTGCCTTTGAGAAGCCTGCGAACACATCGGCTCCTGCGATTGCGTCTGCGAGTGTGTGCAGGTCACGGTGTGTCACGAATCTTTTCTTCTGAGGGTTGAGGTCGGTCCTGTCTGCCCTGATGACGCCCTTGCTGTCACACATGACGATGTTTTCCGGCCGTATCCCTGCCTTGATGTACAGATCAGTGCAGGCAATGGCTGCAGCTCCTGCCCCGTTTACGACGAGGCGGACATCTTCCGCCTTTTTCCCGGCAATTTCAAGGGCATTCAGCATGGCTGCGGAGGTGATGATGGCCGTGCCGTGCTGGTCGTCGTGCATGACGGGGATGTCAAGCTCCTCGACGAGCCTTCTTTCTATTTCAAAACATTCCGGCGCCTTGATGTCTTCGAGGTTGATTCCTCCGAAAGAAGGGGCGATGTTCCTTACGGTTTCAACAAATTTGTCGATGTCCCTGGTGTCCACTTCGATGTCGAAGGCGTCCACTCCTCCGAGGATCTTGAACAGGAGGGCCTTGCCTTCCATCACCGGCTTTGCTGCTGCGGCCCCTTTGTCGCCGAGTCCGAGGATTGCCGTGCCGTTCGAGACGACTGCCACGAGGTTGCCTTTGGCAGTATAGTCATAAGCCGTGCCAGGATTGTCTGCTATGGCAAGGACAGGTGCAGCTACCCCCGGGGTATATGCAAGTGAGAGATCTTCTTGTGTATCAGTTGGTTTTGTTGGTTTTACGCCTATTTTGCCGGCAGGGGATGCACTATGGTATTCAAGTGCTTTCTGATCGATTGAGTTCATGTCCGTTTTAATTTAAAAAGCGCCGGACATAACATCAAAAAAAATGCCGCAATTCACCGTCTGGCATACCTGGACTGCCAATCATGCCGTTCAGTACCTTTTGACCCTATCTGATGATAATCCATTCTCCTGTTGTGCCTCCTTTCCTGACAAGCCTTTCTTCTGCCCTTAACTGATTCATTATCTTGCGGACTTGGCGTTCGCTCACCCCCAGTTGCTTTGCAAGTCCGGCTCTTGAAATGGAAGGATTTTCATTTATCAGTCTTATAAGTTCTTCAACAGGTTTTGGATCGCCTTGGATCGCTTTTGGATCGCCTTGGATCACCTTTGGATCATTCTGTGAGCCGGATGCTCTCCAGATGACAACTCTGAAGTCTTCCTCCTGATGGAATTCAGGAGCCTTCAATCCATATTCACGGCATTTGTTGATAATGTCTTCGGTACCTGTTCCGACTTTTTCAATGTAACCGTTCCAATACATCGGATCTGCAAGTAAAGGATTTGCAGGCAATGATTTATGCGGACCGTGAAGTTTCTGGACAGTCAGGCCATATGGCAATGATCCCGGATTCCATATCTCCAGACGGTTACGGAACAGCATGACCTGCACACTGGCATTGCTTGTATAGTCCCTGTGGCATACGGCATTGACAATCGCTTCTTTCACCGCATCAATCGGCAGTTCGGGATGTGTCGGCACTGCTGCATTATCCCCTTCTTCTCGGGTTCCGGTCCAGTTGTCTATACGGCTCATGACGAAACTCGTCGCCTGATCTACCAGTTCGAAGACATCACCTCTGTAAATCTGGTATGCGGGCATCGGTTTTTCAACTGCATCCCCGTAGAATTGGACACATTTCACTTCAGAGGTTATGAAATATTTTTGAGGTTTCTTTCCGAACAGAAGCAATGCCGCATTGGCTATTCTGCCGTTGTCATCGATCAGGTCCAAATGAGCAAGCAGTGCAGCGGGAGATGTTTCTACCGGCAGCGGAAAATTCCTTTTTGAACGCGCCATATAGATGAAGTTTCTCATTTTGTCTTCATCCAGATCATCCAATGTCGCTCCGTTGTCACAAGACGCATCAAAAGGTTTCCACCTGATGAACTCTTTTTCTTCCAAGTATCTGACGAGAGAGGCATATACAGAAGTGCGCAGCCCGTCAATATCTACAAAAGTCTTACGGACGATATCCATTTCAACTTTCCGGATCAAAGCGGTTTCTTTGGGATGTCGCCTGTCTTCGTCTATGCTCTTTATGAAAATCAGCCGGCTTTTGTGCAGTTTTGCCGCCAGATCATATTCACGCTCAGTCGGTGATATGCCTTCTTCATCTTCGTAGCCATACAGATTGCCATACAGCCCCAGATAAATGTCGCACATTTCAACTTCCTTCAGATACACATGGCTTGTAGGAAATTCATTTGCCGGAACTTCCTCAAAAATGAACGGCTCGAAGAACTTGCCCAGCAATGCATCTGTCCTGATGTAATGGCAAAGCATTGCCCGTTCTTCGGCAAATTCACTCTGCACGCTGCTTATGAATATTCTGATGCGTTGCATTCTCAGCTTGGCTGGTTTTTGTTAATTGTTTTCGTAGGTGTCGAGGGCTTCTTTCATCCGGATGCGGCCGACTTCGGAGATTTCTTCGGCCCTGGCGTAGTCGGCAATGGCTCCGAAGTCATCGAAAGGCAGATTGACAAGGATGTCCGGATGGGTGATCTGGAGGGCGAGCCTGGTGTTGACATGGTTCATGAGGCTGAATGTACGGGAAAGGACGCTGAAATAGGTGCTTTCCTCATTGAACAGTTCGTCCTGCTTCGGGTCCGGCTCGAATGCGTGCTTCATCATCCTGTAGCCCTCTTCCCTGGCGAGGCGCAGCTTTTCCATGAAGCTCATTGTGTCATTGTGCCGCATGGACTCAATGACGGCCTTTGTCTTTTGGGCGCTGGCCTTGTCCCTTGCTTCCTTGTCGGCCTCATGCTGCGCATCATCTATGAGAATCTGCCTCACCTTGTCCACATCCACATCGTTTACATTGATTGCCACCATGATGTCTCCTTCGCTCCGGTCCACCTTGTCCATCGGCATGGTGTTGGCTATGCCTCCGTCGATAAGGGTCCTGAAGCCGTATTTGACAGGTCTGAACAGGGATGGAATGGAGATGGATGCCCTTATGGCCTCGTAGAGGTTGCCCCGGTCGAACACCACCTCCTCTCCGGTGTAGAAGTCGGTGGCGATGGCCTTGTAGGGAATGCTGAGGTCTTCTATGTTTACATCCGGGACTATCTCCTTCAGTGCGGAGATTACCTTGTCCCCGTTTACAAGATGGTTTCTGCTGATGGAGAAGTCCATGAGAGAGAAGACTTTCCATACTCCGAGCGAGAAAAGCCAGTCCTTGACTTCCGTAAGCTTGCCTGCGGCATACATCCCGCCGATCAGGGAGCCTATCGAAGTCCCTGCTATGGAAGTGATTTCATATCCTCTGGAAACGAGTTCCTCTATTGCTCCTATGTAGGAGAATCCTCTCGGGCCTCCGCTGGAGAGGACAAGTGCCACTTTCTTCTTCATATTTCAGTCAAAATTTTTGTTGACAGTCTTATCCGTATCTTCCCAGATGTAGACCTTGTCGGAGCGGCGGAGCTTGCCGCCGCAGGAATCGAGCAGGGAGGCGTCCACCGGAATCGAGCAGTATGTGCCTTTAGTGGCCTCCTGTACGGGCTTCAGGTCCACCCTGATTTCTTTTGCTTCGGTCTCGATGACGCCTGTGGACGGGCCTGTTATGAGTATCCTGTCTCCGGTTTTCAGAGTGGCCGACTCTATGAGCACCTCAGCCACGCCTATCTTGCCGAACCAGTTGGTGACCTTGCCGGTGTAGACTTTCTTGCGAGTGGCCTTGCTGCCATAGACTTCGCTCCATTCCCCGAGCCTTGCGCCCTGATAATATCCGTCCCAGAATCCCCGGTTGAACACCTCGGAGAGCTCCTTCTTCAGCTCTGCCGCCAGTTCAGGTGTGTATGTCCCGTCGCACACGGCATCGGCGGCCCTTCTGTAGCATGACGCAGTCCTTTTCACATATTCCGCCGACCTTGCGCGTCCCTCTATCTTGAACACCGTCACCCCGGCATCTATGATCTTGTCCATGAATTCTATGGTGCAGAGGTCCTTGGGTGACATTATGTATTTGTTGTCCACGACGAGTTGGTTGCCGGTTTCAAGGTCCGTGACCTCGTAGCCTCTGCGGCATATCTGGTAGCATGAGCCCCTGTTGGCCGATGCCCCGTATTCGTGCAGGCTCAGGTAGCATTTCCCGGAAATGGCCATGCAGAGGGCCCCGTGGGCGAACATTTCTATTTCCACAAGGCGTCCGGACGGGCCTTTTATCCCCTCGCGGATGATGCCCTCATGGATGGCCTTGACCTGGTGCAGGTCCAGCTCCCTGGCAAGGACTATCACATCCGCAAACTGCGAATAGAACCGGAGGGCTTCCAGGTTGGATATGCTGAGCTGGGTGGATATGTGCACTTCCACTCCTGTCTGCCTTGCATACATTATGGCTGCCATGTCTGATGCTATGACGGCCGTGATGCCGGCTTCTTTCGCCGCATCGAGGGTGAGCCTCATGTCCTCAAGGTCGCTTTCATACAGGACTATGTTGAGGGTGAGATACGACTTCACGCCGTGGCTGCGGCATATTTCGCATATGTCCTTGAGGTCGGACATCTTGAAGTTGTTGGCCGAATGTGACCTCATGTTGAGCTTCTCCACTCCGAAATATACCGAGTCAGCCCCTCCCTGTATCGCCGCCTGCAGACATTCGAAATTGCCTGCAGGGGCCATTATTTCCAGTTCTTTTCTTGTCATTTGTTCCTTCCGAGCAGTCTGTCGGCATACCTGTGCAGCATTTCATAGCGCACCTTGCCGAGCCCGATGAGGCCGGCGCAGTCCATTGCCGCGGCATGCAGCTTTATGATTTCATATTTGGCGTCTTCGTCAACGCCGATTGTTTCATATATTTCCTTGACCCTGGCCACCTTGGCCTCCCTTTCCTGTCCGTTTGTCACCGGCATTTCCATTGCATCGAGCAGGGCCTGTCTGCCGTATTCAGGGGCGATTACTCCGGATTTTTCCATTTCTCCGCCTTTTTCCAGGGCCCTCGTCAGGAGCCAGGTCTTCTTGTTGTTGGTTATGTCCCCTCCGATAGTCTTTCCGAACACGGACTGGTCCCCGAATGTGTCGAGGTAATCATCCGTGATCTGGAAGGCCAGACCGAGGTTGTAGCCGAACTTGTAGAGGTAGTCGCAGGCACGCTTGTCCGCGCCGGCTATCATCGCCCCCATCTTTGCGGAGCATCCCAGAAGAACGGCTGTCTTGAGGCCTATCATCTTCATGTACATGCCCATCGGCACTTCCCTGTCATGTTCGAAATCCATGTCGTACTGCTGCCCTTCGCAGACCTGGGCCGCCGTGGAGTTGAAGAGTTCCAGCACTTCCGGAAGGATTGCGGCCGGAGCCTTGGCTATGCGCCGGTAGCTGTCTATGCACATCACATCACCGGAGAGAATGGCCGTGTTGCCGTCCCATTTCGTGGCCACGGTAGGCATTCCGCGCCTCATTTCCGCCCTGTCCATGATGTCGTCGTGGATGAGGGTGAAGCTGTGGAATATCTCTATCGCGGCAGCCGGCTGGAGAATTTCTTCCGTGAAGCTGTCCTTGAACATGGAATAGGCCAGAAGGCACAGTCTCGGGCGTACATGCTTTCCGCCGATGCTTATCATATATCTGAGCGGATCGTAAAGTCCGGCGGGCTCCGCCGTAAAATCCAAATTGTCGAACAACTCTTTCAAGGTGTCTTCGATCTGTGCTTCGTTGATCATACCGGTACTTTTGTTAAAAATGAAACTGTTTCCTGTCAAAAATGAATCCGGCACCTTTGCCGGACAGTCATATTTGACAAAAATAATAAATCTCTTGATATAAAATGCCGACAATGGAATTATATTTTGAATGATTGTCCGGAATGACATCAATGGATATTTGCAGATGGTTATAAAAGATTATATTTGCAGAATGTTGTCAAATTGAACCGGTCTGAAAATGAATGAGGCAGTTGTAGTCAAGCATACGGGGAGCCATTATCTGCTGACGATGCTCCCGGAATGGAATCTTTTCCCGGCGGTGCTCAGGGGGAAGATCCGGCTTAAGGGAAATACCGCCACCAATCCCGTGGCAGTGGGAGATGCCGTGACCTTTGAATACGGCTCTTCTGCGGAGGGGGAAATTCCCACTCCTGAAAATCCTGCTCTCATAACAGGGGTGAAGCCGAGGAAGAACTATATCATCAGGCGTTCCGCCAATCTGTCCCGGCAGTCGCATATAATAGCCGCCAATCTCGACAGGGCATTCATCGTGGTGACCATGGATTTCCCGGAAGTGAAGCTCCCTTTTCTGGACCGGATTCTCGTGACCTGCGAGGTGTATGGCATCCCGGCGGTGATAGTCGTCAACAAGACGGACCTTTATGACGGGGCTCTCCTTGCTCGGTTGGAGGATTTCCGGAGAATATATGAAGGGGCCGGATACCCTGTAATGGCGGTGTCGGCAAAGACCGGCGAGGGGGTGGACGGGCTCAGGAAGATGTGTGACGGGAGCCTTTCCCTTTTCTCGGGAGTTTCCGGGGTGGGGAAATCCTCGCTGATAAAGGCTCTGGACCCGGCTCTGGATCCGAAGACAGGGGATATTTCCGAAGCCCACCTGCAGGGGAAGCATACAACTACTTTCTATGAAATGTACCGTCTTGCATCGGGCGGATATATAGTGGACACGCCGGGAATCAGAGGCTTCGGCCTCGTGGATCTTGCCAAGGAGGAAATCGCACTCTATTTTCCTGAAATGCTGAAGGTTTCGGGCGGATGCAGGTTCACCCCGTGCACACATACCCACGAGCCGGGCTGCGCAGTGAAGGCGGCGGTGGAGTCCGGGGAGATAAGCGGTGAGAGGTATGTTTCGTATCTAGGGATGCTTGATGAAGAAATCAAGGGAAAATACAGATGACACAAGGGCTTAACAGAAATATATTGTCATTGGCGGTGCCGAGCATTCTGGCAAATGTGACGGTACCGCTGGTGGGGTTGGTGGACATGGCGGTGGCCGGGCATCTGGATGCCTCCGGAGCGGTGTCGCCGGCCTCGTTCATCGGCGGGGTGGCCGTAGGTTCCATGCTTTTCGACCTGATGTATTGGAATTTCGGTTTCCTGAGAGTCGGGACCGGAGGACTTGCGGCGCAGGCATACGGCCGGGACGATACGATAGAGGCGGCGACCGTCTTTACAAGGGGCATCAGCCTGGCGCTTCTGTGCTCGGTCTTTCTCATAGCCATACAATGGCTGTTCGTCAAGGCTGCCCTAGCTGTGGTGGACTGCTCTCCGGAGGCTGCGGAGTTTGCCTCCCGGTATTTCTTTATCCGCATCTGGGCCGCTCCGGCAACGCTGAGCCTGATGGTGTTCAAGGGGTGGTTCATAGGGATGCAGGACGGGGTGAGTCCGATGGTGACGGACATTGTGGTGAATGTGATGAATATCCTGATGAGCATAGGACTTGCGTCAGGATTCAATGCCGGTCCGCTGTCATTTGCTGGCATAGGCTTTGACGGCATTGCATTGGGGACCGTCATCGGCCAGTATTCGGGCCTTCTGTGCGCCGTGCTGATCCTTGCTGTCAGATATGGACGGAAGGTATTTTCCGCCTGGCGTCCTGTCGATATGGTCCAGGTATTTTCAGGCTCCGGGACAAGGCGGTTCTTCAGCATGAACCTCGACCTTTTCATCAGGTCCCTGTGCCTTATCTGCATATATGTCGGGTTCACGACGGTTTCCGCCCGTTTCGGGGATGTGGTGCTTGCGGCTTCGTCCATCCTGATGAAGCTGATGATGCTGTTCTCGTATTTTTCCGATGGATTTGCCTATGCAGGAGAGGCCCTGACAGGCAAATGCATAGGTGAAAAGAACGCGGAGGGACTGAGGGATACGGTCAGGTGCATATTTTCCTGGAGCATGTCCGTGGGCATAGTTTCGGTGGCGGGATATGCTTTCGGTACAGTCCCGATGCTGTCCACGATGACATCGGACCATGCGGTGATGGACATGGCGCGGCAGTATGTGCCGTGGCTGATGGTGATGCCGGTGGCAGGATGCGCCGCATTCACATGGGACGGCATATATATAGGCGCCACGGCATCCAGGAGCATGAGGGATGCCATGCTCCTGTCTACACTGATGTTCTTCATTTTCTGTTTCGGATATATGTCGCTTGCTCCGGTCGGCGGGAGCGGACTGACGGCAAAAGGGGAAACCGCGCTTCACGGGCTTTTCCTCGGGTATGTCGCGCATCTTGTCATGCGGACCCTGTATCTTTCGGCAGGATACAGGAAGCATGTACTGGCAAAGGCAGTCTGACAGAAAAGCTTTATTTTAATCCGTATTTGCGTAGTATTTTCAGGACCGGCTTTTCGATGGATTCAGCCCATGCCTTGTAGCCCATGTCGGAAGGGTGGGTCCCGTCTACTGATGTCTCGTGCCCTTTTCCTGTGCTTGTGGTATTTACGAAATACACATTGTCATATTTCTTGACGGCTTCGGCCATCATTTCCGCTCCGGCATCCATCTTTGCCTGTTCCCTCATGTCATTTGATGAGTTGAAGTTGCGGCTTTCACGGTATATAGTCTGGATGAAGATGAGAGGTATGTCCGGGTGGGCCTTCCGGAGCCTTTCGATGAAAGGGAAGAGCCTTTCCCTGATCATGTCTGCGTCCGGATTGGAAAATGCGTCGAAGATGATGGCGTCCACATCGGCTGCGGCGAGCACATCGGCGAAATACGGCTGCATCTTGCAGTTCCCGCTGCATCCGAGGCTCAGGATCTGTATGCCTGTGTTGCGCATGAACTGCATAGGCCAGCTCAGCCCCGGGCGGCTGGTGCTTATGCCCTGGGTGTAGCTGGAGCCGAAGACGGCCACCCTGTGCCTGAACGGCGATTCGAGAGGGCTGATGTCATAGCCTTTTCGGATGCCTATCTTGACGGAATACATTTCGCTGTATATCGGGAGGTGGAGCATGCATTTCTTCTCGCCTTCCGGAAGGTTGCCTATGAGCAGGGTGTTTTTCTTGGAATCAGTGCCGCCGGATGCCGCATAGATCCATTCCCCGTCCCTCATGATGTAGAGGTCGTAGCCCCTGAGGGAGATGCCCATTGTGTTCACGCCGTGGTTGGTGTACCCGTATTCGCTTTTTACTGAAATGGCAGGGGAGTCTGTGGTGAACAGCACGGCAAGTCCGGCCGAGCATCTTACCTGTTCGTTTTCGCCCCGGGTGAATCCCTTGAACCGGCATGTGTCCACCCTGTGGTACGGGTTCGGCGTGTCCGGGAAAAGTTTCCCTATGATGTTGAGTTCAGATGCTTCGGTAAATGTGAACCCGTTCTTCCCTGAGTCCTGGGCCATTGCTGATGCCGCAATGATGACGGATGCGACTGCTGCAAGAATTTTTTTCATTTTGATGATATTTGCATAGTGTCAAAAAAAATATGTACAAACAGACAAATTTAGCAAAAATATTCCGATTGTCTGCAATAATACTATACTTAGCGCCTCGGCAATTGCTCGGCAATTGCAAACAAGTTTGCATTGCTCTCGGCTTCTGCGTATATTTGACCCCGTGATTGTGCCGGAAGTTCGCGTAAGTGTGCATGTTGGACGGCGGACAGGACGGCGTAAGATTGCAGTGGAATGAGTCTATACAGTTTTTACAGAATCAGCAAGCCTTCGGTGGAGAAAGTGCCTCGGGAGGAAACGGAGAAGGTATATAAGAAATTGAGGGCCCGGACATTCTGGGGGGCTGCGGTGGCCTACAGCCTGTATTATGTGTGCCGGCTGAGCCTGAGCGTTATCAAGCAGCCGCTCATTGACGGAGAGGTATTTACGGCTGGCCAGCTCGGTATCATAGGCTCGGCCCTGCTGTTTGTCTATGCCGTGGGCAAATTCATGAACGGATTCATTGCAGACTATTGCAACATAAAGCGCTTCATGGCGACAGGGCTGATAATTTCCGCCATTGCCAATCTCCTGCTCGGACTTCTCGGCCTGTTCCACGGGGCGACAGGCGCGTCTTCCGCAGTGTTCTTCGTCCTGTTTGCCGTGCTCTGGGGTGTGAACGGCTGGGTGCAGTCAATGGGTTCGCCTCCTGGCATCATCAGTCTTTCCCGCTGGTTCCCTCTCTCCAAAAGGGGGACATATTACAGTTTCTTCAGTTCCAGCCCGTATCTGGGTGAATTCCTTTCCTTTATAATAGTGGGGCTTGTGGTGGGAGCCTTCGGCTGGCAGTACGGTTTCATCTTTGCCTCGCTCGGCGGCCTCATCGGTGCGGCCATCATCATTGTCTTTGTGAGCGACACGCCTGAGAGCAAGGGGCTTCCTTCGGTCCAGGAGCTTTCCGGGGAGGAAATGAGGAAGGAGGACGGCATGAAGACATCCGAAATCCAGAAATCCGTGCTGAAACATCCCGGCATCTGGATTATCGCCGCTTCCAGCGCATTCGTATATATAGCCAAATACGCCATTGCCGGATGGGGAGTGCTGTTCCTGCAGAAGGAGAAGGCCTTCTCCCTTGAGTCCGCCACGCAGATAATCGCCTTTTCGGCGGCTTTCGGCGTGCTTGGGACTGTGCTTGCGGGCTGGCTGTCGGACAAGGTGTTCAAGGGGAGCAGGATCACCCCGGCAGTCATTTCCGGCATGCTGAGTTTCATCGCATTCGCCCTTTTCCTCTTTGCCGGAGGCGGCTATCTGGCCAACATCATGTATGTGTCGCTGTTCAGCCTCGCCGTGGGCGTGCTCTACTGCATAGTGGCAGGGGTCATGGCGATGGACATAGTGCCGAGAAAGGCTACCGGTGCCGCCCTCGGGATTGTCGGGATTTCCAGCTATGTGGCCGCAGGCATCCAGGACATTGTCAGCGGCTATCTGATTCAGGGCTATACCGAAGGGGCGGCTGATATTAGTGAGGCTGTCTACAATTTCACCCCCGTTTCGATCTTCTGGCTGTTCGCCATGCTCATAGCCTTCGTCCTGCCGGTCGTCACCTGGAAGAAGATGAAGCAGAATTGACCATTTTACGGATTCATTCTTCCGGCATTTTGCGGAGCTCGTCACCTTTATTTTGCCGGCCGTCGGAGGGCGGGCGGCAAAACCGGAATAATTCGTTAATTTTGGAAAATTGTAGAAATTGTTTTGACCATGAAATTGATAACACGCATCGAATACCGCACATCCTGGGGACAGGAACTTTTCATGAGGAGCGGGGACAGGCTTTTCCGCATGGAATATACCCCGGGGGACATCTGGGTCGGAACTGTTGACCGGCTGAAGGCGGGGCAGACATTCGAATACCGCTACGAACTTCATCAGGGCGGGGTCTGCATCAGGACAGAATGGAATTCACACCGATTCATTGTGCCGGCATCCGGTCCGGTGGCATCATCGGTACAGGATTTCTGGTCGGATGTTCCGGCGGGTCTCCCTCTGCATTCTGCTCCTTTCAGGAACGGGGTGTTCAAGGCGGAGCCGGGCAGGGCATGGAGGGCTGCAGGAACTGCCGTACCGGTGTTCTCCCTGAGGTCTGAGAAAAGTTTCGGGGTCGGGGAGTTCAATGACCTGAAGGCTCTTGTGGACTGGGCTGCACTGACAGGACAGAAGGTGCTGCAGCTGCTGCCGGTGAACGATACCACGATGAAGGGGACATGGGAGGACTCCTATCCGTACAATGCCAATTCGAGTTTTGCCCTGCATCCGCAGTTCATCCATCTTCCGGCTGCCGGTGTGGAAGAAGATGAGGAATATGTGAGCCTGAGGAATGAGCTCAATGCCTTGCCGGAAGTGGATTATGAAAGGGTCAACAATGAGAAGCGGAGGCTTTTGGGCAAGGCTTTCGCCAGGACCGGACGGCGTGTGACGGCAACGAAGGCGTACAGGAAATTCGTTGAGGAAAATGCTTCATGGCTGCTGCCTTATGCCGCATTCTGCACATTGAGGGATGAATACGGGACAGCTGACTTTACCCGGTGGAAAGCCACGAAAGACAAGGCCGCAGTCAAGGCAGGAGCGGCTTCGGATGCCGACTGGTCTGCATATGACCGTGCTTCTGTGGAAAAATACATGGCTGAGCACAAGAAAGAAATTGATTTTCATTGTTTTGTCCAGTATCATCTGCATTGTCAGCTGGTTGAGGCGAGGGATTATGCCCATTCAAAGGGAATCATCTTCAAGGGCGACCTGCCGATAGGTGTGAGCCGCACCAGCGCTGACGCATGGGTGAACAGAAGGCTTTTCCATCTTGATTCACAGGCCGGTGCGCCGCCTGACGCATTTTCGACGGAGGGGCAGAACTGGGGCTTCCCGACCTACAACTGGGAAGAGATGTCCAAGGACGGATATTCCTGGTGGAAAGACCGTCTGGCGAAGATGTCGCAATATTTCGATGCATTCAGGATAGACCATATACTCGGCTTTTTCCGCATCTGGGAGATACCTGTGTCGGCCGTACACGGGCTGCTCGGGCATTTCAATCCGGCCATGCCGTATTCTTCGGAAGAATTGGCCCGGCTCGGCTTTGACATGTCATCCGGAAGGTATTCGGAACCTTATATAGACGACAGCCTTATCGACGGAGTGTTCGGCGACCTTGCGGACAAGGTGCGCAGCAGGTGCATGAAGGACGGAAGGCTCAGGCCGGAATATTCCACCCAGAGGAAGGTGCTTGAGAAATTCCCTGTGAAGGACGGCGAGCAGGCTGCCTTGAGGGAAGGACTCATGCATATTATTGACAATGTGCTTTTTGTGGAGGATCCGCGTAGGAAGGGAATGTGGCATCCGCGTATTGCCGCCCAATATACATACAGTTACAGCCTTCTCGACGAATATCGCCGCCGTGCGTTCGACCGGCTTTATGATGATTTCTTCTATCGCAGGCACAATGCCTTTTGGAAGGAGTCTGCCATGAGGAAACTGCCGTCCCTGCTTTCCGCCACCGGGATGCTTGCCTGCGGAGAAGACCTGGGCATGATTCCGGACTGCGTCCCTGATGTGATGAATGAATATCAGATACTCTCGCTGGAGATACAGCGCATGCCGAAGAATCCGCAGGAAACATTTGCCGATCCGGCGCATTATCCTTACCGTTCGGTCTGCACTACTTCAACCCATGACATGAATCCGATAAGGGCATGGTGGGAGGAGGACCGTTCCGTGACCGCACGCTTCTGGCACGAGGTTCTCGGTGGCCAGGGCGATGCCCCGTGGTTCTGTGAGCCGTGGATCTGCCGCCGCATAGTGGAAATGCACCTTGCCTCTCCGTCAATGCTGACTGTCCTGCCTCTTCAGGACTGGCTTGCAACCGACGGTTCCCTGCGTCTTGAAGACCCTTCGAAGGAAAGGATCAACATTCCGGCCATTCCGCGCCACTATTGGCGTTACAGGATGCACCTGACACTGGAGTCTCTGCTCGGCCAGACCGGCTTCAACTCGGCGCTCAGAGACATGATTCTCAGCTCCGGCCGGGCGGACTAACGGCCTTCAAGCCACTGGAGAAAGTCGTCTGTCCTGGCGCGGCTGACTATCATGTCGAAGGAGGTGCGCGGGGAGGACTCGATCTTGAGCCGGCTTCCGATCTTGGCTATGCTTGATATGGCCGACATGGATATGATGCAGTTGCGCGAGATGCGGAAGAAGACGGAGGGGTCGAGCTGCTCCAGGGCTATGTCGAGGGAGAAGTCCATGACATATTTTCTGCCGTCACGGGTAACAAGGTAGGTGGACTTGTCCTCGGAATAAAGGCATACGATGCCCTCAGTCTTTATTGGGACGATGGTGTCATTCAGTTTCACGAGGAATCTTTCCTTGAAATGCCGGTGATTCTGCGGAGCGGCTGTGCCGGAAGAGGCTTGAGCCGGGGCAGTGTTCCCGTCTGCGGCAATCCTTGCCCTGCACCGCTCCACGGCTCTTTTCAGGTCGGACTCTTCAATGGGCTTCAGGAGATAGTCGATGCTCTCCACTTCAAAGGCCTTGACCGCGTAACTGTCGTATGCGGTCGTCATTATCACCTTGGACTTTATGTCCGCCTGGCGGAATATCTCAAAGCAGCTTCCGTCAGAAAGTTCCACATCCATGAATATTATGTCGGCCCTGTTGGCGGGATTGCCGAGCCATTCCAGGGTCTCGGTCACAGAGCCTGTCTCCCCGACTATGTCCATCTCAGGGTAAAGCCTTTTAAGGGTATTGGCAAGGCTTCTTCTTGCCATTGCTTCGTCTTCAACTATCAGTACATTCATCTTGTGCTGCCGGTTATAGATTTCTGTGTTGCGGTATATGTGGGCGGAGGGTCATTCCCGGACTCTCCGTACATCCTGGTTTTCTGTCAGTGGGATGCTGACCCTGTATTGTGTGTTGTCGGAATAAGTTTCCACATTTTTCCCGTAAAGGTATCTGTATTGTTCACGGAGGTAGTTCAGCCCCACCTTGGTAGATTCACTCCCGTTAAGTTTGGGCCTCAGGTTGTTGGTGACTGTGAGCGCTTCACCGTCCGTGGTGATTCTGATGACGAGAGGCTCCTTGCCTCCCACCTGATTGTGCTTGATGGCATTCTCTATGAGCATCTGTACCGAGCATGGTATCACAAGCTTCTGGCGGCCGATGTCTTCAGGGATTTCGGTGATTACCTTGAACCCGTCCGAAAACCTTTCTTTCAGAAGGTCCACATACATTCCCACGAATTTCATCTCATCCTGCAGGAGTACCGTCTTCTCATCGTTGCGGAGCATGTAACGGTAGATTCCGGCGAGCTTGTGGATGAATGCGCTGGCCTGTTCCGTCTGCCCCTCCTGTACCATGCAGTCAAGGATGTTCAGCGAGTTGAAAAGGAAATGCGGATTGACCTGCTGTTTGAGCTTGGCATACTGGAAACGGGCCTGGCTTGCCTTGCTGCGTTCTTCGTACATTGCTGCCCTTGTGGCCAATGCGTAATCTATGATGTAGACTGCCGAATACATTATGAGGTCCATGGCCAGGGTTATGACGAAAAGCTGCGAGAACCTGTGCATGGACAGCTCTTCCTGTCCGTGGCCCTGAGGATAGTCCATTCCTGTGAGGAAAGCTGTCCCTGCAGCCATCAGTATCAGGGCCGATGCTATGGCGGCGGTCTTTGCCATCGGACTCCAATGTCGGCACTTAAGTCGTATATATCTTACTGTCAATACAATGAGGCATAGTCCCACGGCAAGGACGGCAGAGTGGGACATGAGAGTTCCTGCCATCCGGATGACATTGCCGTCAGGAATCCTGTCTGTGGAAAACAGGAAGGTGAGTGCGGCCCTGAACATCAGGACAAGGGCCAATGCCGCGAATAGCCACAGGAAATGCTCTTTCCTCAGATTGCCGGGGGGGGGCAGCCTTTAAGACGCCTGCGGACTTTTTTCCGGAATCCTTGCGGAATATCCTCATGAATCCGTATGTGCCCCATCCGATGATTTCGGTGGTGACGAATGTGGCGAGCGAATGGGTTAAGAGTTCGGAGGTGGAGACGAGTGCAATCAGCCTGGCTCCGTACACTCCGAGGAAGTAGCCTATCAGATTTATTATGATGACGCTTGCTACGATAAGCTCCACCTTGACCTGCAGCCTTATGCCGATGAGGACGACCATGGTGATGGTGAGCAGGGTCAGCCAGATCTCGTCCATTATGCCGGAGTATCTGCACAGAAGAGCCACTGCAAGATGCAGCAGCGCGAAAATATGTATTATGCCGTTTGCTCCGGGTGTTTTCATCATTATGCGGAATATGATACCAAATTTACGATTTTTCGGAAGAGGTGCAAAAATCATTTGGATTTCATCCCGAAAATATTTCCGTTCGTCGGATGTATCTTTCCGTTCGTCGCTCATGATTTTTAGAGGAGTGTACCATTTTTTAGTTTTGCCGGACACATTAATTGATGACACTGAAATGAAGAAACCAAAATTGTCGTTCTGGCAGATATGGAATCTGAGTTTCGGGTTCCTCGGAGTCCAGATCGGATATTCTCTCCAGAATTCCAACACTTCGTCGATATTCGAATCTCTCGGAGCCGATGTGAGCCATCTCAGCTACTTCTGGCTGGCCGCCCCGCTTGCGGGCATGGTGATACAGCCGATAGTCGGCATGTTCTCTGACGGGACATGGACACGCTTCGGCAGGCGCATGCCTTACATTCTGGGCGGTGCCGTCATCTCCACCATAGCCCTCCTCCTGATGCCTAACTGCCCTACGCTTCTGGCGATAGCTCCTCTGGCGATGGGCGCGTTCATCCTCCTTTTCATGGACCTCTCCTTCAATGTGACGATGCAGCCGTTCCGGGCCCTCGTGGCGGACATGCTGGATGACTCGCAGAAGACCGAGGGATATGTGGTCCAGACTTTCCTGATCAATCTCGGCGCCGTCATCGGGGCTTTCCTGCCGTTGGTGATGACATGGCTGGGCGTTTCGGACGAGGCTGTCCCGGGCCAGGTGTCGAAGCATATAGCATATTCATATTATGCGGGCGGCATCATCCTGCTGCTGACCGTCCTTGTGACTGCCTTCAAGACAAAGGAATATCCTCCTAAGGAATTTGCCGAATACAACGGCCTTCCTGAAAAATCCGCCGCAGCGGAGAAGAAGCCCGGCTTCCTCTCCCTCATGAGGAATATCCCGAAGGTGATGCTCCAGCTCGGTGTGACCCAGTTCTTCTCATGGGCTGCCCTTTTCCTGATGTGGACCTATCTCAAGCCTGCCATCACCGGGGTGGTCACTGATCCGGTCACGGGCGCAGTGCTTTCCGCAGGTGCCACACAGACCTGGGTGGGAGTGCTCAACGGCATTTATCCGATCCCTGCCTGCATAGTATCCATTTTCCTCAGCCGCATCGCCGCCCGCTACGGCAACAAGGCCGTCTATGCAGCCTGCCTGCTTTGCGGTGCCCTCGGCTTCGGAGGACTCCTCCTGGTCCACAACCAATATCTCATGATGCTCCCGATGGTGGGCATAGGTATTGCCTGGGCAGGAATCCTTGCCATGCCTTATTCCATCCTTTCGAGGTATGTGCAGGCATCCAGCATGGGCGCATACATGGGCATATTCAATTTCACCATCACCATCCCTCAGATTGTCATCGGGCTGACCGGCGGCATGATAGTGAAATGGTGCTTCGGCTCGGAGGCGATATGGATGCTCGGCCTTGCAGGGGTGTTCATGCTTCTTGCGGCGATTTCGGTGGCATTTGTCGGACGGGGCAGACAACATCCATGTAACGCTAAAATCAATGAAAAGTGCTAAAACCACATATTTAATTAATAATCAATAAAATCCTATGAACAGAATCTTATCCTTATTTGCGGGACTGATGCTTTTCTGCGTCTTTACCCCGCCCGTATCCGCTCAGAGCGGGTATGAGGTAAAAGGCGTCGTGTCTGATCAGGTGGGGCCTGTAATC
>JADIMO010000055.1 GCA_017694755.1 Candidatus Cryptobacteroides merdavium
TCCGAACAGCATGCAGCCGATGTAGGCTATGGTCAGCGATGTCCCCGGATCAATCCCGGACAGCAGGGCGGCAAATACCATGGACGCCCCGAGGATCATCAGGCCGACGAATACGGAGCCTATAATCCTGACTCCGAACATGTCCAGGAGTACTCCGCAGATGACAAGCCCCCCGCAGACACAGAGGAATGAATAGCCTCCGGCATAAAAGCCATAGTCCGCACTGTCCCAGCCGAGGGCGAGCATTTCCGGATGCTGGAATATGTGTGACAGGGTGGAGAACATGTCGTCAAAGAAATATGACGCGAACATTGGCACCACGAGGCATGCCAATGCAATCCAGCATGCGGCGGAACTTGTGTTGATATGTCCCAGATTCCTGTCTTTCAGCATTTCAGATCAATTTTATGATTACCTCCGGCCATTGTCCCGGGAGCCGTTTCCCCTCTATTTTTCCTCTTTGCTTATGTTCGGAAGTTCCAGTCCGAAGCCTTTCTTCCTGTCCTCCACCTTCAGCAGCAGGCTGAAGATGAATGCAAGCACTCCGAATGAGGAGAAAATGATCATAGGCACGAGATAGCCGCCTGTTGCGTTGAGCACGACTCCGATGAGAAGCGGCACAAGGCAGAGGCCGATGTTCTGCACCCAGAATATGAGGCAGTATGCGCTTCCGAGGATCTTCTCGTCAATTATCTTCGGCACGCTTGGCCACAAGGCTGCGGGCACGAGTGAGAAGCTGACTCCGAGAACAACTATGAGCAGCACGGCAAACCATTTGTGCGGGAACACCGGCAGCAGAAATGCGAAACTGAGATGGCAGGCTATCATGATGACGGCGCCGGCCATAAGCATGGAGGCCCCTTTCCCTTTGAAATCCAGGAAAATGCCGAGCACCGGCGTGAGGACCATTGCCAGGATCGGAAAGCAGCTGAACAGCCTTGATGCCGTGCTTGCATCCACATTGAGTGTGACTTCGAGGAAGTTCGGAGCATATCTCTGGAACGGGAATATTGCCGAATAATAAAGTACGCAGAGCAGGGCCACGAGCCAGAACATCTTGCTGGAGAAAATCTGTTTGAGGTCGCTGACATGGAATTCGTCTTCAGTGCTCTTTTCTGATGTGGCTTCTCCGGCTGCGATGAGCTGTCTGTCGAGCCTGGTGTCCATCACTGAGAACACTATGTAATTGATGAGTCCGACAAGGAGAAGGCATGTGCAGAGGGCGAGCGGTGCTGTCACCGAGCCTCCGAACTTGTCGGATATGGCAGGTGAAAGCCACATCACGGCAAACACTCCGAGACGGGCGATGGCCATTTCAAGTCCCATTGCCAGGGCCATTTCCTTGCCTTTGAACCATTTGGCTATGGCCTTTGATACCGTTGTGCCGGCCATTTCGCATCCGCATCCGAATATCATGAAGCCGAGGGCGGCCATCTTTGCGCTGCCCGGCATTGCGGTCCACCAGCTGTTCAGCCAGCTGCAGAGTTCCGTAGTCTGGAACCAGTCGCTGATTCCGATGTATTTGACCACTGCTCCTGTCACCATGAGTGATGCGGAGAGCACACCGGTGAAACGTATGCCCATCTTGTCGAGGATGATTCCGGCTATTATCAGGAAGCCGCATACATTCAGAATATATTCCGATGCCGCATATGTTCCGAACACTCCGCTGTCCCAGCCCCTTTCACTTTCTATCAGGGATTTCAGAGGGGACATCACATCCACGAACATGTATGCGAAGAACATCATCAGGGCGATGAGTATCAGCGCCGCCCATCTTGCTGCGGCGTAGTCGTTAAGAAATCTTTTTATTGTAGCTGTCATTTTTTCGGATTTTATCTCATTATCGTTGCTTCGCGGTCCGGCCCCAGTGAGATTATCTTGATAGGGACTCCGAGGTAATTCTCCATGAAGGCGATGTAGTTCCTGAATGCTTCAGGAAGCTCGCTTTCGTCCCGGCAGCCTGTCAGGTCGGTGTTCCAGCCCTTGAATTCCGTATAGACAGGGGTGACTTCCGCATATGTGTCGAACGGCACCTGCCCGGTCTCCTGCCCGTCCACGATGTAGGATGTGCAGACCTTGATGGTCTCGAATGAGTCGAGACAGTCTGATTTCATCATGATGAGGTCAGTGACCCCGCTGATCATGACGGCATATTTCAATGCCACGAGGTCGAGCCAGCCTGTACGGCGCGGCCTGCCTGTGACGGCTCCGAATTCATTGCCTATCTTTCTGAGCCTTTCACCTGTCTCGTCGAAGAGTTCTGTAGGGAAAGGTCCGCTGCCCACCCTCGTGCAGTAGGCCTTGAAGATGCCGTAGACATGGCCGATCTTTGAAGGTGATATGCCCAGCCCTATGCAGGCTCCTGCGCAGGCGGTGGATGATGAGGTGACGAACGGGTATGAGCCGTAGTCTATGTCGAGCATCGAGCCCTGTGCCCCTTCGGCGAGAATGGACTTCGTCTTTAGAGTCTCGTTTACATAGTATTCGCAGTCTATGAGCTTGAATTCCTTGAGGTATTCCACTGCTTCCATGAACGTCGTTTCTTCTGCATCAGGATTGCATTCGAAGCCCATCTGCTGCAGCTGTCTTACATGCCTTTCCTTCAGTCTGCCGTATCTTTCAAGGAAGTTGTCTGCAAGGATGTCTCCTACGCGGAGCCCGTTGCGGCTTACCTTGTCCGTGTATGTCGGGCCTATGCCTTTCAGCGTCGAACCGATCTTGGCCTTGCCCATGGCGGCTTCATTGGCGGCATCCAGAAGCCTGTGGGTCGGCAGGATGAGGTGGGCTTTCTTGGATACAAGTATCCTGTCTTTTACCGGTACCCCTGTCTTTGCTATGTTTTCGCATTCGCATCTGAATGTGATAGGGTCGAGTACCACCCCGTTGCCGACTATGTTTATTGCGTCTTCTCTGAAGATTCCGGACGGCACGGACCTCAACACGAAGCTGTGGCCTTCGAAATGGAGCGAATGTCCTGCATTCGGACCCCCCTGGAACCTTGCCACTACAGGATATCTCTCAGCGAGGACATCAACGATCTTTCCTTTTCCCTCATCTCCCCATTGGAGTCCGAGGACTACATCTGTTTTCATGTGTTATATTGCGATTATTGTTTGTTTCCATGATTGTCAGAACGGGAGGTCGTCATCCTCCGTGTCGGGTACTGCCGGTGCCGTTGCAGTCGTAGTCTGTGCAGGGCGTACCGTGGCGGCAGTCTGCTGCATGGTCTGTCCTGTGGCCGGGTTGTCCGTCCTCCTGCCGAGCAGCTGGAGCGTGTCTGCGACTATTTCCGTGACATATTTCTTTGCACCAGACTGGTCATCCCACGACCTTGTGCGTATGCGTCCTTCCACATAGACCTGGGTCCCCTTGCGGACAAATTTCTCCACCACGTCCGCAGTACTCCTCCATGTGACTATGTTGTGCCATTCGGTGATTTCCTTTATGTTTCCGCTGCGGTCCCTGTACTTTTCGGTCGTTGCCAGCGGGAAGGTGGCCACCTTTGGATTGCCGGCGCCGGATTCGATGTATCTCACCTCCGGATCTCTCCCGACATTTCCTATGAGCATGGCTTTATTGAGTGACATTTTTCTTCTTTTAGAAATACTCGGCAAGATAGTCAATTATTCAAAATAAATGAAGAAATTATTTCAATACTTTCCTCATTTTTTCCGCATCAGGCATTTCTCCGGTGAATATGCCGTAGCCTCCTACAGCCTGGTACAGAAGCCATTCAGTCCCTGAAATATAGACGGCGAGGTCATTTGCCTTATGCATCCTTTCCAGGACTGAAGGTCCGAATGACGGGGTCTTGTAATTGGCTTCGAGGATGAATTTCCTTTTTCCGGAGAATCTTCCTCCCCTGAAATCCCTCCCGTCAAGGCTGTCAATGGCATCGATTTTCCCGGGCAATGTGTAGATGATCACATCCGCCTTTCTGAAGCATTTGCGGAAATCATCCAGAGGGCGGACTTCAAATCCGTATTCCGGAAGCCTTCGGGCGATTTCCTCTGCCCGTTCCATGTTCCTGTTCATCAGCACTGTCTTCAGCCTCAGGTCCCCCACGGCCACTGCAGCCGCCTTCCCTGCGCCGCCGCATCCAACGACGAGGGCAGTCCGCCACACCTGCCTGTCATTTTCTGCAGCTTTCAGCAGGCTCATCTGGATGCCCGTATAGTCAGTGTTGTATGCGGTTATGCCTCCGTCTTTCTTCACCAGAAGGTTGGCGGCCCCTGTCTTTTCGCAGGTCGCGTCCCTGACATCGGCCTTTCTGAATGCCTGCTCCTTGAACGGGGCAGTCACATTGATGCCTTCATAGCCGTCAATGAATTTCTGGTATGATGTCTCGAAGTCTTGTCCTTCTATCAGGTCGTATGCATATCTGCCGTCATATCCCGCATTGAAAAGCAGTGGGCTGAGGGAGCCTTTTATCGGGTCTCCGATGAGCCCGAACCTTTTTTCATTCTTGATATGATTCCTGCTTGATAATATGTCATTGCCGGTAAAAGTATTCATTGCCGTCTGTGATTAATTTGCATGCAAAAATAAGAAACTGTTGTTTTTTATCCTATTTTTGCAGCCCGTTGCCGGACAATTGTCATTATCCGGAGATTTCTGTCATTTGAATGTCGTGATGAAGAAAATTATAAAGTTTGTCAAGGACTGGTCCCTTCCTCTTGGCATAATGACCGGCATAATGGTGTATGCCGCGTTTCATTTCATCTCATTTCTGAATCCTTTGAAGCCGGCGGCGTCGGTGGTTGCTGACCATCTTGTCCCCCTGCTTCTGTTCGTGATGCTGTTCTTCACATTCTGCAAGGTGGACCCGAAGGAAATGAAGGTAAGCAGGTGGCATCTTTGGCTGGCGGCGATACAGATTGTGTCGTGTGCCGCAATAGCCATACCGCTGCATTTCTTTCCGGATTTCAGCCATGCCGACATTGCTGAGGGTGCAATGGTGTGCCTTATATGCCCTACGGCCACAGCTGCTGCCGTCATAACAGGGAAACTGGGAGGAAACGAGACATCGCTTACCACCTATACCATATTGAGTAATCTCATTGCTGCAGTCGTCATCCCGTTGTTCTTTCCGCTTGTGGCGGGACATTCCGGTGCCTCCTTCCTTGCGGAATTCATCATGATATTGAAGAAGGTGTTTCCTCTGCTGATACTTCCTTTCCTGCTTGCCTGGGCCGTGCGGGTGTTTCTTCCCGGGCTGCATGCCCTCATATTGAAATATTGCGGAAGCCTTGCCTTCTATCTCTGGTCATTTTCCCTTATCATGGTCATTGCCCAGGCGTTGAGGTCGATAGTGAACAGCAGTGCCCCTGCCTATGTGCAATGGTGTCTTGCCATTGCCGGACTTCTCACATGCATTCTGCAGTTTGCCGCAGGGAAGGCGATAGGCGGCCGTTACAATGACCGTATAAGCGCCGGACAGGCCCTCGGACAGAAAAATACCGTGTTTGCCATCTGGGTTTCGTTCACATGGCTTTCACCTGCCGTGTCCATTGCCCCCAGCAGCTATATCCTATGGCAGAACCTCATCAATTCCTGGCAGCTCTGGCGCAAGCAGAAAAATCGAAAAATTTAAATTACAGTCATGGAAAACACTTCCGTGCCGTCCCGGCAGCAAGGGTGTTAGCTGTTTCTTTGCCGGACGGCTTCATACAGGAGAATCGCCGCAGAAACGGAGACATTGAGAGAGTCGAGCTGCCCGAGCATCGGTATCTTTATGTGCGCGTCGGCGGACTTCCTCCAGAAGTCCGTGAGGCCTGTGGCTTCGGTGCCCATCACGATGGCCACCCCGCCCCGCATATCTTCGGCATAATACCATTCCGAGTCCTGCAGCTGTGCAGTCAGTATCTTTATTCCGTTCTCCTTCAGCCATCTGATCGTGTCTTCCGAAGTTGCCGTGGCCACCTGCCGCGAGAACACTGCCCCGATGCTGGCCCTTATCAGATTCGGATTGTACAGGTCCGTCAGCGGGTCGCATATTATCACCGCATCCGCCCCCGCCGCATCCGCGCTCCTGAGCACCGCCCCGAGATTCCCCGGCTTCTCCACCGCCTCCAGCACCATTATCAGCGGCTTTTCCCCGAGCCTGATGTCCTTCAGCCCCCGTTCCTTCCATTCCACTTCGGCAATGACCCCCTCGGTCCCTCCCCGGTATGCAATCTTGTCATACAGCGCTTTCGGTACTTCTATTGTCATGAGTTCCGCTTCATTCCCGCACTTCTTCTGTTCTGCTGTTCTGGCTGTCCCTTCCGGCGCATTGCATTCTCCTGACCTGTTGCCGATGCCGTCAAATATTTCCTTCAGCCACTCTTCTCCAATAATTTCCCTGCACACGAAGAGCGTCCTCACCCTGAAACCTGCTCCGATGCAGTGTCCGAGTTCCCTGCGGCCCTCCACCACGAAAAGCCCCTTCTCCCGCCTGGTCCTCGACTTTTCCTGAAGCGCAAGCAATTCCTTTATCTTCGGATTCTGTCCCGATGTTATGATTTCCGTTTTCATGATTCCGCAAAGATACCCATAAACCCGGTGCCATGCAAACGTACCTGTTCCCGCTCTGAATTTTTCAAGTCTGTTTGAAAATTATACGAAATATTGAAAATCCCTGAAAAATAAATTGTCCAAAGAAAAAACGCCATGTCGCTCTCTGCAGAGGAGGCCGGCATGGCGTCTGTTTCCGATATGGAAGCCTGATGTCCGGTGCGTGGATGCCTCCGGCTCAGCAGACTTTCATTTGGTCTGTATTGCTTGCTGTTATTATTCTTCCTTTTTCCCGACATTTTCCTGTCCCGGAGTCTTCTTCGGACGCATCTGCGGGAAGAAGAGGACATCCTGGATGGTAGGGGAGTTGGTCATGAACATGGTGAGGCGGTCAATGCCCATACCCATGCCGGATGTAGGCGGCATGCCGTATTCGAGGGCGCGGACGAAATCCATGTCAATGTACATGGCCTCATCATCTCCGTGCTCGCGCTGCTTCAGCTGGTCCTGGAATCTCTCCATCTGGTCGATAGGGTCGTTCAGCTCGCTGTAGGCGTTGGCGAGCTCCTTGCCGCAGACGAAAAGTTCGAACCTTTCAGTCAGGGCCGGGTTGCTGCGGTGACGCTTCGTCAGTGGCGACATCGATACAGGGTAGTCAGTGATGAATACAGGCTGCACAAGATGTTTTTCACAGTATTCTCCGAAGATGGCGTCGATCAGCTTGCCTTCACCCATCTCCTTGGTTACAGGTACATTGAGCTTGTTGCAGGTCTCTCGGAGCTGCTCCTCGTCCATTCCTGCGACATCCACTCCTGCATATTCCTTTATGCACTCGAGGATAGGCATCCTGCGGTAAGGGGCCTTGAAGTCCACCTGCTTGTCGCCTATGGTCACCACTGTGGTCCCGTGCAGCTTCAGGGCAATCTTCTCCAGCATCTTCTCCGTGAAATCCATCATCCAGATGTAGTCCTTGTAGGCCACATAGATTTCCATGCAGGTGAATTCCGGATTGTGGGTCTTGTCCATGCCCTCGTTGCGGAAGTCCTTGGCGAACTCGTACACTCCTGAATATCCTCCCACGATGAGGCGCTTGAGATAAAGCTCGTTGGCGATGCGCAGATAGAGCGGGATGTCAAGCGCATTGTGGTGCGTGATGAACGGCCTTGCAGTCGCTCCGCCAGGGATTGACTGGAGGATTGGGGTCTCCACTTCGAGGCAGCCCGCCTCGTTGAAATATTCCCTCATGGTGGCGATGATCTGGCTTCTCTTTATGAAGGTCTCCCTCACTGAAGGGTTCACGATCAGGTCCACATATCTCTGTCTGTATTTGAGTTCAGGGTCGGAAAATGCGTCATAGACTTCCCCGTCCTTCTCTTTTACGATAGGGAGCACGCGCAGTGACTTGCTCAGGAGGGTGAGCTCCTTTGCGTGTACTGAAAGCTGTCCTGTCTGGGTAATGAAGGCAAAGCCCTTGATGCCGATGATGTCGCCTATGTCAAGAAGTTTCTTGAATACGGTGTTGTACATCGTCTTGTCTTCGCCGGGACAGATTTCATCCCTCTTTATATATACCTGTATCCTTCCCGTCTCGTCCTGAAGTTCTATGAAAGATGCTGCTCCCATTATCCTGCGGCTCATTATCCTTCCAGCGATGACGATATCCTGGAGATTGCCCTTTTCAGGGTCGTATTCTTCCTTGATTTTCCTGGCCGTGGCATTTACAGGGTAAAGTGCGGCAGGGTAGGGCTCTATCCCGAGTTCCCTTAGCTTGGCAAGGGCTTCCCGCCTGTTTCTTTCCTGTTCGTTCAAATCCATATTTTCCATACTGTCTTCTGTTGATATTCTTATGTTTTCCCTGCTTCTGTCCGGCAGCGGCATGCAGGCATTTTTTCCAAGTGCCGCAAAAATACTGAAATAAATTCTAATTTGAAAAATCGGAACTCAAAAAGAGCCCTCCAAGATTGCACAATTATAAATTTATTCACTATCTTTGTATGTTATGGGAAAAGACAAAGAATGGGTATTGAAGACATCTGCAGACCCGGAGACAGTGAACAGGCTGTCTTCGGAGCTGGGGATTGATTCTGTCCTTGCTGAGCTGCTTGTGCAGCGCGGGGTGTCCACATTCCAGGAAGCGAGGGCTTTTTTCCGTCCTGATCTCTCTTCCCTTCATGACCCTTTTCTGATGAAGGATATGGATGTCGCTGTAGAACGCCTGCACAGGGCAGTGACCACAGGAGAAAAGATTCTTGTCTATGGCGACTACGATGTGGACGGCACCACTGCGGTTTCACTGGTCTATTCATTTCTCCGTGACCTCACTCCGGAAGTGGCATTCTACATACCGGACCGTTATGATGAAGGTTACGGTGTGTCCTGCAAAGGTATAGAATGGGCATCGGAAAACGGGTTTTCCCTGATCATCACCCTCGATTGCGGCATAAAGGCAAACGACAAGGTCGCATTGGCCGCTTCCAAGGGCATCGACATGATTGTCTGCGACCATCATCTTCCGGAAAATGACCTGCCGGCGGCTGTAGCTGTCCTGGATCCGAAGAGGGAGGACTGCAATTATCCGTTTGACGATCTTTCCGGCTGCGGTGTGGGCTTCAAGCTCGTGCAGGGCTATTCCGCAAGATACGGCATACCGTTCGAAAACCTGATTCCTCTGCTTGACCTGACTGCGGTCAGCATAGCTTCCGACCTTGTCTCCGTCATCGGGGAGAACAGGATTCTCGCCCATTTCGGACTCAAGCGCATGAATGAGAATCCGCGCCAGGGGCTTCTTGCGATGATCCGCCTTTCAGGCCTGGAGCCTTCGCACCTTACCATTGATGACATTGTGTTCAAGATAGGGCCGAGAATAAATGCGGCAGGCAGGATGGAGACCGGCAGCATGGCAGTGGAACTTCTGACTGCCACCGACGAGGCTGTCGCAATGAAGATTGCGGGAGAAATCAACGAATACAACAACGAGCGCAAGAGCATAGACCGCGAGATTACCAGGGAGGCTCTGGAGATGGTCCAGGCAGGAAGGAACCTTTCGGACGGCCATGCCACCATCGTCTATGACCCGTCCTGGCACAAGGGTGTTGTCGGCATTGTGGCGTCAAGGCTTGTTGAGGCATTCTACAAGCCTACCATTGTGCTGACCCGCTCCAACGGGATGATTACCGGCTCGGCGAGAAGCGTGCAGGGCTTCGACCTGTACGGCGCAATAGAGAACTGCGCCGACCTTCTGGAGAATTTCGGCGGGCACATTTATGCTGCAGGTCTCACACTCAAGGAAGAGAATCTCGGTGAGTTCTGCAGAAGGATAGATGC
>JADIMO010000056.1 GCA_017694755.1 Candidatus Cryptobacteroides merdavium
ACTTCTTCTATGGTGCCGAGGCCGTCCACTTCATTGTATTTGCCGGACTTTTTGTAGTAGTCTACAAGAGGCTCGGTCTTGTCGTGGTAGGTGGCGATCCTGTTGTTGATGGTCTCTTCGCTGGCATCGTCGGCTCGGCCCTCGATGGCGGCCCTGTGGCGGATGCGTTCCTTGATGGTACCGTCCGGGATCATGATTGAAACCACGGAGGTGACATTGTCATCTGTCTTGGCGAGGATGGCGTCAAGGTGTTCGGCCTGGGTGGTGTTCCTCGGGAAGCCGTCGAGCAGGAAGCCTGCCACATCCTTTACCGTCCTGAATTCGGATTCTATCATGCCTTCCACAATTTCGTCAGGAACAAGTTCTCCGGCATCAATGAGGGCCTTTGCCTTGAGTCCGAGTTCCGATCCGGCGGCAATTTCCTTGCGGAGGAGGGCGCCGGTGGAGATGTGGCGGAGATTGTATTTTTCAACCATTGCCGTGGCCTGGGTGCCTTTGCCTGCTCCCGGAGGCCCGAAAAGAATAAAATATTTCATGTCGTTACATTTTTATGTATGTATAGTCCGTCGTATGTTCCTTCCCGGTCTGGGAATTCCGGCTCTGAAGCAATCTTTCATGCTTCTTCATCAAGGACATAGATGTCCTTCAGATTCCGGCCCAGTTCGTTGTAGTCAAGACCGAAGCCGACGATGAAGTCATTTGGGATCTCCATCGCCACATAGTCGAGGGGGATGTCTTTCGTGTATGAGTCCGGTTTGAAGAGGAGGGTACACACCTTGGATTCGGCTGCCTCGTGGCCGGCAAGTATTTTCTTGAGTTCAACGATGGTGTTGCCGGTGTCCACTATGTCTTCGACGATTATGACCCGTTTCCCTGCTATGTCCGCAGTCAGGCCCATTGCCTGCTTCACCTTGCCTGTCGAGCCTGTGCCCTGATATGATGTGAGCTTTGTGGACACGAGTTCGCAGTTGAATTCGAGCCTCTGCATCAGTTCTGCAGTGAACATGATGGACCCGTTCAGCACGCAGAGCAGCACAGGGATATCGGTGCATCCCCTGAAGTCTTCGTTTATCTTTGCTGCGGTCCTGTCAATGGCTTCCATTATCCTCTCGTGAGGGATGAAGGTCTTGAATGTCTTGTCGTATAGTCTGACTCTTTCCATCAGGTCTTGATTTTATGAATTCGCAAAAATAACATAAAACATATAAAAAGAGAAAAAGTTTTATAATAAAAAAGTAAAACAACATATTCCGGAAGATTCCCGGCTGGAAAATGTTGTAGTTTTGAACCGGATGACATTGGAGCTGCAGGTCTGGCCAGGTCGGAATGGCTGGGGAATGAGGACGGCGGATACACTTCATCATGCAGTATGTAGCGGACTTGAATGACGGGCAGGAGAAGATCCAGACATAAGGATAGGATGACTGCCTGATGTAGAGACGGATTGAAATGAGAAGGAGGATATGGAAATGAAGAAAGGGGGAAAAGGACTGACGGACGGGCTTGTCCTGGATGTGTCTGGCGGAATTTCCGTTTTGCAGGGGCATGGATGTGCGGGGAGCGTGGTCTTGAGGCTTTTGGCAGTCATGGCAGTCATGCTGGCGGCGGGAATGTGCAGAAGTCCCGCATACGCACAGCCGGAAACGGAGCCGTATGCGGCAATGATGCATATCGCCGGAGTTTCGGACCCGGAGGATCTTGATGAGAGTTTTGTGGAGGAGATGTATTCCTTTATGGCATCACCGGTATGCATCAATACGGCGACACGCAGCAGACTTTTGGACAGCGGTCTTTTCTCCCAGTACCAGATCGCTTCGCTATTGGACTACAGGAGCAGGTCCGGGGACATACTCTCCCTTGCGGAGCTTGCTGCTGTGGACGGTTTCGGCAGGGAGTATGCCGCTGCGCTTTCGCATTTCATTTCGTTTGACTCGGATGCCCTTCCGGGGCGTTCATCGGATGCTCCCGGGTATGTAGCCAATTCTCTGACCCTGCGGTATGGGGCACGGAAAAAGGAGCGGGAGGAATATGAACACAGCTATGCATTCAAATACGGACTGGAAATAAATGACCGTGTCGAAGTCAATCTGACCGGCAGGACCGGCTATGGCAATCCGCTTTTCCCTCCGGAGGTGTCTTCCTTCAATGTCACCTGTTATGGGAGGGGCAGGCTCGGAAAGGTCATCGCCGGGGATTTCAATGCCCGTTTCGGACAGGGGCTCGCCTTGTGGAGCGGCTTTTCGATGGGCGGGCTTTCTGCTCCGGAGTCATATTCAAGGCGTCCTTCCGGGCTATCCCCGTACAGGTCATATTCAGGAGAAGGAACCTTTCGCGGACTTGCGGCGGACTTCTCGGCAGGAAGGTTCACGATATCCTCTTTCTTGGCTGCCGAGGGGACGAGGGAGCAGATATACGGGGACAGGGATGCTCCGCTGTCATTGGTCCCGGCTGTCAACATAGGGTATTTCGGGCGGGACGGACAGGCTTCGGTCACCTGCTACGCCCAGTCGGGAACCATGCTTCCAGGCATGGGAAAGGATTCTCTGTTGACGTCAGCGGCCATGTTTTCCGACATCAAATGCTCTGCTGACATGAGGTATGTGATAAGGGGGACAGAGCTGTTTTCGGAAGTCGCTGTCGATGTGATAAATCTTGCGGTGGCTGCTGTGGCGGGGAGCAGGTTCCGGATAGGGGAGCGGCTGGACATGGCAGTTTCGGGCAGATATTATCCGGCAGGCTATTCTGCATCAAGGTCCGGGGCAGTACGCAGCGGGACAAGGTGCTCCAATGAGTATGCGGTTTCCGTCAGCGGGGTCTTTACTGCCGGGGAATATGTGCAGCAGGCGGGCAAGACCGGCTTCGGCTCGTCAGTGCCGGGGCATAGGGGAGTGTTCGGAGCTGATGTTTCACATGCTCCTGAGCCACGATATGGGACGGACAGGCCCACATCGCAGATAAAGCTGCTTTTTGACTATGACTGGCAGGCATCTCCAGAAACAGGTATTGCAATAAGGGTGACGGAGCGGTTAAGGAATTGGGGTGAACCGTTCCGGACAGATGTCAGGGCGGATGTGAAATATTCTTCAGGGAAATTTGCCCTGGCGGTAAGAATGAACGCCCTGCATTGTGAAGGGCTCGGGCTGCTGGCCTATATGGAGGGCGGCTACAGGTCCGGACCGCTTTCCCTCTGGCTGAGGGCGGGGGTATTCAGGGTGGACAACTGGAACGACCGCATTTACGCATACGAGAGGGATGCTCCGGGTAATTTCAATGTCCCGGCATATTACGGCCGGGGCTATTGGACAGCCCTGACAGCCGGTGTCAAGTGTGCCGGATGGTGCAGAATCTATCTCCGTGCCGCCTTCCAGGACTGTCCGTGGGCATCTCCTGGCGCTGATGAAGGGCGGCCGGGAAAGGCGGAGGTGAAGCTCCAGCTGTCGATAGACATCTGATACTTCCTGTCAGGAGTAAGGATGCAAAAAGGGCGAGCCGGACCTGGCCCACCCTTTTAACCTGTAATGGCATCTTTGACGCACCGCATTCAGCGCAGCTTCGGAATCCTGATCTTCATCCCCGGCTTGATCTTGCTGCTGATGCCGTTGAAATCCATGATGTTCTGGGCACTGACTCCCGGATAGTTCTTGGCTATTTCATATAGGGAGTCTCCGCTTTTCACCACATATATTGTATAGTCGGCATTTGTGTTTATGCTGCTTTTTGCGGATGCAGATGTCTTGGCTGCCGTCTGTACTGAGGTGGCCGGCTTCGTCTTGGCCGTTGAAGATGATGAGGAAGACGATGTGGCCGGAGCATTTCCTCCACGGTAGATGACTAGTCTCTGGCCTATGCGGATGTTGTCACTTCTCAGGTTGTTCCAGCGTTTGATCTGGCTGACGCTGACATGGTAACGGATGGCTATCCTTCCAAGAACCTCGCCGCTTCTGACGCGGTGGATGATTCTTTCGCCGTCTCCGCCGTCTTTTATCTTTTTGATGACGACAGGGTTGAAGTATTCATCTGCTTTGTATGTATACAGAGAATCTTCATGGTCTATGAATGCGTTGGCATAATTGAACGGTATCTGCAGGATGCAATCCCTTTCGTTCCCGGGTATTATCCCGTGCCGGTACTGTGGATTGAGGTTTTTCAGATCTTGTTCCGGAACACCGGCAAGAGCACATACCTGTTTGAAATGCAGCATCTTGTTGATGTGGAAAGTGTCCACACGGGCCGGCAGTTCTATTGCTTCAGGAACTATGCCGTGTTCCTTGTAGTATGTCATGGTATAAAGGGCTCCGACAAAAGCGGGAACATAGCCTCTTGTTTCCCTGGGAAGGTATGGGTATATTTCCCAGAAGTTTCTTTTCCCTCCGCTTCTTCTGATGGCCCTGTTGACATTTCCGGCTCCGCAGTTGTATGAGGCTATGGCCAGATTCCAGTCGCCGAAGATCCTGTAGGCGTCTTTCAGATATTCTGCTGCCGCATGTGCCGATTTGACTGGATCAAATCTTTCGTCCACGAATGAATCTATGTGGAGTCCATATATCTTGGCCGTGCTGTACATGAACTGCCACATTCCTTTGGCCCCGGCTCTTGAAACGGCTGTCGGATTCATGGCCGATTCTATCACTGCCATGGCTTTCAGCTCTTCAGGCACATCGTGTTCGTTGAAGATTTCTTCGAAAACCGGCATATACCAGTTGCACAGGCCGAGTATCTTAGGCATTGTTTCCGGCATCTTTTCCGAGTAGAGGATGATGTAGTTCTTGACCACATCGTTATATGGCAGGGGAATGAATGAATTCATGGCCTTGAGCCTGCTGATGTATACGGCGTCCGGTACATTTGATTCGAATTTTATCGAATCCATATTGTAGTCGGGGACTTCACGCGTGCTGATCTGCTGCTGGAGATACCATATATTGAGAAGACTGTCGGTCACTTCCTGTGTGTAGTCCTCAGGATTGAGCCCGGCAGCACTCTTGTCTTCATTTTCATCATACATATCCATGATTTCATCCGCAATGCTGTCATTTCTGCGCATTTCCGTCTGATATCTGGTCAGTTCAGCCTGCAGGGAGTCGATTGCCGCAACAAGCTTCCTGTTCTCTTTCTGAAGGTAAATCTTTGATTTCCGCACTTTGTCCTGCCTTGTGTTTTCCGATGCTTCCGTTGCCGGGGCAGCGAGCGCGGAAATCATTGCTGCTGCGGCAAGCATGCTTAATCTTGTTAATTTCATCTTGATTCCTTTGATTCTTGTCTAGGTAAGAAAAGGTCAGAATCTGACACCCAGACGGATGCCGACGGTGTTGCTTATACCCATTGTCGGCGTCATCTGCATGGCGTATGCATTGTTCGGGGCTATTATTGCCGGCTCAATGTTCATGCTTATGTCATCTGTCACTTCGAAGTCATGCATATAGGCAAATACATTGGCATCTATGACCTGCAGCAGATAGAACAGGGCAATGGCAACTACAGAGTAGTCCCTGTATCGACGGTATACATCCCTGTACCATACCGCAGTCTCGGCGGTTATCGGTCCCGAATAGTTCGGATCCAATGTGGCCTCGTTATGTATGCGTTTGAACCTCTGATAGTTGATGTTGTTCGTGTAGAAATAGTGTACGGAACCTATCAGACAGCCCCAGTATATCGGTATTTTCCAGTATTCCCCGTTGTATGCCTGTCCTAACCCGGGAAGCAGCAGCGAATACACTGTCGCCCTTCCGGGATGCGGATGTTCAGTAGGCTTGTAGTTTATGGCTCCGTCCAGCAGTGCTCCCCAGTAGATGAGGCCTGCCCCGACCATCATCCATGTTCCGATCTGTTTGGACCGGTAGTCTATTCCTGGGGAGATGACCACATCAGTGGCAAACTCCGGGAGACCTGCGATGGCTGCCTCATAACTTTTCTTCGAAACATTGTATCTGTGCAGATAATAGCCTCCTGTCCCTGCAAGGGCTCCTATCCCTCCGTAGATTATCGGGAGTTTCCAGTATTGCCTGTTGTATATCTGGGATGCTCCAGGCATGAATATGGAGCCCCCGAGCATCGTGCCTATTCTCAGATCCTGCTTATGGGCAAGTCCTCCGAAAAGCTCCTTGAACGAGAACATCTTGTCGGCCGTGTCCGCCGCGGCAGTGGATGTGGCACTCGTGTCATTGTATGTCTGTGTGAATGCCTCCTCCTTGAACTGGGCATTGGCACTGACGACACTGATGACCGCAAATACAGCCACCGCTGACATATATCGCAAAAATCTCGGCATTTCTGTATTCAGTCGTTGAAATTTTCAATGGCCTTCAGGAAATTCTTGACCTCCTCGTCCGAGGAGAATTTTATTGTCATGGTTCCTTTCCCGTTGTTGCCTCTTTTGAGGCTGATGTCGTTTCTGAAATATTTACCGACAGATTCAAGCAGACGGCACCAGTCGTCCGGCAGTTCCTGCGGGACGGCTTCCTTTTTCTTCCCTTCCTCTCCGAGCCTGTGTACACGGTCTTCGAGCTGTCTTACCGAAAGGCCTTCACGGATAACCATGTCGCAAAGCTTTTCCTGTATTTCTGCATTCTCCAGCCCGAGGAGCACCTTGGCATGACCTACACTCAGAAGGCCGACCTTCAGGTCGTGCTGTATCTTGGCAGGAAGCTTGAGCAGGCGCAGGTAATTGGTTACGGAAGCCCTTTTTTTGCCCACCCTGAATGCCATCTGCTCCTGTGTCAGGCTGCATTCCTCTATCAGCCTCTGGTAGCTCATGGCTATTTCTATCGGGTCAAGGTTTTCCCTCTGGATATTCTCCACGATGGCCATCTCCAGCATTCCCTGGTCATTGGTGTCACGGATGTAGGCGGGAATCTCCTGCATCCCTGCCATCCTGCATGCCCTGAAACGCCTTTCTCCGCTGATTATCTGGTATCTGTCCGTATTTCTCCTGCGGACTGTGATTGGCTGTATGAGTCCGAGTGTGCGTATCGAGTCCGCCAGCTCTTCCAGGGCTTCGTTGTCGAAGGTCATCCTCGGCTGGAACGGGTTCGGCTCTATCATGTCCACCGGGATGAGCATGATGTCGGCTCCGCTTCGGGGCTCCTCAGTGCTTACGCTCTTGTTTATGTATTCTACCGGCTTGCGTATCTGGGTGAGATCGCTTTCTCCGAGCAGGGCGCCCAGACCTCTGCCTAATCCGCGTGGTTGTTTCGTCATCTTGTTCTAACTGTTTTTGTCCAGGACCTCTTTCGCGAGATTGAGGTAGTTGGTGGTTCCGTTGCAGATAACATCATACAGGATGAT
>JADIMO010000007.1 GCA_017694755.1 Candidatus Cryptobacteroides merdavium
GAGCAAGCTCATAGCCATTATAAACAGAAAGTCGCCGCATCCATAGGATGCAGCGACCTGAATGAGCGGAAAACGAGATTCGAACTCGCGACCCTCAGCTTGGGAAGCTGATGCTCTACCAACTGAGCTATTTCCGCATACTCCTGTTGGAGGATTGCAAAGATAGTGATTTTTTCTTTAGTTGTTCACTTTTTCCTGACATTTCCGGCAGGGATCTTCTTTTCCTTGTAGCGGAATCCCTTTCCTTCGATGAATCCGAGGATATCGCCGTAGATGCTGCGGACATGACCGGCTGTACCGGAGTCCAGCTTTCCGTCCGAGAAAAGGTCACAGACAGCATCCGGGAGTTTCGTGAGCCTCACTCCAAGCCTCGACGAGAGCGCCGCAGCAGCTTCATAATCTACAGAAGCCTGCAGGATATAGTCAGATGAAAAGTCTCCGTCTTCAGATGCCGCTGCATCATAGTCCTTGAAATGAAATTCCACGACAAAGCTCCTGTCATCGGCAAAGCCGACACTTACCGACGCCCATGTGGAATAGTCATCGTGACTGTCTGCAACAATTCTTTCCAATGTCAACATAGTCTTTATCTTATAAGTAGTGAGCAAATATAGCGATTAAGTGAGAGCAAAATGTGAATTTCATTTACATTTTGCCGAGCGGAAGCTATAAATGGACGCGCAGCAGCCAAATATAGCGATTGGTTTCCATTCCGGCAACTGTCTTCCCGACCTAAGGACAGCAGAAAAACTTGCAAAGGACAAAACTTTGGCCCATATTTGCAGCCGCCAAGACGAGATGCCGGATAAGATGACTGGGTAAAACCAATCATCCTGTCCGGTTTTCTTATGTCTTCAGCAAGTAAGTCCGTCCACGACCGGCTCGCGGCAACCGTTTGAAGGCAATGCACATAAAACGATCATGGCTGTATTGGAGCTTTTATGAAAGAACTGGATCTCACAAAAGGAAGCGTCAGCGGGACTCTGGCACGGTTTGCAGTCCCGTTTCTGCTGGCAAATGTCCTGCAGGCCCTCTACGGAGGAGCCGACCTCTTCGTCACTGGACAGTTTGACGATGCGGCCAGCGTCGCCGGGGTAGCCATCGGCAGCCAGGTCATGCAGACAGTGACAGGAATCATCCTCGGCCTTGCCACCGGCACCACTGTCCTCATAGCGATAGCATCAGGATCGAAGAACGAAAGGGAGGCAGCAGACACCATAGGCACCTCAATCTGGCTCTTCGGGATCATCGCCGCAGCCCTGACTCTTGCCATGACTACCCTCCACGGCCATCTGGCGCAGCTGATGCACACCCCGGCAGAGGCCATGGCCGACACAAGGCACTACCTGCTGATCTGCTCAGCAGGAATCCCGTTCATCACCGGCTACAATGTCGTGTGCGCCATCCTCAGAGGACTCGGAGACTCCAGGACACCGCTATATTTCGTGGGGATAGCCTGTTTCATCAACATTGCGCTCGACTTCATTCTCATCGGCGGATGCGGCATGAGGGCGATGGGAGCTGCCATAGCCACTACAGCCTCGCAAGGGATAAGCTTCGCTTCTGCCCTGTGGTATCTGCACAGGAAAAGATTCCATTTCAGGTTCACAAGAAAAGACGTCAGGCTGAAAGGAAAAATCGCCGCAAGAATAGCTTCCATCGGGGCACCGATAGCCCTCCAGGATGCCCTCATCAATGTATCGTTCCTTATGATCACAGTGATTGTCAACGGAATGGGAGTCATCGCATCGGCAGCCGTCGGAGTTGTCGAAAAGATCATTGTATTTGCGATGCTTCCGCCACAGGCAATAGCTTCCGCTGTAGCGGCAATGACTGCCCAGAACTACGGCGCAGGACTTGCCGGCAGAGTCAAGAGCTGTCTGCGGTCAGGGATTGCCATGGCTCTGGTCTTCGGGGTCTCGGTCTGCATCTACTGCCAGTTCTTCCCGGAGACTCTTGCCGCCTTGTTCTCAAATGACAGCGCAGTAGTCGCAATGGCCGCGCAGTATCTCAGAGGCTACAGCATAGACTGTATCATGGTAAGTTTCGTATTCTGCATCAACACCTGGTTCAGCGGACAGGGCAATTCCCTTTTCCCGATGATCCACAGCCTGGCAGCTACATTCCTGTTCCGCATTCCTCTCTCATGGACAGCAAGCCGTCTTGAACCCACAGGACTTGTACTGATGGGCTATGCCCCACCTGCATCGACATTCGTGTCACTGATCATCTGCCTCATCTATATAAGGTACTGGAACCGGAGAAATTACAGAACAAATTCAAGCCAAATTACCGAACAATTTACTGCCAAATTGCCGAACAATTTACTGCCAAATTACCGAACAATTTACCGCCAAATTACCGAACAAATTCAAGCCAAATTACCGAATTTTAAAAAATATGCATATCTTTACCATTGCATATTAAAGGAATATGGAAGGATATATACATAGGATAATGGATGGTCTGCTTGCAAAAAAGCTGCAGGCCAAAGGTGCTGTGGTCATAGAAGGACCGAAGTGGTGCGGAAAGACAACGACGGCTGAAGAGATTGCAGCAAGCAAGGTACTGCTGGCAAGAACGGATATGAAAGAACAGTTCAATAGTCTTTTGGAAATCGACACGGATGCGGCCTTGTCGGGAGAGACTCCGATGCTGATCGATGAGTGGCAAACCGTACCGAAGCTGTGGGACGCAGTTCGTTATACAATAGATCACCGACGCAAGATGGGGCAGTTCATTCTGACAGGTTCAGCCGTTCCCGACAAGGAGGCGGAAATGGCAAGGGAACATTCAGGTACAGGTAGGTTCGCATGGCTGACGATGCGTCCGATGACGCTGTTCGAATCCGGTGAATCAAACGGAAGCGTGAGCCTGACAGCACTATTCTCTGCCCCGGGAAAAATACTGGAAAAAAACAGTTTAAGTTTGCAGGATATAGCCTTTCTGATATGTCGTGGCGGGTGGCCTATGTCCGTAGGACTTCCCGAAGAGGCTGCCTTGGAGCAGGCGTTTGATTATTATGATGCGGTGACAAAAGAGGATGTCACGAAAGCTGACGGTGTGAAAAGGGCTTCTGAGAGAGTTCAGCGGCTGATGCGCGCATATGCACGTCATCAAGGCACGCAGGCTTCAATAGCCACACTACGTGAAGACCTGAAAAACAATGATACCGCAATACTAAACGACGATACCATTGCTTCGTATCTCGAAGTTCTAAGAAAAATCTTTGTGGTGGAAGACATGCCGGCATGGAATCCAAATCTCCGTTCAAAGACCGCAATCCGTACTGCCGATACACGTTATTTCGTCGATCCGTCGATTGCAACTGCTGCACTGGGGCTGGGGCCGGATGACCTTATGAATGACCTTAATACAATGGGCTTTTTCTTCGAAACAATGTGCGTAAGGGATTTGCGTGTCTTTGCCGAGGCACTGAACGGCAAGGTTTATCACTACCGCGACAAAAGCGGACTGGAATGCGATGCGGTGGTCCACCTGCGAAACGGACAGTACGGCTTGATAGAAATAAAACTCGGAGGACAATCATTGATAAACGACGGAGTAGCCACACTCAATGCCCTGGCGGGACGGATTGACACCTCGCGCATGAAAGCCCCGGCATTCCTCATGGTTTTGACAGCTACCGGTGAATTTGCTTACAGGCGACCGGAAGACGGTGTATATGTCGTACCTATTGGCTGTTTGAGGCCGTAACATGCTGTTTGAGGCCGTAACACAATCGTCTGGTCCGGACCGGGGATGACGTCAGGGCCTGATCGCGACCTTGATGACAGAGTCATGTCTGTTCCCGAAGAGGTCGTAGGCCTCGGCGATGCGGGACAGCGGGAAAGTATGGGTAATGAGCGGAGTCGCATCGATCCGCCCTTCGGAGATGAGCCTGAGGATCTCGTCACAGTCGCATCCGTCCACTCCGCCAGTCTTGAATATGAGGTTCTTGCCATACATGTCCGGCAGAGGAAGGATCTGAGGCTTTTCATACATTGCGACTATAGTGACAATGGCGTTCGGCCTGGCACATTCCCAGGCCATCCGGAATGACTCATCGGTCCCCGCAGCCTCTATGACGACATCAGCCCCGGAGTGGAGGGAAAGATCCATGACCGCCCGGCGGCACTCCTGCTCAGACACAGCAGTCACTCCCGGATAATGTCTCCTGATGAAATCCAGTCTCTGCCGGTCGCGCTCGCAGACTATGATTCTCCTCGGATGCCTGAGCATGGCGCATAGCAATGTGCACACTCCAGTCGGCCCGGCTCCGATTATCAGCACTGTGTCTTCTTCGCTGATTTCTGATATCCTCGTCGCCCAGAAGCCTGTAGAAAGAAGGTCTCCTGTAAAGAGAGCCTGGCTGTCACTCACATTGTCCGGTATTCTGGAAAGTCCCTGGTCGGCGAAAGGCACCCTGACATATTCAGCCTGACCGCCGTCAATCCGGCATCCCAGGGCCCAGCCACCGTCAGGATCGCTGCAGTTGTTCACATAGCCGTGAATGCAGAAGAAACATTTGCCGCAGAATGTCTCCACATTCACAGCCACCCTGTCCCCCGGCTTCACCTTTGTGACTTCAGGACCTGTCTTCTCCACAATACCGACCATCTCATGGCCGACTGTGATTCCAGGGACAGCCCTTGGCACGAATCCGTGCATAATATGGAGATCGCTGGTACAGATACTTGCGAGAGTCACGCGGACTATCGCATCACCTGGCTTGAGGATAGATGGCTCCGGCTTATCCATAAGCTCGAAATGTCCATCGGACACATAGACGTATGCTAGCATAATATTTTCTCTTTAGATCGGACCGGGACGAAATTACAAAAAATCCCCTTCTGGATTTTGCTCTATCAACAATTTTTTGCTGTAACTACAAAAGTGAAAATTGCTCTATCAACAAATTTCAGCGATTTCTACAATTGTGAATCAAATGTTTACATTCCCGGTCGTGATGTCAGGATTTTAGCTTAAATTTATAAGCGGAATGCATTTTTCCGGCCGGAAGAAATACGAATACACAATAAATAACAATATGTCTAATCTAGGAAAAATTCTGGCGACATGCCTGCTGCTCCTTGCCATATCTGCCGGAGCAAAAGAGAGACAAGACTCTACCTATATCTTCCGTTTCGTCCCCCGGAATGATATGTTCTATGTGCCGTGGCACGGCAACGGGGATCAGCTGGACAGTCTTCTCAAAGAAATCGATCAGAACAGGGCCGCAATCGACGCCGGACAGATGTACCTGCTGGTAACAAGCCACGGGATATCAGGGAATGCCGGAGAAGGCGCTGGAGACCTTGCAAGAACATGCCGCAACAGGGTCAAATCCGAACTGATCATACGCGGCCGGATCTCGGAAAACAATTTTGTTACCGACCGTATATATTCCGAACCATACAGGTCAGGTGACGGCACACTCAAATATGTCGTGACCGTAACTCTGCCTGCACCAGTAGAAAAGGTAGCCGAGATCGCCGGAGAGGAAGCGGCAAGAAAAGTACAGGAATACATGGACAGCCTCTCCCCGGACACTGCCATTGACTCCGAAGCGGATGACGAGGCTGACAAAGAGGGCTACGAAGAGACTGTCCCGGAGTCCGTCGAAAAGTCTGCCGAGACAGAGATGCCGGAAGAAGGCCTGACTTCCCCGGAAGATCAAGAGGAACAACGGTATACACCATCCGGCACTCCGTCTGAAACCAAAGCCCCAACCGATTATCATCTCTCCCTGCGTGCCAATCTGCTGCGCTGGGCTACCCTGACACCTGACCTGGGACTTGAATGGCGCATCTGCCCGTCATGGGGCATTGCCGTAAACGGTTCATGGACTTCGTGGACATGGAATGGCAATGACCGCCGCTATGCCCTCTGGGAAGTGGCTCCGGAAGTACGCTGGTATCTTGGCGAGAAGAAAGCCTGGTATGTGGGTGCGATGTTCAAGGCCGGACAGTTCAACTACAAGCTATGCGGCACAGGCAAGCAGGGCGACCTGATTGGCGGAGGCGTCATCGGCGGCTACCAGCTGCGGCTGAACAAGGCATTGGCCCTTGATTTCAACCTCGGCCTCGGCTACCTGAATGCAGACTATGAGAAATATGAAGTCATAGACGGTGTGCGCGTGCGCCGCGGCAACGGGACAAAGGACTGGTGGGGTCCCGTCAACGCCGGTGTGACATTGGTATGGACGCTATTCTAAGAAAGGAGATCAACGTATGAAAGCAAGACAATATATAAATATGATGGGAATGGCAGCCGCCGTGCTGCTCTCTTCCTGCGTGAAGGACACGCTTTATGACACGCCGCATCCCGACAAGGGAGCTGTCACCGTCATCCTGACGGAAGTGTCGGCAGAAGACGACTATGCACTCGACATTGACGGGCAGACGGCTGATATCACCGGTTCGCCTTTTACCTACCCCGACCTGCTCGCTCCGGGAACATACCGTATGGTAATCTATAACCTCGTGGAAGGTTTCACTTTCGACGGACGGACAGCACGGGTCAATGTTCACACGGACGGGACCTCTGTCATTCCCCTGCCGGGCTATCTGAAGACCGTCAGTCAGGAGATTACCGTTACAGCTGACGACACGCTGCGTGTCAATGCCGTTCCGGTGCAGCGTGTACGTGACCTGCAGTTCGAACTGGAGGTGACACAAGGCCGCCCCGAACTGATACAGAGCGTGACGGCCACCCTCAGTGGTATAGCCGGAATTTTTGATATGGAGAAGGGTCAGACCATCGGCGAACCGACCTCCACGGTCTTCTCCTTTACCCGTGACGGCAGCAAGCTCACGGCCGACGCCCGCCTGCTGGGTACGATGGGATCCGTACAGACGCTGGTGCTGGACATCGTCTTCACAGATGGCGGACGCACGCAGCGCACGGAAGTTAATCTGACTGAGGCCATGAAGGATTTTAACGGTGACATGACTACCGGCTATCGCATAACCGGAACACTGGAGACCCCAGTCGGCATGGAAGAAAGCAAGGGCGAGATCACCGGATGGGAAGAGGTGGACGCAGAAGACGTAGATGTGACCCTGTGACAGAAACGATATAAGACGATATAAATATAAAAAACAGATACACCATGAAAACCAGATTTTTTGCTTTCGCAGTGCTGGCATTGACACTTGCCGCCTGTAACAACGACAACGAGAACCTGAATGACGGCCCGGTAGCCGCCAAGTTTATCGCCGACATTACGCCCGCTACCCGCGTCAATTCGGAAGGAACCGACTGGACCGACGGCGACCGCATCGGCGTCACCGGCGCAAGCTTCACCAACGTGCCCTACAAGAGAGAGAACGGTAAGTTCGTGACCGACGGTACGACCATCTATTTCGATGACACCGAAACGAAGACCTTCAATGCCTACTATCCGTATCAGGCTGAGGGCGGAACGGTGACCGTCAGCACCGCAGCCGACAAGCAGGGCACGGGCATCGACTTCCTCTTTGCCTCGGGAGCCACGGGCAACACCCACAATCCGACGGTGAGCTTCACCGACGACCATGCGTTCCACCACCGCATGAGTCTCATCAAGTTCACCTTCAAGGCGGGCGACGGCCTCATTTTCAACGGAATGGAACCTGCCAGCTACACGTTGGGCGGGCTGAAGCACGAAGGCACTTTCGACACGGCTACCGGAACGACTGCCGTAACCGCAGCCGTCGAATCGCCGATTACCATGCAGCTGGGCGGTGCCACCACTTCGCAAGTCATCATTCTCCCGCAGGGAGTGACCACCTCTCTTGACCTTACAGTGTCTTTCAACGGACTGGACTATACAACCACACTGCCGAATCCATCCAAGCCCGAAGCGAATCAGTTCTCCGCAGGCTATGCCTATACCTACAACATAACGCTCAACAACAAGGGCATCACGGTGGAAGAACCGGAGATTACCCCGTGGGAACCCGGAGA
>JADIMO010000057.1 GCA_017694755.1 Candidatus Cryptobacteroides merdavium
CCCTGTCATTGGCCGGTCGTGTATATTCGGCCGCTATCCTGTCAAGGAAGGGAATGAGCCTGAACGGGACGGGATTCAGGGTTTCCTTGGCCTCGTTCAGGCGGGACAGGTCGAGCAGGCTGTTGGCCAGCTGCGTGATATGCCGTGCCGAACCGATGATGTCCGTCAGATAGGCATTGCGCCGTTTCCGGTCTCTCGTGTTCATCGCCAGTTCCGCGCTGCCGCTGATGGCGTTCAGCGGACCCCGTATGTCGTGCGAAAGGGTCATGATGACTTTCTTGCGCATGTCGGACAAGTTCCGGTTTTGTGTCACTGCCTCCTCCAGATGCCTGCGGTCACGGTCACGGCGGCGCAGGTCTCGGACAATGACAAAGTGGGAGATGACGAGCAGGATGATTGCCGCTCCAACCAGCCCGGCTATGAGACGGAAGGAATGTTTCTGTGCCTCCGCTATTTCCTGTTCTCTGTATTGAAAGGCATTCTGTGCCTGTCCGTCAAGTTGGATAATAAATGAATTAAGCCGTGCGTTCAGTTCTTGATTGTAGAACCGGAGACTGTCTGTGTAGGTATTGAGTTCGCGGATACGTTTCTCCTGCATGGAGATAAGGCGCTCATTCAGGGAATGAAGCGGCGCGGCAGGAACAGGAACTGTCACCGTATCCTTCTTGCCGAACCATCCGGCTATGCCTTTCTTTTTCCGGATGACCGTTCTGGTACGGGTGGCTTGTGAAGATACTTTGGGAAGCTGTTCGGCTATGAGGCTGTCGGCAATCTCCTGCCTGTGGAACGCCTTCATGATGCGGTACAGGTGGTGTTCCTTGTCGGAGAGCAGAATCCGCAGGGTGTCCACCTGCTCTGGAAGGACAAATCCGGTACAGCTTTGTTTCAGGTCTACGAGCAATGTGTCAATTGACATCCGTTTTTCATGGTACACACGGTATTCTGTAGTATCCCATGCCATGACGGACTCTCCGAGAGTCGCAAGCTCGGTGATACGGCGGTGTACGGTATTTATGTCCAGGCGGACAGCCCGTATCTCCGCACTTTCCTTCTCGATTTCCCTTATCCGGGCACGGTCGAAGAGCAATATGGCAGTCATGCTGCCGATGACTGCCATAAGAATGACATAGCCGAAAAGTATCTTGTGCTGGATATTCATACATTATATGCTGTTCAAATTGTCATGTCCCGTTTTCCTCCCTATGTATGGAGTCACACAACAATACCGGATTTAACATTTGTTTTTGTGCCTTTATCAATGTCACCGCACACCTTCTCACCACATTCGCGATGGAACCACCGGAGAGTTCGGTCTGGGCGGCGGTGGCAATGAGTTCTTCCGCATCGTCGCCGAGCCATTCTTTCGGGAGCATACTGCGCCAGAGGGCGGCACGGAGTTCCTCGTCGGGCATCGGAAAGTAGATGATGGACTGGAAGCGGCGGGAGAAGGCTTCGTCAATATTGGACTTCAGGTTGGTGGCAAGGATGACAGTGCCGGGAAAATCCTCGATACGCTGAAGCAGGTAGGCGACCTCCTGGTTGGCGTGCCGGTCGTTGGAGGTGTTGGTCGAAGTGCGTTTGCCGAAGAGGGCATCCGCCTCGTCGAAGAACAGGATCCAGTTGCGGTTCTCCGCCATGTCGAAGACCTTGGCCAGGTTCTTTTCCGTCTCGCCGATGTACTTGGACACTATCATCGAAAGATCCACCCGATAGACATCCATGTCGTTCTTCTTGCCCAAAAGCGTAGCTGCAAGGGTCTTGCCTGTTCCAGGCGGGCCGTAGAACAGGGCACGGTAGCCGGGCTTGAGAAAGCGTTTCAGCCCCCAGTCTTCCATGATGGTGTGCTGGTGCCTGATCCATGTGTTGATTTCCTCAAGGGCTTCGAGCGTGGCATAGTCCAGTATCATGTCTTCCCATTCCAATGGCGTAGTGATGCGTTTGGCCGGGAAGCCGATGTTGTAGTCCGGCTTGTATTCCCGATCGAGCAGCACATGGCTCAGAAATTCCTCGGAGGGGCGTAACTGTCCGCTCAGGAACGGCTCGCCTTCACCTGCACCCTCCAACCGCAGTATGTTCTGCGCATAGAACCAGTGGTCCTTCTGGAACATGCGGATGACCTCCTTCTTCCTTTCCAAGTCCTCACCGGCAAGGATGAACGAAGCAGTCTCTCCGGTGGGCAGGAAACCTCCGTGCGACAATCCTTTCCAGCCGCCGAACTCGGTGTACTGGCGGTCGAAGTTCTTGTTCTGGACGAAGAAGATGTCAAGGGACTGCGGACTGGTATGCGGCATCAGAGCCAGCATGACAACCACCCGCTCGCTGAAAGTGATGTCCTGCCGTCCCGTGACCTCCTCCAGCCAGCCGTCGTCAGGGGGCGTGACTTCCTCAATGGAAGAGTATTCGCACCCCTGCTGAAAATACAGCTGTATGGCTGTGGAAAGTATATTGTTGAACCATGTAATATTTAATTGCATAATTTCTTTTTAACAGATTAAGGTTTCGGAGTTTGTACATTACATGTCATATTATGTCCTGTAGCCCCATTATCAGATATAAAACCATATTTTTTATAATAATTAACCAAACCATCGTCTGCTGCTGTCAGTTTAACCTTTCCCTTATTGTGCTCAGTTGCATATTGTTTAGATGCATCTATAAGAAATTTTCCACCACCATCTATTCCTACAACATTGTCAATATATATATAATCAGAATCAGGATCAGAATCAATACGCAAAGCTATTATTCCTTTCACATTATCATCTTCACATGCACTCATAAAACAATATTTTTTTTTAAGTAAAGGAGTCCATACCAAATCGCCTCCTCCAGTTTGTCTAATAGACCTTAAAATCGTTAGATATCCATCTTTCAATTCTTCATATTTTTTATTTAATTTAAATTTCAGATATTTTTCAAATTTATCACATGCAGTATTCACATCTTCTTTCTTATTACATATACTCTTAATTACTATTCGTTGAATAGTATTCCTTTCTGCTTTATTGATATAACTATTAAAATTAGCTACCTTACTTTTTCCCCCTATTTGAATAAATTTAGAATTCATTTGAAGTGCCTTTGCACCCATCACATCGGCCTCGTGTTCGAGGTCCATATTATCATTCACGGGCAGTCCGCCCACTTCGGTGGTTGGCTCTACACGGCCTGCCATCTGCTGGGCCACATGCCATGCCTCGTGGGGCAGGTGCTGTTCCTGTCCGGGAGCGACATGGATGTCCGTACCCTGCGTGTAGGCCAGAGCCTGTACGGTTGCCGGCTTGTCGGAGTTGTAATGCACACGCACATCGTCCATCGAGAAGCCGGAAAGGTCTTCTATCCCGGCTTTCAGGTTGTCGGGCATTCCTGTTTCGTTCTTCTTCTGCACCGGCTGTTCGAACTTGCCCTGCAGGGCTTCATCATCGTCTTCCTCACGCTGTACCGTCTGTGCGAATTTTCCTTGCAGGGTCTCATCCTCCTCGTCACCGAGCCGCTGCACGGGCTGCTCAAACTTACCCTGCAATGTCTCGTCCTCGTCTTCAAGACGCTGTACTGGCTCTGCCACCGCCTGAAGGATTCCACCCTGACGGTTGTCCACAAACTCCAATGCGCCGTCGCCGCCACGCTTCTGCTGGATGGTGCGCGGCACCTTGTTCTGGTATGTCTTTTCTGCTTCCATATCGGTATATGTTTAATTGTTATAATTCTCAAAGTCAAATTCTTCCTTGTCGCGCCAGACGACATCCATCCTCTTTTTCAGCCAAGGCAGCCGAATCCGTCGGTACGACCACGGCAGGGAGTCCAGCAGGATGTCGTATGAACGCTCCTCGACATACAGCACCCATTTGTCCTCACGCTGCTCCAATTTTCCGGGACGCTCGATGAAACTCCTCTGGAAGCCTTTTACCGAAGTGCCTTTCAGCTTGTTCCAGTTCGACTTCACTCCGGCAAGCATGGACTCCACAGTCTGAAGCTCCGTGTCCGTCAGTTCCAATGTCTTCGGTAGCGGCACACTGAACGGACAGGCAGCCAGGATGCGGTTGAACGCCAGTTCCTGTTCCTTGTATTCCCTCTTTTCGTC
>JADIMO010000058.1 GCA_017694755.1 Candidatus Cryptobacteroides merdavium
ACCATGATCTCGATGTTGCAGATAGGCTCCATGATTTTGGGACCGGCGTTGCGGAATGCTTCCTTGAAGGCGTTGCGGGCTGCCAGTTTGAAGGAAATCTCGTTGGAGTCTACGGGATGCATCTTGCCGTCGTACACGTAGACGCGGATGTCACGGGCGTAGGATCCGGTCAGAGGACCTTCCTCCATCTTCTCCATGATACCCTTGAGGATGGCGGGCATGAAGCGGGCGTCGATGGCGCCGCCGACGATACAGTTGTAGAACTCGAGCTTTCCGCCCCAGTCCATGGTGTATTCTTCCTTGGACTTGATGTTGAGCACCATCTCCTTGCCGTCTACCTTGAAGCGGTTGTTCTGGGGAGCACCTTCCACGTAGGGCTCCAGAAGGAGGTGTACCTCACCGAACTGGCCGGCACCTCCGGACTGTTTCTTGTGACGGTAGCTTGCAGTGGCCACCTTGGTGATGGTCTCGCGGTAAGAGATTTTCGGAGGGAAAAGCTCTATCTCTATCTTGTTCTCATTCTTAAGTCGCCATTTCACAATATTTATGTGCTGCTCGCCCTGGCCTTTAAGAATGGTCTGCTTCAGTTCCTTGGAATACTCGACCACGATGGTCGGATCCTCTGCGGACATCCTGTTCAGGGCCTCGCTCATCTTTTCCTCATCTTTCTGTTCCTTTGCCTTGACGGCTGTACGGAACTTGGATGCAGGGAACACGATGTGCTCGTATGCTATCTCCGTACCCGGCTGGGAGAGCGTGACATTGGTCTTGGCATTGCGGAGCTTCACGGTACATCCGATGTCCCCGGCATAAAGGTCGGAAACCTTCTCCTTCTTCTTGCCTGCCACTGCATAGATTGTGCTTATCCTTTCCTTGTCGCCCGTGTCTGGATTTTCAAGGTCCTGGCCCTCGGTCAATTCTCCGGACATCACCTTGAAATATACGACTTCACCGAGATGCTGCTCCACGGCAGTCTTATATATGAATATGGATGTAGGCGCATCCTGCTTGCACTCGATTTCACGGCCATCGGTGGTCATGGCTGGTCTCTCCGCAGGGGACGGGGCAGTCCTGATGGTGAACTCCATGAGCCTCTTCACTCCGATGTCCTTCTTTGCAGAAAGGCAGAACACAGGCATGACCTCCCCGGTCCTCAGCCCCTGTCCGATACCTGCCCTGATCTCGTCCTCGGAAAGCAATCCCGTGTCAAAGAACTTCTCCATGAGGGTGTCATCGTATTCCGCAGCCCTTTCGATAAGGGCGGACCTGAGTTCCTCGGCCTCATCCTTGTACTGGGCAGGAATCTCCAGATCCTCCCTTGTGCCGTTTTCGTCCTTGAAATGATAGTATTTCATCTTGAGGACATCGATGAAACCATCGAATCCCGGCCCAGGATTGACAGGATACTGGATGATGACAGGCTTGTTGCCGAATGCCTCCTTCATGGTTTCAACTGTGTTTTCCCATGAAGCCTTTTCCCCGTCAAGCTGGTTGACTGCCACGATCAGAGGCACATCATACTGCCCTGCATAACGGGCGGAAATCTCCGTCCCGACCTCCACGCCCTGCTGGGCATTCACAAGGAGGATGCCCGTATCGCACACCTTGAATGCAGAAACGGCACCGCCCACAAAATCATCCGATCCAGGCGCGTCTATGATATTGAACTTGGTGTCCATGAATTCCGCATACAGCGGAGTGGCATATACTGACCTCTGGTTGATCTGCTCGATTTCCGAATTGTCCGAAACTGTGTTCTTCGCCTCGACTGAGCCGCGTCTGTCTATGACCTTGCCCTCGAATAGCATCGCTTCAGATAATGTGGTCTTGCCTGACTTCGTGCTGCCAAGAAGAACCACATTGCGGATGTTCTGTGTTGAATAAGCTCTCATTTTACTTATCTGTTATTGGTTATTTGTTTCAATCAGCGCGTTCAAACGGCGCATCCTTGCAAATTTAAACAAATAAAACAGCAAAATCAACAGAATTTCCGATGATTTGGGCACGAATTTATAACAGTATGCCATATTTTTCGAGAAAATGTAAAGGTACGGCACCCCGGTATGCTTTCAGAATATCAGCCCCGCCACATCCGAACTGTTCCTTCAGATAGCGGTCCATGTCCTTCTTTCCGATGCCGATCCACCTGCAGATTGAATCAAAGGTAAGAAACGGGTCCATGTAAACCTTCTCATCCTCCATGAGCAGAACAAAAACCTCAAGACATTTTTCCATTCTGGGCCTTTCCATAGTTTTTTTGTTTGCAAAACTGACATTTTAAGAAACAACTAACAAGTATACATTGCCATTTTTTATGTTTTTTGCGTCATATTTTTCTCTTTTTTGTGTTTTTTTCTCTTTTTGTAAAGAAATACTTGTCATTGACAAGATTTTATTACCATAAATCAATGAAGACTTGAGATATTTTTGCGATGGGAAAAATCTTTATAGCAGATGAACAACAATTCCGTCAAAGAAAACATTTCAAAACTCCGCCGGAGACTCGGACTGTCACAGGAAGCCATGGCAGAAAAGATGTGCATATCCAGAACCGCATACAGGAACATCGAGACTGGCAAGACACGGCTGATGAGCGAAAACATCGACAAGATAGCCTCAATCCTCGGCATATCCGCCGAAGAACTGATGCTCGGATACCGCCCGGAAGAAGGCGGCAGCCGGGAATTCAACGACATGAAGGCGCAATACGGGACAAAGATCAAAGAAATTGAAAACGGATATGAAGAAGAGATAAGACGCCTGAAAGCCCACATATCCGTACTGAATGACCTGGTCTCCACCCTAAAGGAGACGGTCCGGACCAAAGAAGAAGTGATAACGATGCTCCGCAAGACGATTTCGGAAAATGCAATGAAATGAATAATTTTGCGCTCAATACAGCATCGCAAAAGTACAACAAATGGTCAACAGGCAAGACAAATGCACCAAAGAACACATCGGCCTGCCATGCCGTCTGCATAATGACCTGCTGGAGACGGGATGTGACGAGGCCGGCAGAGGCCCGCTTGCAGGCCCGGTATTCGCGGCAGCCGTCATCCTGCCCCCGGACTTTCATCATCCGCTCCTCAACGATTCCAAGAAAATGACGGAAAAATCCCGCGAAATCCTCCGGGAAGTGGTAATGAAAGAGGCCATTGCATACGCAGTGGAGGCGGTTTCAGCTGAAGAGATAGACAAGATAAACATTCTGAACGCCTCCATTGCAGGCATGTGGAGGGCCATCATGAACCTGCCCGTAAGACCGGAACATATCGTTGTGGACGGCAACAGGTTCAAACCATATATAAGAATCCCTTCTGTAATCCTGTCGGACAGAAGCATCGCCGTGTCGCGCATGAACAGGGCTGCCGGACCGGTCCGGCAGCTGCAGAAAACCATGTCTCAGAAGGAATGCCTCCCGTGGGAGAATCCCGCACTGGCTGCCGACTACGGAACCACCCCATTTGAATGCATAGTCAAGGGAGACGGCAAATTCGCCGACATCGCCGCAGCATCAGTGCTGGCCAAAACCGGCAGGGATGCATACATGAGAAGCCTGGCGGAAGAATATCCGCAATACGGATGGGAAAGGAACATGGGCTATCCCACAAGGGAGCACATAGAAGCCGTCAGAAAATATGGACTGACCCCGCACCACCGGAAAAGCTTTCATCTGAAGGAACTCGAACCGGTACTTTTCTGATTCAGCACCTGAAATTCATGGAGGAAATGTTATATTTGCATTTTGTAATTTTCTGAATTTTTAAATCTCATCAGATATGAAGAAAATACTTTGTGCCATTACGGCGTTGGCTGTGTTTTCTGCAGGCATGAGAGCTGACGAGGGGATGTGGATGCTCCCCCTCCTGCAGAAGATGAACAGCAAGACAATGACTGAACTGGGATGCCGGCTCTCGGCAGACGACATCTACAGCATCAACCATTCTTCACTCAAGGATGCCATAGTGCAATTCGGAGGCGGATGTACCGGAGAAATAATTTCCGGTGAGGGACTTCTCGTGACCAACCACCACTGCGGATATGCCAGCATCCAGAAGCTCAGCTCTGTGGACCATGACTACCTCACGGACGGCTACTGGGCAATGAACCGCAGCGAGGAACTTCCGGTGGAAGGTCTGACCGTAACCTTTCTTGAAAGCATGACGGACATCACCGCCGCCCTCAATAAGGCCGAGAAACAGGCCCTGAAGGAATACAGGAACAGGCCGGCTGCCGAACTCGACTCCCTCGTGGCCAAGGCAGTGTCCGACAAGGAGACCGAACTCATGAAAAAGGCCCAGGACAGCAACCCGCACTGCGATGTGGAGGGCATTTCCTTCTACAACAACAATGTAAAATACATAATAGTATACAAGACATACAAGGACATCCGCTTCGTGGGCGCACCGCCTTCCTCCATCGGAAAGTTCGGAGCCGACACCGACAACTGGATGTGGCCGCGCCACACAGGCGACTTCTCGATGTTCCGTGTATATGCCGACAAGGACAACAATCCTGCGGAATATTCAAAAGACAATGTACCTTACACCCCAAAGAACCATCTGAAGATATCCCTCAAAGGATTCAACGAAGGGGACTATGCCATGATCATGGGCTATCCGGGCAGGACAAACAGGTTCTACACCTCTCCTGAGCTGCAGTCCCTGCTTGATCTCCAGGACATTTCCATCGAAGCCCGCACCATCCGCCAGGACATAATGATGGAAGACATGCTGGCAGACCCTAAAGTGAAAATCCAGTACGCGAGCAAATACGCAGGCTCTTCCAACGGATGGAAGAAATGGATAGGGATGAAACAGGCATTCGCAAAGCTGAATGTAATCGGACGGGCAGAGGAAGAGGAAGCCGCATTCACTGCCTGGGTCAACGCCTCGCCAAAGAGGCAGGAGGTGTACGGGAATGCCCTCGGGCAGATCAAGGAGGGTGTGGAATCCGGAAGAACAGCCAACCGCATTGCGAGGACAGCCATAGAATCCGTCTTCAGGATAGAGCTTTCCAGCATAGCTACCACATTCAACAACGCAGCCAAGACATCACTGAAAGCAACCGAGGTCAAAGACACCCTGAAAGCCTTTGAAGACGCCTTCGCCGCCGTGGCTGACCTCTACAAGGACTACTCCGTCAGCACGGACATCAAGGAGGCAAAGGCCCTGCTCAATTATTACAGGACTCATGTGGACTCCACATACTATCTGAAAGGCCTCGGCGAGGACTTCGGAACAATGGACATCGACAAATATGTGGATGAACTGTTCGCTGCAAGCGTATTCTCCTCAGCAGACAAATTAAGCGAAGCAATAGACAGTCCGGACCGTGCGGAAATCTTCTCCGATCCGGCAATTTCCCTGGCAAGGGCAGCAGGAGCGGTACTGACACCACTGTACACAGACATAAACAAAAGCGACTCACTCCTTGCCGCAGGAAGGAAAGCCTACACTGCAGGTCTTCTGGAGTGGAAGAAGGACGAGCCATCATACCCTGACGCCAATTTCACCATGCGCCTGACATACGGAACGATAAAGGGATATTCCCCTAAGGATGCCGTCACCTATAAATATTACACCACCCTCGACGGAGTGATGGAAAAGGAAGACCCGGACAACTGGGAATTCGTAGTGCCTGCCAAGCTGAAAGAACTCTGGAAAGCCCAGGATTTCGGCGACTATGCCCTGCCTGACGGCAAGATGCCGGTGGCCTTCCTATCCAACAACGACATCACGGGAGGCAACTCCGGCAGCCCTGTCCTCAACGCCGACGGAGAACTGATAGGCCTTGCATTCGACGGCAACTGGGAGTCAATGAGCAGCGACATAATGTTCGAGCCGGACCTCCAGAGGTGCATCAATGTGGACATCCGCTATGTCCTCTTCATCGTGGACAAGTTCGGTGGTGCCGGATATCTCCTTGATGAGATGGATATAGTAAAATAAGCCGGGACAAGCAACACACTGAGAAGAGGGAAACAAGAATGCCATTGTTCACCCTCTTCTTGATATATAAAAGGTATTGAAATGAAACAGAATGAAATAATGAAGATGCTCTACGATGTGCAGCACCCTGCAAAAGGCGACAAGAACATCGTGGAACTCGGAATGGTGGAAAAGGTCGAATGTGAAGACGGCAAGGTGACCGTCACCCTCGCATTCTCCAGGCACCGGGACCCGCTCGCCGAATACCTCATAGGCAGCACAAAGGCAGCCATCATCAGGCACGCGCCGGGAACAGAAGTGGAAGTCAAGACCATAATAAGGGACGAGGCCAAGAAAAAGCCTGCCGGACTGGACCTCGGCTTTGACGAAATTTCAAAGGTAAGGCATATAATAGGAGTGGCTTCCGGGAAAGGCGGAGTCGGGAAATCCACTGTCGCTGTCAACCTTGCCGTTGCCCTTGCACGCCTCGGCTACAAGGTCGGACTTGCTGACGCCGATGTCTACGGCCCGTCCGTCCCGAAAATGACAGGAACTGAAAACGATCAGCCCCAGGCGTTCCTGGAAGGAGAAAAGGAAGTCATCATGCCTCTTGAAAAATACGGTGTCAAATGGATGTCAATAGGCTATTTCGCCAAGCCTGAACAGGCCCTTATATGGAGAGGCCCCATGGCCTGCAATGCCTTGAAGCAGATGATACTGCAGGTAAGATGGGGAGAACTGGACTTCCTGCTCATAGACATGCCTCCGGGAACAGGCGACATACACATCAGCCTCGTGCATGACATTCCTCTGACAGGAGCCGTCATAGTGACCACCCCACAGGCAGTGGCCCTTGCCGATGTGGAAAAGGGAGTGAACATGTTCCGCAATGAAAGCATCCGCAAGCCTATATTCGGTCTGGTGGAAAACATGGCCTGGTTTACTCCGGAAGAGCTTCCTGAAAACAGGTACTACATCTTCGGAAAAGACGGAGGCCGCGAAATGGCAGACAGATACGGCATCCCTCTCCTCGGCCAGATTCCTATCGTCCAGAGTATCCGCGAAAGCGGCGACGGCGGCGAACCTGCCGCCCTTTCCGACAGACCGGACGGACTCGCCTTCATAGACCTCGCCGGCAAGCTTGCCGAAGCAGTCAAACCATTTGACGGAAAGTCAGAATAAGAAATGTCGTCAAGAAAGAACCCTGTCATCATCCGGAAACGGATTTTGACAGGGTTCCTTTTTTATTTCCCGGATTCAGAATCGCGGTCCAGCGGCTGCCAGTTCCGCATTGTAGCTCTCGCATAGAAAGTTCATGGCCTTGAAGAACCTGTGACAGAAAATGAACGGCCCCACCACAATCAGTGAACCGAAGACTTCCCAGCCCCAGAAATCCCAGACGCTGAAATCATACGGAATGCTCCTGGTCTTGAGTTCATCCCCTATCCTTGCACAAAGGCGGTGATACCATACCAGCGGCGCAATCCCGAGTGTCAGCCAGCTGAAAATGAAGAATATCAGGCAGTAATTCATCGTATTCTTGCCGTCGTGCTTCGTGGCAATCATATTGATCTCGATGGATACCTTGGTCATCACCACTATTGCATAAATGCCGAAAGTAATGATGGAAAGAAGAATGAACTTCAGAAGTCCCCTGTCCGTTGTTAACATAAGAAAAAGATTTATAAGTCAGTAAATAAGGTTACAGTTATTCCGATGTCCACGCAAAGCAGGTTTTCAAGGTCAGAAATACAACACACAAGAGCCCACATGACGCCAATAACCTGAATCACATCATTTTCATAAAGGTAGACAAAATTTATATACTATCCAAATCCAATGCAGCCCACCCGGCATTATCTCCTTAGGCGGACAAAGATGCTCAACGGAAGCTTTTTCCCGAAACGGTCATCCAAGACAAGCTCCCCGGAGTCGATGAGCACATTTGCGCGCTCGGACAGACCGCCTTTACGGACATCTGTCCCGGCTGCTCCTCCAGCAATCCTGCCGGCATTCCCTCCTATTCCGAATGCCTGCCGCACCACAGTCTCCCCGAGGACGGCAGAATATCCGTTGGAATACAGATTGAGCACCATGAAGCTGTCACTGGGGGCAAGGATTGCAGCCACATTGGTCAGCATTTCGTAGAGGCATTCATCCAGTTTCCACTTTTCTCCGTCAGGGCCGTGTCCGTATGCAGGAGGATCAAGGATAATCCCCTGATAGACATTCCCCCTCTTCGCCTCCCTCCTGGCAAACTTCATTGCATCCTCAACGACCCACCTTATATTGTCCATCCGGCTTATTTCCATATTGTTCCGGGCCCATGTCACCACCTGGCGGACAGAGTCGAGATGTGTAACATCCGCTCCGGCAGCCTTCGCGGCCAGGGATGCAGCGCCTGTATATGCAAAGAGATTCAGCACCTTCGGCTTGGAACGCCCTTCAGAGTCCGCCTTTGACACGAGTTCACGGGTATTGCGGTATATGTACTCCCAGTTCGGGGACTGCTCCGGAAAGACACCGACATGCTTGAATGCCGTAAGTCCCAGCCTCAGTGAAAACGACAGTCCGTGCTGGCCTCCCTTATAACGGATGATCCATTGGTCAGCCGCATTCTTCAGCCTTTCCCATGTGCCGCTGTCCTCTTTCCCGGCCCTCGCAAATCCTGCTCCCGGCTTGAAACGGATATGCATCATCCTTGACCATTCTGCTTCAGACATTGACTTGCCCCACAAGGCCTTGGGCTCAGGTCTGGCAAGGATATGGTCACCGAACCGTTCAAGTTTTTCAAAATTGCCCGAATCTATGAGTTCATAATCGGTCCAGAACTCCCCCGGCATCTCTATTGTCATGATATCGTTCATTAATCATGCAAAAATACGGAATTTTAACTGATTATTTCAACAACGGCTGAGGCACTGCGTATTATTCCGTAATTTTTCTATCTTTGCAGGATAGTTGGCAATGGCAGGAATTTTGCTTATTTCTGCCGCCGGAAAAACAGTTCAGAAAAACAACTTTTAACAGAATAACGTTATGCAACAGAGTATTGACACTTACGATTTCTCCGGCAAGAAGGCTCTTGTCAGGGTAGATTTCAATGTTCCTCTCAACGAGAATTTCGAAATCACGGATGACACCCGCATCAGGGCAGCTGTGCCTACCCTCAAGAAGGTAATCGAAAAAGGCGGTTCAGTGATTATCATGTCACACCTCGGCCGTCCTAAGGGAGTGACTGAGAAATTCTCTCTCAAACACATCCTCGGCCGTGTGGAAGAACTTCTCGGTGTTCCTGTAAAATTTGCTGACGACTGCCAGAACGCAGACGCGCAGGTGGCTTCCCTGAAACCGGGCGAAGTGCTTGTACTTGAAAACCTCCGTTTCTATGCAGAGGAGGAAGGCAAGCCGAGAGGTCTCGCAGAAGATGCCACTGACGAGGAGAAGAAGGCAGCCAAGGCAGCCGTGAAGGAAAGCCAGAAGAAATTCGTTGCAAAACTCGCTTCATACGGCGACTGCTACATCAACGACGCATTCGGTACAGCCCACAGGGCACACGCCTCCACAGCCCTCATCGCAAAATATTTCCCGAACGACAAGATGTTCGGCTACCTCATGGAAGGCGAGATCAAGGCTCTTGAAAGAGTTGTCAACAACCCTGAGCGCCCTGTAACAGCCATCATCGGAGGCGCAAAGGTATCTTCAAAGATCGGCATCATCGAGCACCTCTTCGACGTGGTTGACAACATGATCATCGGAGGCGGCATGGTCTACACCTTCGTCAAGGCCCAGGGCGGCAAGATTGGAAACTCCCTTTGTGAGGATGACCAGCTCCAGCTTGCCCTCGACACCCTGAAGAAAGCCGAGGAAAAAGGCGTGAAACTCTATCTTTCAAAGGAAGTTGTCATCGCCGACGCATTCGCTGAAGGCGCCAACACCAAGATCTGCCACAACACCGAGATTCCTGACGGATGGGAGGGCGTTGACGCTGCTCCTAGCACACTCGCAGAGTGGGAGGATGTCCTCATGAAGTCAAAGACCATCCTCTGGAACGGTCCTGTAGGCGTATTTGAGATCCCTTCATTCGCCAAAGGAACCAACCGTGTAGCCGAAATCCTCGCCAAGGCCACCGAAAACGGAGCCTTCACCCTCGTCGGCGGCGGTGATTCCGTTGCAGCCGTGACACAGATGGGCTACGCCAAGAAGGTAAGCTATGTATCCACCGGCGGCGGCGCCATGCTCGAGTACCTCGAAGGCAAGGAACTTCCAGGCATCGCAGCCATCCGCGAGTAATCCCGCCAGGCGACAACTGACACAGCGACATATTTTCCCAACAGGGAAATCATCAACGGCTTCGGAGAAATTCCGAAGCCGTTTTTTTCATAATACATGTCCTGAACGCACCCGAATCAACAAAACACATAAAACAAATGTGATTACAGTGGACAGGCTGTTCAGATAATTGCGGGAAAATGTATATCTTTGCATGATTGGGGAGGAGAGGGCATATTTGCCGGAGGCGGAAAAAGGAAAAGTAAAGGATAAACAAAATGGAAGCTGGCCTGAAATCAGGAACAACTTCTGAAATAGGGAACTATAATGTTTGATCTATTGTTTGTAAACTGGCATGTGAATCCGGAGATATTCCATATCGGGTCACTGTCGATAAGGTGGTACAGCCTGCTGTTCATATCTGGATTTTTCATCGGATGGTTCATCTTCAAGTGGTTCTTCAAGAGGGAGGGCGTGCCGGTCAGCCTGCTTGACCCGCTGCTCTATACGCTGCTGATAGCCACTATTGTAGGGGCGAGGCTCGGGCACTGCATCTTCTATCAGCCAGACTATTATTTCGGGAGCTGGAAAGGATTCTGGGAGATATTCATGGTGTGGAAAGGAGGGCTTGCGAGCCACGGGGGGACGATAGCGCTGATTCTGGCAATGTGGTGGTTCTCACATCACTACGGCAGGAAATATGACTTCGACCTGCTGTGGATTCTGGACAGGCTCTGCATCACGGTCTGCTTTGCAGGAGCACTGATAAGAATCGGAAACCTCTTCAACTCGGAAATATACGGAGATGTCACAAATCTGCCGTGGGGCTTCATCTTCGAGCTGCGCGGGGAAACGGAGCCGAAGCACCCGACCCAGCTCTATGAGGCATTGAGCTACACCATACTCGGATTTGTCCTCCTCTGGATGTACAGGTACAAATTGGACAAACTCAAAAGGGGCACCATCCTCGGCATATTCTTCATCGTGCTTTTCGGAATGAGATTCCTGATAGAGTTCATCAAGGAGCCTCAGGTGGGATTTGAGGAAGGCATGGCACTGAACATGGGACAGATATTGAGCATACCGTTCATTGTTCTCGGCATAGGGCTTCTGATATACAGTCTGAAATGGGGAAAGCCCGCCATGATACAGCATCCTCAGAAGCCGCACCAGACTCCGACGCATTATGCCAAAAGCCTGTCAAAATAGTCCTGCAGAAGAAATGATGACGGAGAACACAATGCGGCAGGAAGACGGATGCCGGGTACAAAAGGCGGCGGTGACAGGTAATACTGAATCAGAAGATACAGCAGACAGGCTGGCCAGAAGGCAGCAGACACTGGATTTTCTGGAGGAGCACGGCATTGGATACGAATTGTACACCCATCCGCCACTTCCGACAGTGAAAGCCGCCCTCGAATACTGGAAAGATGTGGAGGCCACCCACTGCAAAAACCTCTTTTTCCGCAACCACAAGGGCAACAGGCACTATCTCGTGGTCCTGGAATGTCACAAGGAAATGGATATCCACGCTCTGGAACACAAGCTGAGGCAGGGCAAGTTGTCCTTTGCCTCGGAGGAACGCATGGAAAGATGCCTCGGACTGAAACCGGGATCAGTGTCCCCGCTTGGACTGATCAACGACATCGGCGTGGCGGCGACAGCAAATCCAAAGGAACTTTATGAGAACGGGCACAGGGTAAAGCTTTTCCTTGACAAAGACCTGAAGACAGCAGAAAAGCTGAGTTTCCATCCATGCGAGAACACATCCGGGGCCGTCATCAGTAATGCGGACTTCATACGTTTTCTAAAAATATGGGGCGGGGAATACGAATGGCTTGACATAAATGGTGAGGGATAGACAGGCATAAGGATTCCGGGGCAAGTACCGGATGGCCTTTTAAAGACATATTCAGGAACGGCATGCGAAAAAACGGGAAAGATATGACAAAGGCAGTATTTTTCGACATAGACGGGACTCTGGTGAGCTTCAGGACACATTCAATATCACAGAATACACTTGCAGACCTTTATGCCCTGAAAGAGAAGGGGGTGAAGACATTCATAGCAAGCGGACGCCCTCTCAAGATGATGGACAATCTGAGCGGATTCCCGTTCGACGGCTACATCACATTGAACGGAGCCATAGTATATGCGGATGACCGGATCATATTCCGCCATCCGATAGACCCGGTGACAGCCGGGAAGATAGCGGAAATCGCAGACACGGCAGGAATGCCATGTGTCACATACTGCGAAGATCGCCTTGCAGTGAGCATGACGGATGATACCACCAACATGACCTTCAAGATGATAAAGCTGCCGCCGATACCGGTCATCCCCGCCGTGGAGATGGCAAGGGAACCGGTCTACCAGTTCACCATATTCGCAGACGAGGAGCAGGAAAAGACCATGATTCTTCCGGAAGCGGACAAACTTGAACCGTCAAGATGGAACCCGATGTTCATGGACCTCAACCCCAAAGGCCTCTCCAAGGCTGACGGCATCAGGGCTATCTGCGGACATTTCGGCATCAGCCGTGAAGAAACAATGGCCTTCGGAGACGGAGGCAACGACATTGAAATGCTGAAATATGCAGGCACCGGCATCGCGATGGGCAATGCCTCCGACAATGTGAAGGCTTCCGCCGACCATGTGACCGGGTCTGTTGACGAAGACGGCATCGGCATGGCACTGCATCATTTCGGGGTTTTATAAACAGGCACAAGTCTTGCAATCCGGCGGCAAATTCTTATATTTGTAACCGGATTAATCATTATGTTATGAACAGACTCATCAGAATAGCAGCCATCTCTTTTGCGTTTTGCCTGTTTCCGTTCATGGCAGGCGCACAGAACTTCGGACTGAAGGCCGGAGTGAACTTCTCCAGCATCAACAACGGGGACGTAAAGGACAACATAGGCTATCAGGCCGGACTGACTTACCAGATAGATTTTCCCCTCTGGTTCTCGATACAGCCGGAACTCATGTTCCATGTGAAAGGCGGAAGAGTCGGGACCGGCGGTGAAAGTGACGCATTCGGACTCGGATACCTTGAAATCCCTGTAAACATCCAGTGGGGTCCGAGGTTCAAGGACGGGGACATCAGGGTCTTCCTGCAGGGTACTCCGTTCATAGGCTATGCCATATCCAAAGACATGCGGGATGCTGACGGCAACCAGTACGACTGGAAGAACATCAACAGGTTTGAATACGGCGCAGGAGCAGGATTAGGCATCCAGCTGTGGCATTTCCAGATTACCGGACAATACAACTGGAGCTTCGGGAACCTGACGAGACTGGGCACGGCCGAGGCGGAATTCAAGGAGCTCTTCTCCAAGTCAAACTTCGGAGGATACACGCTTTCGCTTGCAATATTGTTTTGACAGACATATTTCATTTCAAGATGTTCCGGCATTGCTGGAATAATTACAATTTAAAAATCAAAAAATTATGGAAAAGACAGTTACAGATTCAAATTTTGCAGAAATACTGAATACGGACAAACCGGTGATGGTGGATTTCTGGGCCACCTGGTGCGGACCGTGCAGGGCTATCGCACCGATTGTGGAAGAGCTTGCAGGAGAATATGAAGGCAAGGCGGTCATCGCCAAATGCAATGTGGATGAATGTCAGGATATCCCGATGAAATACGGTATCCGCAACATCCCCACCCTTCTTTTCTTCAAGAAAGGCGAACTCGTCGACAAGCTTGTGGGCGCGGCTCCGAAATCAGAAATAGCCAAGAAGATAGACGCCCTGCTCTAAGCCAGAAGGCTCCGGAACAGGATATAAGACAACTTGACAAAATTCACCATGAAAAAGACAATAGCATCAGCCTCCATAATAATTGCGATACTGTTGGTGTTCAGCATCAGTGCAAAAGGGCAAAGCCGTTTCGGAGTCATAGGAGGCTTCTCCTTTTCACATGCCTCCGACATAGGAAACAGGGGAACCACCACGAAATATAATGTAGGGGTCACATACCAGCTGAAGCTTCCGATGGGATTTTCAATCCAGCCATCTCTCATGTACCATGTCAAAGGCGCACGAGTCGGGGAAATCGGAGGAATCCCCGGAAGCAGCTTTGACCTCACCGCAGGATATCTCGAACTGCCGGTCTCTTTCCAATGGGGACCGGATCTTCTTCTGTTCAGACCGTTCCTCGATGTTTCCCCATACATAGGGGTAGGTTTGAACAACAGTCTTGAATACGGTGCCGGAGGCACTATGTTTGAGCATGCCAACATATGGAAAAGCGCCGGACTGGCCCGCATGGAATACGGACTGGGACTTGGCATAGGCATCGAAATATGGAGATTCCAGGTCATAGGCAGATACAACTGGAATTTCGGGTCACTTTACAAGGCAAAGGACAACATGGACACTTCGGCTGCCCTGTTCACCGAAGGAGCATTCAATGGAGGAAACTTCAGAGGGTTGACCCTCTCCCTGTCATTCCTTTTCTGAAGCCGGGAAAATTGACATCAATTTTATGAACATCAATGAAATAAAGAAATATTTAGGGGAAGACTGGAAGAAGACCGAAGGATACATCAGCGGAGCAGTCAAATGTGAAATCGGCCTGTTGGACAGTACCAACAGGCTGATTCTTTCGCATTCCGGGAAGCAGCTGAGGCCACTGCTGTCAGTGCTTGTGGCCAGGGCATGCTCCGGAGGAAAGGCGACGGACGACAGCTGTCGTTATGCCGCAGGGACGGAACTGCTTCACAACGCCACCTTGCTGCACGATGATGTGGCAGACGACAGTGACCAGAGAAGAGGGGCACCGACAATAAGGGCGATGATGGGCCCGACTGTTTCAGTGCTTATCGGAGACTACTGGCTTGTGAAGGCCATGGAGCTCATCCTGGATGCCGACACGAAAAACGACAGAGTGATACGGATGTTCTCCAAGACATTGAGTGACCTTGCGGAAGGTGAGCTCCTCCAGCTTCAGAAGGCTCAAAGCGGAGACACGGACGAGACAGATTACACCAAAATAATTTTCAGCAAGACTGCCTCACTGTTCGAAGCGGCCGCATTGGCTGCCGCCATATCGGTGGAAGCCTCTGCACAGATCGAAGAGGCCGTAAAGGATTATGCCGTTTCCCTTGGACTTGCATTCCAGATAAAGGATGACATATTCGACTATTCCCCTGAAATGAAGACAGGAAAGCCTGCCGGAGTGGATATTCTTGAACAGAAGATCACACTGCCGCTCCTCGGAGCCTTTGCAAATGCAGGGAAGGAAGCAGAGATGAGCATAAGGAGAAAGATAATCAACATCGCAGACAATCCGGACGGAATCAGAGACGAGATATTGTCGTTCGTCAGGGAAAACGACGGACTCGGATATGCAAGAAAAGTGCTGGACAAATATATAGAAAAGGCAGTGTCCGCCCTGGAAATCCTCCGGGAATCACCGGAAAAGGAGTATCTGAAGGAACTGGCATATTTCACCGGACAAAGACAGTCATAAGTCTCCGGCCGGAAAGCAAAAGACAAGACAGCAGGGGAAAGAAACCACATTCATAAAATCGGAAAATGAAATTTTCAGAAATCATCGGACATGAGGATATCAAGAAAGTGCTTGTTTCCATGGCTGACAGCGGCAGAGTACCTCATGCCATGCTTTTCTATGAAAATGAAGGATGCGGAGGGCTTGCACTTGCACTAGCATTCATCCAATACATAAACTGCAGACACCGCCATGACGGCGACTCCTGCGGGGAATGCCCCTCCTGCAAAAAGATATCCAAACTGATTCACCCTGACCTGCACTTTGTGTTCCCGGTGACTTCCGGCCCGAAGGCTGACAGCTCGTCCAAGCCGACTTCCGACAGCTATATCAGATACTGGAGGGAGCTCGTCCTCGGAAATCCCTATTTCCTTGAAAACGGGCTCTACAAGGCTTTGGGAATAGAAGGAAAATCCGGGAACATAGCCGTGGCGGAGGCCAAGGCCATCCTGGACAAGCTTTCATTCACATCCGTGGAAGACGGATATAAGGCCATCGTTACATGGCTGCCGGAAAAGATGAATGCCGAGGCAGCCAACAGGCTTCTCAAAATCGTGGAAGAACCTCCGGAAAAGACGCTTTTCCTGTTCATAACACATGCACCGGAAAAAGTGCTCCAGACCATATTCTCCAGATGCCAGAGCCTGCGCATACCGCCGCAGCCCAGGGAAGAGGTGGCAGAAGCCCTGAAAAGGACAGGCATGGACCCGGAAGAAGCGGAAATACAGGCCGGAATATGCGGAGGAAGCATAGGGAAAGCCCTTTACTCCGTTTCCGGGAAAGAGGAGGAATCAGGATTCATGGACATATTCTCCGACCTGATGAGGGCGGCAGTGTCCAGAGACCTTATGTCGGCCCTCGAAGCCGGCGAGATGATGGCATCACTGGATTCGCGTGAAAAACAGAAAGCTTTTTGTAACTTTGCAGGAGAAAGCGTCAGAAAAATATTCATGCTCCAGCAGAATATGGGACAGATAGCCGGGCTTTCCCCGCAGGAAAGCGCATTTTTCAATGAAATTGCGGGAAAGACGAACAGGAACTTCTGTTCAAAGGCGCTTGCATGCCTTGACAAGGCGGCAGGACTTCTCGACAGGAATGTCAATGCGAAAGTCGTCTTCTGCGACCTTGCCAACTGTTTGTTTTTAAGTGTATAGGACTATGGATTACGATAACGAGACAAAGAAATTCGACTGCTCCAGAGGCTGTGTCGTGGAAAGGACGGACGAAGGGGAGCTCAACTGCACCTACAGGCAGGGCTGCTGCAAGCAGGAAGTCTACAACTGGCTTCAGGGCGTCAGACAGGAGCAGTTCAAGGACTATTTTGAAGTAAGGTTTAAGAATACCCGCAAAGGAATATACATCAACACTTCCGGACAGAGCATCAAGACAGGCGATCTGGTGATAGTGGAAGCGGCCAACGGGCATGATCTCGGGATTGTGACCCTTGAAGGTCCGATTGTGGCCCGGCAGATGGCATGCAGGAGGATAGACCCTGCCACGACGGAATTCAAGAAGATATACCGCAAGGCAAAGATATTCGACATAGAGAAATGGCAGGAGGCCATCGCCAGAGAACACGAAACCATGATAAGGTCCAGGCAGATAGCCGCAGAACTCGGTCTGGAGATGAAAATCGGGGATGTCGAGTTCCAGGGGGACGGGACAAAGGCCATATTCTACTATATCGCAGACGGCAGGGTGGATTTCCGCCAGCTGATAAAGGTCTTCGCGGAAGAGTTCCGCATAAGGATAGAAATGAAGCAGATCGGGGCCCGGCAGGAAGCCGGGCTGATCGGAGGTCTCGGAGTATGCGGCCGGGAACTCTGCTGCTCCAACTACATCAACAGCTTCCAGTCCATCACCACTTCAGCGGCAAGATGCCAGGATCTGTCACTCAACCCGCAGAAGCTCGCAGGACAGTGCGGAAAGCTCAAATGCTGCCTCAACTACGAAACTGCTGCCTACATCGATGCCCAGTCAAGGATTCCGAAGGTTTCGGCCCCTCTTGAATTTGAGGACGGGCTTGCCTACCTCATGAAGACCGACATACTGAAAGAAGTCATGTACTTCTCCTATGAGCAGGGATCCTTTGCCAATCTCTACCCGCTTGCCGCCTCAGAAGTAAAGGAAGTCATACGGATGAACAGAAACGGAGAAAAGCCGGAATCACTTAAGTCCGAGCCAGCTCCGGCAATACCTGAATTCATTTCCGCTGTCGGGGATGACAGCATCACCCGTTTCGATGACACCCGCAAGAAAAAGCGCAACGGACAGAAACGCAACGGCCGTGCAGGCCAGAACGGCGGCCGCAACAGACAGGGGAACGGCAATGCCCAGGGCAACGGACAGGGAGGCAACCGAAACGGACAGAACAACAGGAACAGCCAGGGCAACAGGAACGGGAAAACCAGACCTCAGAACCAATGACAGCATGCAAGGCACATACCGTACTGCCCGGAACATTCCATAGTCATGTTCTGGTAATGCTGTGCCTTATGCCGGTCATGGCGGCATTCACAGGATGTTCGGAGCCCAGCCAGCGCGAAGTCTTCATAAAAAGCAATGACAGGGACGGTACGACGGCCTATACATTTCCTTTAGACATGAGCGATTCGCTATGTCGCTATGACATATCATTCTACACAAGAATAGACTGCGACGGTGAAAGTTTCTCCGCAATGCCGCCGGCCATAGCCCTTGAAATCACCTGCATCTCCCCTTCCGGACAGAAATATGCAGAAACTGTCAGTATTCCCAAGGACAGTTTCATCGATGAATCCCACTTTTCAAAGGAATATAAAGTTCCATACAGGGCAGGGCTCATCCCTGTGGAAAACGGTATATGGGAAATGTCCGTCACTGTAATGGATGAAAAGGAATTTCCCGGTCTCAGGGGGTGGGGAACAATAACCAGAAAAATCCCGAAGACCCGCGGCTGACCGTTCCGGACATGAAGAGAAATGCCATTCATGGTACCTGCAGTCAGAAACTCAAACAGATGAGCAGAATGGAAAAGGCAATAATAGCGGCAGTAGCCGACAACGGGGCCATAGGAAAGGACAATGCTCTCCTGTGGCACATTTCCGAAGACCTCAAATATTTCAAGAAGGTCACTTCCGGGCATCCGGTCATCATGGGCAGAAAGACATTTGCATCCATAGGCAGACCGCTTCCGAAAAGGCTGAACATCATCGTTTCCCGAAACCTCGCCGCATCTGGTGCAAATCCCTGCGGAGAAGGCCCGATGCCGGACAATGTCCTCGTCGCCGCATCATTGGAAGAAGCGTTCCTGCTGGCCGGACCGGACACACCAGGCCGGGAAAAGGCCGCCACAGACAAATGCTTTGTCATAGGCGGAGGTGAAATCTACCGGCAGGCCTTGCCGCTTGCGGACACCATGTATATCACCCATGTCCATACTGAAATAAAGGATGCGGACACATTTTTCCCCGAAATCTCCGCATCTGACTGGACAATGGCCTCAAATTCAGAAAGATTCACCGACCCGGAAACGGGATATGAATTTGAATTTTCCGTCTACAGAAAATCCAGAGGGTAAAATGTCTATCTGCAGAAGTACCCCAAAGGAGTCTTCTCAAGCACAGTCAAAACAAAACGGACTTCATATTATATATTATGGAAAGAGAACATTTCAAAAGCACATTCGGAGTGCTCGTTGCAATGGCAGGTTCGGCTATCGGGCTTGGCAACCTGTGGAGATTCCCCTACATGGTCGGAGTATACGGAGGAGCTGCCTTCATCTTCGTCTACATCATCCTTGTATTCCTTCTCTGTCTGCCGATACTGTTTTCAGAAGTCATAGTGGGCAGAAGAAGCCATACAAACGCATTCATCGCATTCGAAAAGCTTGCCCCTGGCAGTGCATGGAAATGGACCGGCATCCTTATGGTGGCCACTCCTATACTGGTGGTCTCATACTACAGCGTCATCGGAGGCTGGTCGCTTGAATACCTGTTCAAGGCATGTACATTCAGCTTTACGCAAGGTGCCACACAGGATGAACTCGGCACAATCTTCAACAGCTTCATCACATCTACATGGACACCTATAATCTGGCACACCGTCTTTTTGCTGCTCACGGCAGCCGTCATACTCGGAGGCGTGAACAAGGGGATAGAAAAGTTCGGAAAGGTAATGATGCCGCTTCTGTTCCTGACTGTGATAGCCATAGCTGTCCGTTCCGTCACCCTGCCCGGTGCCGGAGAAGGCCTCGTATATCTTTTCAAGCCGGACTTTTCAAAAATCACTCCTGAAGTCTGTGCCGCAGCCCTCGGACAGGGCTTCTTCTCCCTTTCGGTCGGATTCGGGATCATGCTCACCTATGGCTCATATACACGCAAGGAGGCCAATATCGCCCTCAACTCGACATGGACTGCAGTCGCTGACCTGATGTTCGCCCTGATAGCCAGCTGCGCGATAATGCCGGCAGTATTCGCATTCGGCCTGAATCCGCAGGAAGGCCCAGGGCTCGTATTCGAGACTTTGCCGTTCCTGTTTGCCAACATGCCGCTCGGAGGCTTAGTCGCCATACTTTTTTTCCTTGCCCTTCTCGTGGCCGCATTGACTTCTTCCGTATCCCTGTTCGAAGTCGGCGTCGCATGGCTCGTTGAAGAAAAGCATCTTTCGCGGAAGGCCTCCACATGGATTGTCTTTGCCGTAACATGGGCAATCGGAGTGCTCTGCTCCCTTTCGTTCGGCCGCCTTTCCGGCGTCAGCATCTTCGGCAACTCCATCTTCAATTTCCTCGACAAGCTTTCCGCCAACTGGCTGATGCCTCTCGGAGCCTTTCTGATAGTCATTTTCACCGGCTGGAAAATGAAGAAATCCGATGTAATTGACGAGTTCACCAACGGCGGTACACTCCGCGGCAACGCCCGTCTCTCCGGCTTCATATATTTTCTCATCCGCTGGCTTGCCCCCGTTGCCATCCTCATCATCTTCCTCTCCAACCTGCTGTAACCTATAATTTCATATTATGAACACAGAAATCACACCGGAAAAAAGCAGCAACAAAGACATGATAATTCACACATATTGATAACATTATGAAAATGAGAAATTTGGTGGCAATGGCGGCGGTAGCGGCCGTTTTTGCAGGGACAATGGCTTGGGCAGGCACGGCTTCTGCAAAAAGTTTCAATGTCAATTCCCCGGACGGGAAAATCAATGTGACGGTAAATGCGGATACGCAGGTGACATGGTCGCTGGCCCATGACGGGACACAGCTGCTCACAGAGTCACCGATATCAATGACCCTCACGGACGGCACGGCATACGGGAAGGGTTCGCGGCTTGTCAAGGCAGTCAAAGGCAGCAATGACACTCTGGAAGACGCACTGTTCTACAAAAAGGACAAGGTGGAGGACAAATACAATTCATTGACACTGAAATATAAGGAATTCGACCTGATTTTCAGGGTCTATGACGACGGGGCGGCATACCGTTTCATCTCCAAGTCGAAAAAGCCTTTCGAAGTGAAGTCGGAAGAGGCCACATTTTCATTTCCGGAAGACTGGAAGGCATACATTCCTTATGTGAGGGACTTCAGCAATGACTTTGAAAGCCAGTTCTGGAACTCTTTTGAAAACACCTATATACATCAGGAAATCAGCAAGTGGGACAGCCGCAGGCTCGCATTCCTGCCTCTTGTAGTGGAAGCACCCGACGGGAAGAAAATCTGCATAACGGAAGCGGATCTGATTAACTATCCGGGGATGTACCTTTACAACGGCAATGGGAGCAAATCTTTGAAAGGTGTATTCGCAGGTTATCCGGATGAGGTGAAGCAGGGCGGACACAACATGCTTGAAGGAGTGGTGATGAGCCGCAAGGACTATATAGCGAAATACGACAGCGGGACTTCCTTCCCTTGGAGAGCCGTGATTGTGTCGACAGAAGACAAGGAACTAACCGACAACGACATGGTGTGGCGGCTGGCAACCCCTGCCGACCCTGAAGCAGACTTCAGCTGGGTGAAGCCGGGAAAAGTCGCATGGGAATGGTGGAACGACTGGAATCTGCGCGGGGTGGACTTCAAGACTGGAGTCAACAACGAAACTTACAGACATTACATAGACTTCGCGGCAGAGCACGGGATAGAATATGTCATCCTTGACGAAGGATGGGCTGTGAACAGGAAAGCCGACCTGATGCAGGTGGTGCCGGAAATTGACCTGAAAGGGCTTGCAGACTATGCCAAAGAGAAAAATGTGGGACTTATTCTATGGGCAGGCTATCTTGCATTCGACAGGGACATGGAGGAAGTGTGCCGCCATTACTCCGAAATGGGCATAAAAGGCTTCAAGATAGACTTCATGGACAGGGATGACCAGCCTATGGTGGACTTCCACAGGAGGGCGGCCGAGACCGCAGCAAAATATGGACTTATGGTGGATTTTCATGGCACATACAAGCCGACGGGACTCCACAGGACATATCCGAATGTCATCAATTATGAAGGAGTGTTCGGACTTGAACAGATGAAATGGGCCGGACCTGAAGTCGACCAGGTGACATACGATGTGACAATACCTTTCATACGCATGGTTGCAGGGCCTTTTGACTACACCCAGGGAGCAATGAGAAATGCATCCAGAAGCAACTACAGGCCTGTCAATTCAGAACCCATGAGCCAGGGGACACGCTGCAGGCAGCTCGCCGAATATGTAGTGTTCGATTCGCCTCTGAACATGCTCTGCGACTCCCCTTCCAACTATAGGGAAGAGCCGGAATGCACGGATTTCATTGCCGGGATACCTACTGTCTGGGATGAAACGGTCGCCCTTGACGGCAAGATTGCGGAATATGTGGCCATGGCACGCCTCAGCGGCTCCGGGTGGTATGTCGGAGCAATGACCGACTGGACAGAAAGGGACATGACCATAGACCTGTCATTCCTCGGCGAAGGGGACTTCGTCATGGAAATCTTCACCGACGGGGTGAATGCCGACAGGGCAGCCTGCGACTGGCGCAAGGAAATCAGGCCGGTCCCGGCCTCACGCAAGATCACGGTACATCTTGCACCAGGCGGAGGCTTCGCAGCAAAGATTACTCCTGCAGCCCATTAAAGTCAGATTCCCATCTTCGCCTTCATGTCCCGCAGCAGGTCAAAAGCCTGCAGAGGGGTCATGTTGTTGAGATCGGCGGCATTGAGGTCATCCCGCAGGGACATCAGGAGAGGGTCTTCCAGCTGGAAGAAGGAAAGCTGGAGTGAGCCGTCGCTTTCTATGCGGCCCTCCTTTACATTATGCGCACGGACTTTCTTCGGCGGACGGGCTGACATTCCTGAAGAAGGAAGCCCGTCTGCTGAAGTATCCTGCCTTTCCTGGCTTTCAAGGGCGGCAAGAGTCCTTTCAGCGGACTCTATCACCTGCCGGGGCATTCCGGCAAGCCTTGCCACATGGATACCGAAGCTGTGGGCCACGCCTCCTTCCCTGAGCTTGCGCAGGAAAATCACATTTTTTCCCACTTCCTTTACGGCAATATGGAAATTCTTCACCCTCGGATAGATGTTTTCGAGGTCATTCAGCTCGTGGTAGTGAGTAGCGAAAAGAGTCTTGGCCCCCTGGCCGTATTCATGGATATATTCCACGATTGCCCGGGCTATCGACATTCCGTCGTATGTGGAAGTTCCGCGCCCTATCTCATCCAGAAGGACGAGGGAACGGGAAGAAAGGTTGTGGAGGATCATCGAAGTCTCCAGCATTTCCACCATGAATGTAGATTCCCCCCGGGAAATGTTGTCAGAAGCCCCGACCCTCGTGAAAAGCTTGTCGCAATAGCCTATTTCAGCCGAATCGGCAGGCACGAACGAGCCTGTCTGCGCCAGAAGCACAATCAGGGCAGTCTGACGGAGCAGGGCGGACTTTCCGGCCATGTTCGGACCGGTAAGGATGATTATCTGCTGCTTCTTGTTGTCAAGGAACACATCATTCGGGACAAACTCCTCACCCGCAGGCATCAGGGTTTCGATGACAGGGTGACGCCCTGCCTTTATGTCGATGGCATGGCCGTCATTCATCTTCGGGCGGCAATACCTGTTGGAAACCGCCAGTTCCGCAAACCCGGCCAGCACATCAAGGCGGGCAAGGATGCGGCAATTGCTCTGTATCTTGGATATGCTGTTCTGTATCTTGGTGACAAGCTCGGCATAAAGCCGGGATTCAAGCATATATATCTTCTCCTCCGCCCCGAGTATCTTTTCCTCGTATTCCTTCAGTTCTGCGGTGATGTATCTTTCCGCATTGACAAGGGTCTGTTTCCTTATCCAGTCCTCCGGCACCTTGTCCTTGTGCGCATTACGCACTTCGAGATAATAGCCGAATACGGAATTGTAGTTGATTTTCAGAGAAGTGATGCCAGTCCGTTCCATTTCCCTCTGCTGGATGTCCAGCAGGATGTTCTTGCTGTTATGTGCAAGATTTCTCAGGGAATCAAGCTCTTCGTTGAATCCGGATGCAATCACATCTCCCTTGCCTATCGCGGCTGCAGGGTCGGGATTCATTGTCCTGGTCAGGGCATCAATCAGTTCGGAGCATCCGTCGAGGGAAGACATCATCCTGTCCAGCGGAGCCACTCCCCTGCCTGAACACAGGGCGGATATCGGGGCAGTCTGTTCAAGGCCGCGCTTCAGCTGCATCACCTCACGGGGGGCAATCTTTCCGGCGGCGGCCCTTGAGATTATCCTTTCCAAATCACCCAGATTCCCGATATATTCCTGAAGCCGGGCAAGGTCTTCTCCGTTTCCTGTGAAATATTCCACAACATCATAGCGGGAGTTCAGTTCGTCAAGGTCCATCACCGGCATGGCAAGCCATGTCCGGAGCAGTCTTGCCCCCATAGGTGAAGAACATTTGTCTATAACCGAAACAAGAGAAACTCCCTCTCCGCCGGCAGCGGAAGAAAACACCTCCAGATTGCGGAAAGTGAACTTGTCCATCCATACGAACTTCGCTTCGTCTATACGGGATATGGAACATATGTTCTTCAATCCGGAATGCTGAGTCTGCTCCAGATAAATGAGCAATGCGCCGGCCGATGTCACACCGAGCGGGAAATTGTCTATGGCAAACCCTTTCAGGGAATCGACGCACAGCTGTTTTTTCAGCTTTTCAACGGATGACTCATACACGAAAGCCCATTCGTCAAGAGTGGAAACATAATAACCTTCCCCGAAACGCTCCTTCACGCCCTTGGCATAGCTCCTCGGCACAAGAAGTTCCTTAGGCGCAAAGGAAGCCAGCAGGGTGCCGATATAGTCAAGGGAGCCTTCCGCCACCTGGAATGTGCCTGTGGAAACATCCAGAAAAGCAGCCCCGCAGCGGTCCTTGTCAAAAGAAAGCCCGGCGAGATAGTTATGCTCCTTCTGTTCAAGAAGCTGTTCGCTGAAGGCTATTCCCGGAGTGACAAGTTCTGTCACTCCCCTCTTGACTATCTTCTTGGTCAGTTTCGGATCCTCCAGCTGGTCGCACACGGCCACCTTGTACCCGGCACGGACAAGCCTTGGAAGATATATGTCAAGCGAATGGTGCGGAAAACCGGCAAGAGGCACCGAAGAAGCCGAACCGTTCGCCCTTTTGGTGAGCACTATCCCGAGCACCTTGCTTGTAATGAGGGCGTCATCGGCAAATGTCTCATAAAAGTCCCCGACCCTGAAAAGGAGCACTGCCTCCGGATGTTCTGCCTTGACCTTGAAATATTGTTTCATCAGCGGGGTTTCCGCTATCTTTTCTTGCTTCATATAGATAATATAATTAACGTCTGCCGGTCAGCGACCATTTCCATTTCCGAATGTCTTCCGGACATTTTTATAATCCGATCTCTCCCTATCCGGAATGATTGATATAGGATTTATCCTGCGGCACTTTCCGGGACTGGCAAATTTACAACTTATTCGGCAAGTGCAGGACCTTCCCTGCAAAATTTTTCCCTATCTTTGTACCTCATGCGGAACCGGAAAGACGGGCTGGAAACATGATATTTTTATGAAACGGGCACTTGTCATCACATATTATTGGCCCCCCGCCGGCGGATCCGGCGTCCAGAGGTGGGTGAAATTCGCCAAATATCTGCCTGAGAACGGATGGCAGCCGGTAATCTATACCCCGGAAAATCCGGACCTTGCACTGAAAGACAGAACCCTCGAAGAAGAAATCCCCGAATGTGCGGAAATCATCAGACGGCCCATTTTCGAGCCTTACGGCATATACCGGAAAATCTTCGGGAAAGGCCAGGCCGGACAGGGGGAGGTGAATCCCATCAACGGCCAGGAAAAAAGCCTGAAGCAGAAGATTTCAATGTTTATCAGGGGCAACCTGTTCATCCCCGACCCGAGATGCCTCTGGGTGCGTCCGTCCGTAAGATTTCTCAAGAAATATCTGCGCGAACATCCGGTGGACATCATCGTGAGCACCGGACCGCCCCATTCCATGCATCTGATTGCCAGGAAGCTTGCCCGTGCGACCGGCCTTCCGTGGATAGCCGACTTCCGTGACCCGTGGACAAAGATGTTCTATTTCAAGCATCTGCAGCTCAGCGCATGGGCGGAACGGAAGCACATGGACCTCGAAAAGAAGGTCCTTGACGACGCATCTGTCATTGTCGCAGTTTCGCCTCTCGTGCAAGAGGATTTCCAGGGCATGACAGACACTCCGGTGGAGCTCATCACCAACGGATTTGACGAATCCGACTTCGAGCAGGTGGTGGAATCCGACGGCTATTTCAACATTGTGCATACAGGACTTTTCGCCTCGGACGGCAACCCCGATGTGCTGTGGAAAGTGCTTTCGGAAAAATGCTCCTCTGATGCAGAGTTCAGTAAAATGCTCAGAATCCGACTTGCGGGAAAGACAGACCGGGAAATAACCGGTTCCATCGTATCCTCTGGCCTTGACGGGAATCTCAATGACCTCGGCTATCAGACACATCAGGTGGCCGTACGGGAACAGAAAGGGGCATCCCTGCTCATTCTCCCGCTCAGGAAAGAGCCTGAATACAGGGCAGTGCTTCCCGGGAAGCTCTTCGAATACCTTGCCTCCGGACGCCCCATACTCGGCATAGGCCAGACTGACGGGGCGATGGCAAGAATCATAAATGAAACAGGGGCAGGTGCCGTCTTTGCATGGGACGACGAAGCCGGAATCGCCGGATATGTCGACAGATGCTGGAAAGATTTCAGCAACGGTGCACTTGAACCAAATACAGACAATATCGGACAATATTCCCGCCGTGCCCTTGCAAGGCGCATGGCCGGACTGATGGAATCCCTCTCAACAGGAAAATTTGCCCGCTCAGGGCCTGACAAAAAACAATATTGAAACAAATGGACAGAAAGAAGATCGTCAGCAGCATTCTCGGCTTTGCAGGAGCCGTCATCCTTTTTCTCATCATATCATACGCCTTCGTGCCGCAGGTGCTCAGCGGAAAGATAGTGAACCAGTCCGATATTTCAGGGTGGCACGGAATGGCCCATGAGGCTCTGGAATACAACAGCGCACATCCGGACGACAAGACCGCCTGGACCAATTCCATGTTCGGAGGAATGCCGACGGTCACAATGTACGATGACTTCGACGGGGACTGGACCGACCCTATATACGACTTCCTGCTCAGCGGGGCAAGGCCTGCCTCATACATTTTCGTGGCACTCCTGGGCGGCTTTCTTCTGATGCTTTCCCTCGGCGTGAACAGGTGGCTTGCCATCGCCGGAGCCATTGCAATAGCATTCTGCTCCTACAACATGCAGATAATCCAGGTGGGGCACAACACCAAGATGCAGGCGATAGCCTTCATGCCGTGGGTGCTTGCAGGGATGATCTTCACATACCGGAGCGCGATGAAAGGGCTGAGTGCCGCCAGGCATGACGGAGATGTTTCCGGCAAGACCGGAGGCAAGGCTTCCCTGATGTCATGGCTGCCGCAGACCGTCTTAGGAGCAACATTGTTTGCATTTGCCCTCAGCTTCCAGATAAAGGCCAACCATCCGCAGATAACATATTATCTCGCCATCATCATCTTCATATATGCCATTGTCTGGCTCGTCTGGCTTTTCATCCGCAAGGAACATCGCAGATGCCTTGGCCGTTTCTTCACCGCCTCCGCCCTGCTCCTTGTCATCGGCAGCATCGGCATAGCCACCAACCTCAACAAGCTCATCCCAACAATGAGCTACACCAAATACACCATGCGAGGGGGCTCCGAACTCACTCCGCAGCATGAACTTGAAAGCAACAAAGGCCTTGACCTCGACTATGCCACCGCATGGTCATACGGCATAGAGGAAACCCCGAACCTCCTGATACCCAACTTCAACGGAGGCTCTTCCTCAGGAGCGATAAACTTCAAGGATTCGGAGACAGAACAACTTCTTCGTGAAGCCGGCCAGCCCAATCTGAAGCAGGTCATGAAAAGCCTTCCGCTTTACTGGGGTCCGCAGCCGTTCACTGCAGGCCCGATGTATATGGGAGCCATCACCGTGTTCCTGTTCATCCTCGGACTCTGCCTTTACGACCGGAAAGAGAAATGGTGGCTTCTCATAGCCACAGTCATAGCCATTTTCCTCGCCTGGGGAAGCCATTTCATGTGGTTCACCAAACTGTGGTTTGAATATGCCCCGCTCTACAACAAGTTCAGGACCGTGTCAATGGCCCTGGTCATCCTGCAGGTGACCCTGCCGATTCTCGGCTTCGTCGTGCTTGACAGGATTCTCCGCGGCAACTATGAAAGGAAAAGACTGAACAAAGGACTCCTGACCGCCACTATTATCACCGGCGGCTTCTGCCTGCTGTTCTGGGCGTTCCCGGGCCTTGCCGGAACCTTCTCTGGCTCTGCAGATTCCGGACTGCCGGAAGTGCTGGCCGATTCATTGGCGGCAGACAGGAGGACAATGCTCTCCAAAGACGCAGGGAGAAGCTTTCTGCTGATACTTGCGGCCGCTGCCCTGATATGGTGGTACATGAGAAATGCCGCAAAATCAGCATCTGCCGCCAATGTGCCTGCAAGCAGTAAAAAATGGTATAACACTGCCGCATTTGTCGGCCTTGCAATGGCTGTCTTCATCATCATAGACCTTTTCCCTGTCGGCAAACGGTACCTCAACAAAGACCATTTCGTGACCAGACGCGACTTCTCAAGCCAGTTCGCCCAGCGCCCCGTGGACAAGGTCATCCTTGAAGACCCTGCCCTCGATTACCGTGTGCTCGACATCAGCGTCAACACCTTCAACGACTCGCATCCCAGCTACTGGCACAAGTCCATCGGCGGCTACAGCCCTGCCAAGCTCCAGAGATACCAGGACCTCATAGAGAAATATCTCACCGGTGAGATCAACAGCCTCATCCGCACCGTCAATTCTTCCGCCACCATCCAGGACATTGAAGCTGCCCTCCCGTCAATCCCCGTCACCTCCATGCTGAACGGGAAATACATCATAATCGGAGGCGAATACCCTCCTGTGACGAACAGCCAGGCCCTCGGCAACTGCTGGTTCGTGGACTCTGCCGTTCCCGCAGCCTCTCCGGATGAGGAAATAGCCCTCCTCGGCAAGACCGACCTGCACTCCACTGCCGTCATCGGCAAGGATTTCTCCTGGGCCCGCGAAAGGCTCGATTCCCTCAGCACCCTCGCCCACAACGACCTCGCTCCTGCCGACTCCATCTGGATGACTTCCTACTCTCCGAAAGAGCTCAAATACCGGACCCGGACCCGCTCCGAACATGCCGTCATCTTCAGCGAAATCTACTACCCTGAAGGCTGGCACCTCACCATCGACGGCAAGCCCGCCGACCTCTTCCGTGCCGACTGGATTCTCCGCGGAGCCTTCATCCCCGCAGGCGACCACGAGATAATCATGCGCTTCGAGCCCCAGTCCTACATCACCGGCGAAAGGCTCTCCCGCGCCTCCTCCATCACCCTCATCCTCCTGCTCCTCCTCTCCGCCGCTGGAGCCGCTGCAGCATCAGCCTCATCCCCTGCCCCGGTCGCTTCAGAAAATAACAACAAACAGTGAATTCAGTTGTTTTTCTGCGTTTGTTTTTATACTTGCTTCAGTCATCTTGATCGCATTAGCTATTTATTCATATTTCCAATGGCCGATATATGATACAATCCAAATTCTGATGACGATTTTACCATTCATAATGTTATCTATAATTTTTAGGAAACAGATAAAAGACAAAAAACGATAAAATGTCAAATATTTTACGAATTAAAAAAATAGCCGCAATTGTTGCTTTTATTATAACCATTACAATTGCCATGATTTTCATTGATTATTCCGACTTGAATTTCAAGACAAATCTGTGGCAATATTCAATGATCATAATATCGGCTTTGGGCATCATTATGATACTTTCTGATAAGAAGTTTACTGACAATAAAAAGAAAAAAGCCACTATTATAGTATGGTTCATTTCTTTATTGTATTTCATATATATTATAGTATCATATATTATAATGAGAGATTCTGCCAGCCTTATTTTCTTGGCACTCATTATTTTGATTTCCACAAGTTTAAGTGCTTACAACACTATAAAACACAATAGATGAGGAAAACGGGAGCCTTTTCCGACACTGGGAAAATCTTATGGCGAAAAATCGGGTGATCATCTCTCCCACTTGTCCGGATCCCAGTCGGGGCTGACATAAGACCCATCATGGTCAATGAGGAAAGCGAAATAGGTAATCGGAATGACAAAACAAATTCTTGCTAATGCAACACAGGTTACTGTAATGTGTGTTACATTAGCTGAGAAGGCTGAATAAGGCCGATATCATTCTATGGACGGTTGTCAGATTATATCCAGCCTCATTGATTCAACCGGATGGTATAATACCGTTTGGTTGAAAAATTTTTCAACCGTAAGGTTAAATAAAAAAATAAAGATTGCTATATTTGTTTTCAATAAAGGTATGACATTATGGCTACTATGACATCTCCATTTCAGTACGGCACGATAGCAACGGGAAAGGCTTTTGTGAACAGGGACAAAGAAAGGCGTCAGTTGAAACAACATCTGATGTCAGGCATCAATGTGATGCTGATTTCTCCAAGACGATGGGGAAAGTCCTCCCTCGTAAAAGAGGCCATGAATGAACTGAAGGAGGAAGAAAATGAGGTGGCAATATGTTTTATCGATGCCATGACAATCCTCAGTGAGCAGGAATTTTATGAAAATTTCTCAAAAGAAATAATACGGGCAACAGGAAACGGGATTGAAGCATGGATAAAATCCGCACGGCAATACCTCGGTGCAATATCACCGAAAATAACCATCGGGGGCGACCCGATGACGGAATTTTCAATAGGACTTGATTTCAAGGCACTCAAAGACAATGAGTCAGATGTATTGGACCTGCCTGAAAAAATTGCCGAAAAAAAAGGAATCCGTATCATAGTATGCATTGATGAATTCCAGAATCTTGCAAATCTCAAGACATACAGCCAGATAGAAGGCAGAATGAGATCAGCCTGGCAGAAGCAGAAACATGTAAGTTACTGCCTATATGGAAGCAAACGGCACATGATGATGGAGATATTCACATCGTCATCAAAACCGTTTTACAGATTCGGACAGATAATGTTTCTTGACAAGATTGCCCCGGAAGAATGGATTTCATATATCATAAGACAATTTGATGACACCGGAAAATCAATATCCGAAGATCTGGCTGCATATATTGTGTCACTTGCAGAATGCCATTCATGGTATGTACAACAGCTGTCACATTTTGTATGGATCAATACCGAGACTGCCGTTGACAAGGACATTATAAATGACTCTTTCCGGCAGATCATCAACACGAACAAACCGATGTTTCAAAGCGAATGCGATTCTCTCACAACGACACAACTCTCTTTGCTGAAAGCCGTTGCCGACGGTGTGACCGGACTTACGGGGACAAAGGCAATGCTGGATTATGCCATGGGGACACCACAAAACATAATCAAAAACAAGAAAGTCCTGATCAACAAGGATCTGATTTCGGCTGAAGGTGCCAATCTCGTATTCGTGGATCCAATATTCAGGCACTGGTTTGTCGAAACATATTAAAGGAAGTTTTCCAGGTCATCTCTCCCATTTGTCGGGATCCCAGTCGGGGCTGACATAAGGCCCCTCATGGTCAATGAGGAAGGCGAAATAGGTAATTGGGATGCCTTGGGACAGGTATTGGGTCTCATAGAAGGTCTGGACCTGGAAGAGGGCATCAATGGCGTCACGGCCGCAGACGGAGGCAAGGGGCGAGACCAGGAGCTGACGGTAAGACTCCGAAGAAGGCTCCGAAGGAATAGTTTCCTTCACCGGCATGCCATCTGAATCTACAGAAGAAGACACATGGGGCTGAAGGACTTCTGACAGTCCGGAAGGAGGGAGAATGCCTGAGCGGAAGGACTGTCCATGCGCTGACGGCTGGAGAGCCTTGTCTTTTTTCTCAAAGAAGCTTTCCGTTGAAGTGCCTGAATTTCTGCCGTAAAGGTCAGCGGTGCAGGCAAGGATTTCAAGGCCGTTCTGTTCGGCGATGGCACGGGTGTATTCGTGAAGGTAGCGGCTGTCGGTCTTGAGATGGACGATGCCGCGTTTCTTCAGGAAATTACGGTAGCGGGAAAGGAACAGAGGGGAAGTAAGCCTTTTCTTTTCGCGGCCTATCTGCGGATCGGCGAAAGTTATCCAGATTTCAGAAACCTCTTCCGGGGCGAAAAGGGATTCGATGAACTCTATCCTTGTGCGGAGGAAGGCCACATTGGGGAGGCTGTGTTCAGTGGCATATTTCGCACCTTTCCAGAGCCTTGCACCCTTGATGTCTACGCCGATGTAGTTGCAGCCGGGATTGCGCAGGGCAAGGTCGATGGTGTATTCACCTTTGCCGCAGCCGAGCTCGACCACTATGGGACGGTCATTGCCGAACATCTTTTCACCCCAATGCCCTTTCAATGGATGGTCTTTGCCAAGGACTTCATCCGTGCATGGCTGGACAAGACATGTGAATGTCTCGTTTTCCTTGAATTTCCTGAGTTTGTCCTTTCCCATCTGTCAAATATAATCGAAAGTATTTTCCCTGATAATCAATTTAAAATTTATACTGCTACCGGAGCCTTGATTGCCGGCCACGGGTCATATCCTTCCAAAGTGAAATCTTCATACCTGAAATCAAAGATGCTCCTGACATCCGGATTGATCTTCATTACAGGAAGAGGCCTTGGCTCACGGGAGAGCTGCAGGGCCACCTGTTCGAAATGGTTCCTGTAGATGTGTGTATCTCCGGTGGTATGGATGAATTCCCCGGGCCGCAGGCCGCAGACCTGGGCAATCATCATTGTCAGGAGGGCGTATGAAGCTATGTTGAACGGAACGCCGAGAAAGACATCCGCACTGCGCTGATAAAGCTGGCACGAAAGCCTGCCTTCGGCCACATAGAACTGGAACAGGGTATGACAGGGCGGCAGGGCCATCTTGTCCACTTCGGCAGGGTTCCAGGCAGACACAATCATCCTGCGGGAATCAGGGCTGCGCCTGATCATTTCTATCACATCGGATAACTGGTCGATGGAACGTCCGTCAGGGGCAGGCCAGCTGCGCCACTGATGGCCGTAGACAGGGCCGAGATCCCCGGTTTCATCTGCCCACTCATCCCAGATGCTCACGCCGTGGTCTTTCAGGTACTTTATGTTGGTGTCGCCTGAAATGAACCACAGGAGTTCATATATGATGGATTTGAGATGTACTTTCTTTGTAGTGAGAAGAGGGAAGCCGTCAGCGAGGTCGAACCTCATCTGATGGCCGAAAATGCTCTGTGTGCCGACCCCTGTACGGTCTTCCTTCATCACTCCGTGCTCACGGATATGCCTCAAAAGGTCAAGATACTGCTTCATTTCACCTTGAAAGCAAAGATTATGGCCTCTTCATACACTTCTCCCGGACGCAGTACAGTGGACGGATATTCCGGCTCATTCGGTGAGTCAGGGAAATGCTGGCACTCGAGGGCAACACCTTCATAGTCATTGTAGCTCCTGCCGCATTTGCCTTCAGGACAGCCTGAAAGCCAGTTTCCGGTGTAGACCTGCACACCCGGCTGCGTGGTGAGCACTTCGAGGACACGGCCGCTTTCAGGAGAATAAAGCTCTGCTGCTGTCTGAAGCTGACCAGGCTCTCCCCCGTCGATTATCCAGCAGTTATCGTAACCCTTGCCGTATTTCAAAGCAGGGAAATCAGCCTCAATGTCACGGCCGATAGGCTTCGCCGTCACAAAATCCATAGGAGTCCCTGCGACAGGCTCGCTTTCTCCGACAGGGATGAGAGTGTCATCGGTCGGAAGATACTCTGAGGCATTGAGCCTGAGTTCATGTCCGAGAATATTTCCGTTCCCTTCTCCGTTGAGATTGAAATATGAATGGTTGGTGAGGTTCACGACTGTCGGGGCATCGCATTCTGCCGTCAATGTCAGCCTCAGTTCATTGTCCTCGCTCCAATCATAGCGCACAACTGTCTTCATGGCTCCCGGATAGCCCATTTCGCCATCCTCAGAATAATACATGAACTCCACACCGCCGTTTTCGACACGGCTTTCCCACACCTTGTTCTGAAAACCGTCCGGACCGCCGTGAAGATGGTTGGGGCCGTTGTTCACAGGCAGCTCATACTCTTTGCCGTCAAGGGAAAAACGCCCTTTGGCAATCCTGTTGGCATATCTTCCCGGCACCTTTCCTGCGCAAGGCCCGTCACCGAAATAATCGAGAGGGTTCTTGTACCCGAGCACCACATCAGCCAGCCTGCCGTCCCTGTCCGGCACTGCAGCAGCCACAATCGCAGCTCCGACACTTGCCACCTGCACGTATGCTCCGCTTTCATTTCTGAGCGTATAACGGAAAATCTCCTTTCCGTCTGAAGCCTTGCCCCAAAGTTCCTTTTCTATATTCATGACTTTGACTATTTATGATCACATTTGTCTTCAACAACCACAGTGGAAGGCTTCTCGTCAACCTGTATCTTCTTGACAAGCTTCCCGTCTGAAAAATAGAAATATGTATTCAGCATATATCCATACGGCATCTGCTCCTTATAGCACAGGACCTCCAGTTCCCTGCCGTCCTCTGACATCAGATCCGATGAATACGGACGCCCGAACTTGTTCTCCACTGACTTGCGGGAATCCCCCAAAGATATCTTGTCGTTGGAATATCTTGTGCCGTACAATGCACCGCAGCCTCCCAGAAGCACAATGGCGGCAGTCAGAACAATTATTTTTACAGCTCCTTTCATACCATTCAAACAAACTTTAAAGATATAGACAAAATTCATCCTCACCAAATCTTTCTGCATAGCCATGATAAAGGTCATTCCGCAGCAAGGGAGGCGATATATGAAAGGACTCGGGGTTCGGGGGCGTCCTTCATGATTACACGCTTGTCGCGGTCAAGGAGATAGAGGGAAGGGATGGCACGGACATTATAGAGAAGGTCGGTGCGGATGATGAAATTGGGGTCATAGCCGTTGTACCAGTTGTCGGGATATATGGGCATGCAGGAATACCAGGAGGCAATGTCCTCGTCGATGTAGATGTTGGCTACGGCGAGCTTCTTCTCTGAAATGAGCCTGTCCACTGCAGGGTCCGATTCAAGGGCATTGATGATGCTCTTGCACGCCTCGCAGCCGGGATTGGAGAAGAAAAGGAGGGTGCATCCGGCTTCGATGCCATATAGGGAACGGATATTGCCGTTCTTGTCTGAAAACTCAAAATCAGCAGCCTTTTCTCCGGTCCTGTTCAGGGAACACATCTGTGCGGTATAAGCATAAGCGGCCCTTTCAACCCCGGAAAAGCCTTCATATCCGGACAGGCCCTCAACAAAAGGCAGATAGTAATCCTCGTTCCTGAACGGAGAATTGGGGTCGTACAGATATCTTTCTGCCAGAGCGGCGACAGCCTCGAACACATTGGTGGAAGTGTCCCTCTTTTCAAAGGATTCAATCCGGCTGTACAATCTTTTCACAGACGCTTCGGCCTGCTTCAGATCAACCATTCCAAGAATCCCGGCATAGTCGGCGAAAGCCTGTTCAAGGTCGCCTTTCCTCACACCGTTGACAAAGGCAGAATCACAGGCAAACACAGAAGCCGTATCAGTGAACTCATCCCAGAAATGTCCGGCCATGTACTCTGCCGCTTCGGACCTGTCTGTGATTACCCCAGGAACGGACACGGAAGGGAACGGACGCGGACCGGAAACGGCATCCTGCGACCGGCTGCCGCAGGAGCACAAAGCGAACAAGACTGCCGGCAATATCAACAAGACGCTTATAATATTCTTCATATACTGTCAATCTATTTCTTCATATACAGCCAATCTTCACAAAAATACCTATAAAAAATGATGTTAAGGAGCATTTTTCCGGACAACCGGCATTTTTATAGTCAAAAATCATTGCTTTGGCCCATTTGGCATGTTTTATTGCCGTTTTGTCATTATTTTTGCATGCCGGTGCGCCGCATCATATAAGACGGACAGAACCTTATTTTACATGAAATACTTCAGAATGCTTATAATCATAGTTATCCTGTGTTTCCCCGCATTGGCGAAAGCCCAGTTCTATACTGTCGGAGACGACCCGGGACGGCTGAAATGGTACAGCATCGAAACCCCCGGATACAAGATAATCTACCCTTCCGGACTGGACTCTCTTGCAAAGGTCTACGGAGGGTTGCTTGAAAAATACAGGATACCGGTGTCCCGAAGTGCGGGATACGCACCAGGAGAAATGACACGCATAAAAATGCCGGTGATACTGCATGCATACAATGCGCAGTCAAACGGTTCCGTGGCCTGGGCTCCGAAAAGGATGGACCTGTTCACATCTCCGGAGGGGTATGAGGCGGAAGCCATGCCGTGGGCAGACATGCTGGCCATTCACGAATCAAGGCATGTGGCCCAGATGCAGTTCGGAATGAGCAACGCCTTCAAGCCGTTCAAATGGATTTTCGGAGAAATGTTCGCCGGGGCAATGGCAGGGGTATATCCGGGACAATGGATGCTGGAAGGTGACGCCGTGGTTGCAGAAACGGCTCTTACAACTGCCGGAAGAGGACGTTCAGGAGATTTCCTCAACTATTACATGGCCGCATTTGACAGCGGGGATTTCAGAAACTGGAACAGATGGAGATACGGCTCCTACAGATACTACACCCCGGACCATTATGCGCTCGGCTACATGGCCCTGAGCGGAATAAGATACAGGACCGGAAAAGCGGACATCACAGGCACATATCTCCAATACTTCGCCAAAAGGCCATACGATGTAATTTCATACCGCACAGTAAGCCGCAAACTCACAGGAAAAGGGTTCAGAAAGACCTTTGACGATACCATGAGGATGTACCATGACATCTGGTCAGAAGAAAAGGAGCAGAGGGCCCCGTTCATCCCGTCTGTCCTGATTTCGGACACGGCAAGGATATACACCGAATATTCCGACATAGTCACTTACGGGGACAAGATTTATGCTCTCAAGTCGAGCCTGGACAAAAGCAAGGCTCTGGTCATGACAGACAATACAGGAAAAGAAAAGGTTCTGACCTCCTTCGGAAACATTTCCGGACCGCTATGGCATGCGCCCGGCTCATCCAGAATCTGGTGGAGCGAAAACATATATGACGAAAGATGGACCCAGAAGATAAATTCGGTCATAATGTATTATGACCTCGAAAAAGACAGGAAAAGGACATTCAAAAAAGACGGGAAAAGATTCTGTCCGACAACATCCCCTTCCGGGAAATATCTTGTCACTGTGGAATATCCGGTAAAAGGAGGCTCCGGAATAGAGATATTGGAAATCAGCAACGGCAGACGGGCTGCATATATCAATGCACCGGACTCCCTGCAGATAACTGAAGCCTTGTGGCTCGGGGACAGGATCTTCATGACAGGCATTTCAGAAAAGGGATACGGTCTCTACAGCACAGGAATTCCGGAAATGAACCTGACAGGAAAAGCGACAGGAAGCGACAATGAACATACAGCCGCTGCAGAACAGGCGGACAGGCTGGACAAAGACAACGGAACCGCTGCATGGAACACCCTTCTTGCCCCACAGCCGGTAAAGATACGCAGGCTTCAGGCCCGTGGAAATGAACTTCTGTTCACATCGGACAAGAACGGGGTCAATGAACTCTACAGCTTCTCCACTGAAAGCGGAAAGCTCAGACAGCTCACTTCCACAGCATACGGAGCCACTGACTTCTGTTTCAGCGAAGACGGGAAAACGCTTTATTATGCTGCAAGCACTGCCGACGGAAAGCTGCTCAAATGTACCCGTTCCTCCGATCTTCTGGACAGGGAGACCGGATTCAGTGACATACACAGATACAGGGTAGCCGATGAAATGTCGCGGCAGGAAAAGGAACTGGCAGAAACCTTCGGCAGGAAAGCTCGGGAGCAGGAAAGAGATGAAAAAGACGATATGGCAGATTCCGAACCGGGAAATGACGGAGAAACCGCATTTTCAAAACCGGAAAGGTACAGGAAAGCGGCTCATCTCTTCAATATACATTCCTGGGCCCCGGTCTATTTCAATGTGGACAACATAATGGAGATGAGCTATGACAATTATTACGACCTGGCATCACTCGGAGCGGCTGCAGTATTCCAGAACCATTTAGGGACAATGACAGGCCAGATAGGCTATTCTGCCCACAAGGATCCGTATGAAACAGATGCATGGAGACATTCCGGGCATGCAAAATTCACATATACCGGACTCTACCCCGTCATAGAGGCCTCCGTGGACTTCAATGACAGGGCATCAAGAGACTACAGTTTCAACAGATACAATCTGAACGGCGCCCCTTATATGATGTCCATGACCGGAGCAGGCACTGAAAAGCCGTATGTGCAGGGAAATCTGACTGTCTACATCCCTTTCAACCTGTCGTCCGGAGGATGGTCAAGAGGCATCGTTCCACAGGTGTCATACACACTTACCAATGACAGATATGATACTGGCATCATAGACTATGATCTCATTCCTGACGAAGAAAATGCAAATGTTGTCCGTCCTGTGCCCACAAGCCGGGAAGACGGAAAGACAATACTGAGACAGCGTCTGAGCGGTTCATTACGCATGTACACCATGCGCAATACCGCAACATCGGAGATATACCCTGACTGGGGAATCGGGATGGAGACAGGCGTGTCCTTCAATCCAGGACTTGCAGGATGGTTCTCCCCTGTCGGATATCTGTACCTTTACGGATACCTTCCGGGAATCACCCCGAACCAGGGACTGAGGCTCAGCGGAGTATGGCAGAGACAGCTCAAAGGAGACTCTATATTCGACACCGGCACCGTGAACACTCTGCCGAGAGGGCTTTCAAATCTCGGAGACCTGAGCAACACGATACTCAGCTACAGACAGAGCGCAAAAGTCACTGCAGACTATGCCATACCTATTTATCTCGGGGATTTCAGCATAGGTCCCGTATTCTATGGAAAACGGGCATTGCTCACGCCGCATTTCGACTGGACATTCTTCAAAGGAGGCGGACTTTACTCTGTCGGCGCCTCGCTTCAGATCGAATTCGGATGTTTCTTTTGGATAGGAGCCCCAGTCAGCATAGGAGTGACCTGGTCATACAACGGAGGCCCTTCCTGGAACAGCTTCGTTGACAGAGGCATACCGATGAACCGCAACTATATCGGCCCGGTCTTCAGCCTCAGTCTTCCGTAATCGAATAACCGACAGAACCCTCGATTATGCCCGAGATGACATCGCTAAATTTGTCGGTATGGCATTAAAACAGAGGCTTTATGACACCGAACATTATCCAGGCCACCACCAGTGTGACCGCGATGTTGAAAGTCTGGGCAATCAAGAATGTGTATAGCGGTTTTCTGTTCTCCTTGCTGAATATTTCCTTGAAACGGGTCTCAAGACCTATGCAGACAAAGGCAATGCTGAAAAGAGTGTTCTGGAAGCCTTTGGTGACAGCTCCGGCTGTCTTTGCAGTGGTCTCGTCCATGCAGAAGCTGAACACGAGCGAGGCAAGAATGAAGCCCACCACAAACTTCGGAAACCTGTCCCAGATGACCCCGACAGTAGGCCTTTCCGCATGATTGGTCCCCCTGTATGACCAGAGAAGGGAAATGACGAAGGCAGCCACGCCGAGCAGGACATTCTGCGATGACTTCACAATCACGGCAGTCTTTGCCGCAGTCTCGCCTATCAGCGTGCCTGAGGCAGCCACAGCCCCGGTCGTGTCAATCGTTCCGCCGAGCCATGCACCTGCGACCTCCTCGCTGAGCCCCATGAGATTGGAAAGCCACGGCAGAAGATACATCATAGGAATGGCTATTATGAGCACAAGTGAAATCACATACGAGAGCTTCTTGTTATCCCCCTTGATGACACCGCAGGTGGCGATGGCAGCAGACACTCCGCAGATGGACACGGCTGAAGAAAGCATCGTCCTCATTTCCGGGTCCACATTCATCTTCTTCCCCACCCAGAATGCAAAATACCATACCGAGAATACCACTATCAGGGACTGTGCAAGCCCGAATGCCCCGGATTCAAGCACCTCCTTGAAAAGAATCGTTGAACCGAGGCAGATGATGCCTATCTTGATGTAAAATTCGCTCTGTATGGCAGGTTTCATCCACTTCGGCACCCTGAACACATTGCTGACTATAAGTCCGAGTATGACGGCAAAGAACACAGGTTCGAACCCGAGTTTCTTTACAGCCGGTATCGAAGCTATCAGCTGGGCTCCGAGCGTCAGGACGAATATCGCAAGAAGCGACGGGAATATTCCCTTGAGAGGCCTTTTCAATGCTGCCGAAGTGATATATGTGAGGACCAGCACGAAAAGGAACATGTACAGTGCTGAAATCCAGTCCTGGGCAGTATTCAGAGTCTTGGGCATTTCCGGCATGGCAGCAGGAAAAGCTATGGCCAGAGCCAGTATTATTGCACCTGCAAAGACTATGATCCAGTCCTCAGATG
>JADIMO010000059.1 GCA_017694755.1 Candidatus Cryptobacteroides merdavium
TCTGAAGGTGAGCCGTTCCGCGAGGGCCTGGTGCTTGACCGCAAGGCTCCTGCCCTTGTTTCCATCCCTTATGTTTCAGGTACTTCGGTGACTGAGGAAATGATTGGCGGCACTTCTGGCATTGATGAGACACTTGCCCTGCTCTATCTGATGCGTCAGGAAATTTTCTTCGCCGAGGGCCGCCGTGTGGCCGATCTGGGCATCCGCCTGCCAGTGTGTGAGGTGGAGGCCGCCAACACCCCGTCCGCTGCAGACTACATAGAGGCCCTCATTCCCTCCTTCATCCCGCTGAATTACGGAATGGACTCCTTTACAATGGATGACGATGCCATGGAAGTCACTGTCGCATATAATATGAACAGGATAATAGTAGAGAACAAGGCTTCTGAATATGTGGCTCCGTTCTTTGACTGACATTGTCCATGTCATCCATTGGAAGTCCTCACAGATAATGATGCAGGAGAGAATATTTACCAACAAGTTAGGATTGTCCATCTTTTGGGGCGGCTATACCTTTGCTGCCGAAAAAATTATTGCAAAAGATGGGACTGAAAACAATTCTTTCTGCAATCGCCTTCTTAGCCATTCTTTTTGACTTCCAGACGCTTGCACAGACACATTACGAAACTGATGCCGTTACCGGGGCCACTTCTTCAATATCGGAAGAAGAATTGGAAAAGGCATCAGACAGGCTGCCGGATTCCGACTGTGGGAGTTCCGGCAAGTCCGGTTCAAAAGACAGAAAAGGTTTTTTCAACAGGCTTACGATAGGCGGATATGGAGAGGCTGTCGCCACTTATAACATGTACAGCGACAATGTCCACCGCTATCTGAACAGCAGCCAGAACTACGATGGCAGCAATAAGGGGCATGGCCGTTTCGACCTTCCTCATGTTGTGATAATGCTCGGATATGATTTCGGCAAGGGATGGAATCTCGGCATGGAGATAGAGTTTGAACATGGAGGTACCGAGGCTGCCGTTGAGAAGGAGGCGGAAGAGGGCGGCGAATTCGAGAAGGAGATAGAGCGGGGCGGCGAAGTGGCTTTGGAGCAATTCTGGATTCAGAAGACCTTTTTCCCGCAACTTAACATCAAGGCAGGACATATAATAGTCCCTGTCGGTCTGACAAACAGCTATCATCTTCCGACCCAATTCTTTACGGTTTACCGTCCTGAAGGGGAAAATACCATCATCCCATGCACATGGCATCAGACCGGCTTGAGCATCTGGGGTACGGCCGGGAAATGGAGATATGAGGCGATGATTCTGCCCGGGCTCAATTCAGCCTTCTTCAACAACTCCGGATGGGTGCATGACGGTTCGGCCTCTCCATATGAATTTTCTCCGGGAAATACTCTTGCAGGGGCATTCAGGGTGGATAACTATTCAGTGAAGGGACTCCGCATGGGACTGAGCGGCTATGCAGGCAACAGTTTCAACAATGACATAGAGAAGACCACCTCTGAAAGGTATGCAGGGGTCAAGGGAACCGTCGTCATCGGGGCATTCGATTTCGAATACAATGACCACAATTTCATTGCCCGAGGAAGTGTGGACTACGGGTATCTGAGCGATGCGGCCTATATCACAAGGTCAAACCAGAATTCCATATCCGGCTCCAATTCTCCATATCCGCATACTCCAGTCGGGCAGGCCGCAATAGCTGCAGGAGGCGAGGTCGGATATGACTTCTTCTCTCTTTCCCCGAAGCTCAGGGAGCAGAAATTCTATGTCTTCGGCAGATACGAATACTACAATTCATACATTCCTTATCAGGGAGCCACGGAATATCTCTGGACAGAAAAACAGAGAATTGCCGTAGGCATCAACTATATGCCTATAAAGGAGATTGTCATCAAGGCTGAGTATTCCTACAGACATATTGAGGGAGGCTACAATCCCGAGCCGTCGCTTTCCCTTGGAGTGGCTTTCTCCGGAATGTTCAGGCATTGAGCCTTTTTTCAGAAAATTTTTTAAGACATCCGATATGAAAAAGTTATTTTATTTTTCAGCATCTGTGCTTGCAATGGCTTGTGCAGCTGCATGTGACAATGGCACCGCGAATATTGATACGGTGGAAGAAGATGCCCGCTTTGCGGCCATTGCCGATGTTTTCGTAAACAAGACGGTGATACCTACCTATCATTCACTTTCCGACCATACTGCGGAGCTTGTCACCGCTTTGGAGACTTTCAGCGGCAGCAAGACCCAGAGCAACCTGGACAATGTATGCGAAGTCTTCCTTGAGGCAAGGGCTTTCTGGGAAAAGTCCGAGGCCTTTCTTTTCGGGCCTGCGACCGTGTTCGGCATAGACCCTCATATTGATTCATGGCCGCTTGATGTGGATGCCCTCGAACGCCTTCTGGCCGACGGGACTATCATAGCCTCTCTTGAGGGAGAGGGTGGTGATGTATATGCGGGAGAACAGCTCGGAAATGCCCTGCTCGGATTCCATGGCATTGAATACATAATCTTCGCCGACGGGTCGCCGAAGACCTATACTGAGATAACGGACACTGAACTGACATATTGCATAGCCGTGTCCGGTGACCTCCGCAACAAATGCTGGCAGATGGAGATAGCATGGGCCGGAGAAGACGGCACAGACGGCTCCAGGTATGATTATGTGGTCAATGAACTGGAGGCCAATGTCACTACTGACAGCGGCTCGACATATGGGGAGAACATGCTGAATGCGGGCAAGGCAGGCAGTCTCTATGCAAGCTGGAACCTGGCCATGCAGGCGATCGTGGACGGAAGCATCACCATAGCCGATGAGGTGGCCACCCAGAAGATAGGCCGTCCGTATGAGGGTTCGAGCGAGGATGACATCAACTATATCGAATCTCCATACAGCCACATGTCCATACAGGATTTCTATGACAATATGGTCAGCATCAAGAATGTATATTACGGAGGCATGGATGCGGCATCTCTCGGTACGGCTTCGGATTCATACGACGGCACCAATTCCTTGCATGCATATATGAGCGAAGTCAATCCTGACCTTGATTCACGCGTAACGGCGGCCATTGAAACAGCCCTTGCGGAAATCAACGGTGACGGCACCGGCATGGCAAAGCCATTTGTCAACAACCGTACCGACCCGTCCGTGGGAGAAGCACAGGATGCGGTGAGTGCCCTTGCCGTTGTTCTGGAAGAACTGAAGAACCAGTTTGTCGACTGAAAAGCCGGTTCCATGCACCAGTCATTATTTATGTGACAAAAATCAAGGATTATGAAAAGAAGCCTTATTGCATTTGTCCTGCCGGCGGCTCTTGTCGCCTGTACGGACAGAAATGCCTATGAACCGGAAGTCCCGGACGGGACCGATTCATGGATTGAAATCGAGACATACGCCGGAGGCGAACTCGGCACCACTTTCAACCGTTCATCATCCGCTTTTGAGGATCCCGCTCCTGCGGTGGTAAATGCCGGGATGGAGGAATCTTTCAAATACGGGGAATATTTCTTCGAAAGGTCATATACTGAAAACACGGCCCCTTTCAAGGGGCTTGGTCCGCTTTATCTCAGGGCCTCCTGCATGGATTGCCATCCGGGCTACGGACATGGCAAGAGGATGGAAAGATACCGCTGGAATGACTATGGCAACGGCTATCTGCTTGTGCTTTACGACAAGTCTGACAACAGCTATCTGACATCCCTTACCGGAATGCCGCAGACACAGGCTGTGGATCCGTTCCCTGCACCTCTTGACGAGACGAAGATAAATATAGAATGGAAGACATGGCAGGACGAATGGGGCAACAGGTTCGAGGACGGGGAGACATACGAACTGATCTACCCGGAGGTCACGATACCGGCCGATGCCTATTATGTCCCAATCCTGTCGAAAAACGGTGAACTCACTGTTGACGAGGTGGGCATAAGGCTTGAATCCACGATAGGCATCTATGGCACAGGCCTTTTGGATGCCATCCCTGATGACTCTCTTTTGGTTCAGTATCAGAAGGAAGCCGCATTGGGACTGCCTCTCAATCCCAATATCTTTGACGGGAGCACATGGGCAAGCCAGTATTCCAACAGCAAACAGGGCAACGGTGAGCAGCATCCTTACCGTTTCACATACGCCCTGAGCCGCGGGGCACTGCAGGACGGGCCGGGAGCCAATGCCATCTGGAACATCACCAATGTCACCCGTTCCGACAGGCGGTATCATTATATGACGACAACGTACGCGACAAAGGCTTCACAGGATCCTGATGTCCAGGCCGCATTTTATGACCATTTCCCTGAATACAAGACAGATGCCGGGGTGGAAAAGGACATCTACAACTATCTGATGGGAGAATATACGGATGAATACGGCAATACTGTTCCTGTGGTGGATGCAGAAATGTCCGATGCCGACTATGTGGACTTCATGGTGTGGCACAGGGGGCTTGCCGTGCCTGCGGCAAGAGATCTTGACGATGCCACCGTGCAGCAGGGCCGCAGCCTTTTCCGCCAGATAGGCTGTGCCACCTGCCACAGACCGTCTTGGACTACCGGACCTGATGAATACAATGATCCGAACAACTATTTCTCCAAAGGAGACAGAAGGCTTCCCAAATATCCGTACCAGACCATCTGGCCATATTCTGACCTGGTGCAGCATCAGCTCAGGATGGTCAACGACATCCGCGGAGGATGGTGCCGCACGACACCGCTTTGGGGCCGCGGCCTGTCGCTCATCTGTTCCGGTCATCAGGACCGTCTGCATGACTGCCGTGCCCGCAATGTCATAGAGGCCATAATGTGGCACGGGGCAAGTGACAGCGACGCAAGGCGTTCCGTGGAGGCATTCCGTCAGCTGGACAAGTCGGAAAGAGATGCCATTGTCGCATTCATCAACGCCATTTGATGGCACTGATATTCATTTCCATTTAAAGGCATGATCCGGAAGATTCTGAGAAATACGGCATTCGGGTGCGCGATGCTCCTGGTGATCGCAATGGCAGCGGCGACAGTCCTTGAAAAGATATATGGCAGCGGGCCTGTTTTCAGGCTTGTCTATCATTCTCCTGTATTCATCGCATTTTGGGCTGTGACAGCCGTTGCCGGCATGGCGCTCCTTCTGACGATGAAATCATGGCGAAAACCGGCCGTGGCCGCAATCCATTTTTCCTTTGTGCTGATTCTGGCGGGGGCTCTGGTCACACATTTATGCGGAGATTCCGGTACGCTGCATCTGAGACAAGGAGATGCCCCTTCATGTACTTATGTCCTTGAGGACGGGAGAAAATCGTCGATGCCGTTTGCCGTGTCTCTGGAATCTTTTGAAATAGAATATTATCACGGTTCGTCCTTTCCTATGGACTATGTGAGCGGTATTGTCATCCATGACTGTGGGGCCGCCGCCGGGGAAGTGACCGGGCCGCATCTTTCCTCCATGACCGGAAACACCGCCGGAGAGTTCCGATGCAGCATATCCATGAACAATATCTGCAGATACCGGGGTTACCGTTTCTATCAGACATCCTATGATGAGGATGGTCACGGCACCGTCCTTTCTGTAAGCCATGACCCGTATGGGGTTACCGTTACATATGCGGGATATGCACTGCTCCTTCTTTCTTTCATGGCTTTCTTTTTCAGGAGAGACAGCGGGTTCCGCATTGCTTTTAAAAATATCGGTGCAGGACAGGATACGGTGCAGGTGCATCATGGGCAAGAGTCAGAGGATGCCGGGGCATCAGTGAGGACTTACGGCAAAGCCATGAGCTTTGTATTGCCGTTCCTGATATGCTCCATTCTTTCCTTCGGACAAGATTTTCCGGCTGCTGCTTCAGAGCGGATGCATATCCGGGACAATGTTCAGGCGGTTGACGGCCGTCAGGATGCTTTGAGTCATGACCGGAAGAATATGCCGAAGGTTCTGCCGCGCGAAACGGCGGCAAAGTTCGGGGACCTTTATGTCTGTTATAACGGCAGGATAGCTCCCATGCAGACCCTTGCAAGGGATTTTACCATGAAGCTATACGGCAAGCCGTCCTATCGCGGGCTGACTGCGGAGCAGGTCTTGACGGGATGGATCTTCCATTATGACAGTTGGAAGAAAGAGCCGGTGATCAGGATCAAGGAAAAGAGTGTAAGGAAACTGCTCGGAATTGAGGGCAGGTATGCTTCGCTGCTTGACTTTTTCACTGGAAACAATGTATATAAACTGGATGTGGATCATCATGACTTTCAGGGAGAACAGTCCCGTAAGGCAGTCATGCAGTCTGATGAGAAGTTCAATGTCATCAGCATGGCCTGTGCAGGAAGTCTTCTTAAGATTTTTCCGTATGCAACAGCTGACTCTTCGCAGGCTGTGCCTGTCCGCTGGTTCTCTCCGGCTGACAATCTGCCTCTTGACATGCCTTCGGACCAGTGGATATTCGTCCGCAAGTTCATGAGTTTTGTGGGAGAGGCTGTGTCCATGAAAAAATATGATGAGGCTGATGCGCTGCTTGGCAAGCTGAAGGAATATCAGCTGAAGACTGCCGGTTCCGTACTGCCTTCCGGCAGCCGTTTCAGGGCAGAAAGGCTCTATAATATGCTGGGCCGTCCGATGCCGGAAGCCATGCTTTGCCTGACTGCGGGGATTCTGCTGTTCGTGTTTTATTGTATCCGGCTTTCTTCCGCCCAATTCGGCCGGCATGATCCTGTCCGGTCTGTCCTGTCCGGTCAATCAGCAGCCGGTCATCTGCAGGTGGCGGTCTTTGTCATTTCAGTCATTCTCCTGCTCTATCTTACATTCGTCATTGCCTTGAGATGGCATGTCTCCGGCCATGTCCCGATGTCCAACGGTTTTGAGACCATGATGTTCATGGCATGGCTCACGATGCTTTTCACCGCCGTGTTCTGGAGGCGGTTTCCACTTGTCCAGCCGTTCGGGTTTATTTTGACGGGCTTCTGTCTCCTTGTGGCCGTCCTTGGCGAGTCCAATCCACAGATAACCCTGCTGATGCCGGTGCTGTCTTCTCCGCTGCTTTCACTCCATGTGGCAAGCATGATGATTTCATATTCATTGTTCGGCATCGTCATGCTTAATGGAGTCATGTCCCTGACGGTGTATGGTTCCGGCCGGGTTTCAATGGCGGCGGTCACAAGGATGAAGGATACTGCCGTAGTCATCCTTTATCCGGCCGTATTCTTCCTTGTCACGGGCACTTTCCTCGGTGCAGTCTGGGCCAATGTCTCATGGGGCCGGTATTGGGCCTGGGATCCGAAAGAAGTCTGGGCGCTCATCACCATGCTTGTCTATTCATTCGCCCTGCATGGCAGCCAGCTGAAATTTTTCCGCAATCCTGTATTTTTCCACTGGTTTTGTGTTCTTGCCTTTCTCTGTGTCCTCATCACCTATTTCGGAGTCAACTTTATCCTTGGAGGCCTTCACAGTTATGCCTGACATTGGAATCCCCAAAAGACATCAGATATTTACATGGAAATACCGACAAATTGGTATTGGCATTTACGGGAAGGCGGCGTACCTTTGCGCCTTGCAGAATCAGACCTTGGTACTTTTTGTGCGGCATAGAAAGATAGTTCCCTTGTGACTGCCTTTGTCCCTGTCTGGCTGACGGGGCAGGCATGTGCTGCCGGTCCTGGCGGATGATTCCATATCATGTCATCATGAGAAAAATATTTTCAAAGCTGCATCTGTGGTTATCAGTCCCGTTCGGGCTGATAATCACTTTGATATGCTTCTCGGGGGCCGTGCTGGTCTTTGAGAAGGAGATAATGGAGCTCTCGCACAGGGACCTCTATTTTGTCGAAGTCCCTGATTGTGCCAGCAGTGGGGGAGCATCCGCCGCCGTGACATTGCCGGTGGACAGCGTCGCCGCCATTGTTGCTGCCATGCTTCCGGAGGATGTGAAAGTCACCGGAGTCAATGTGTTTTCCGACCCTGAAAGAGCCTGGCAGGTCAGCCTTTCCAAGCCGAGGAGAGCCTCGGTCCATGTGGACCAGTATACCGGGGAGATAAAGGGACAGTACGAGCGTGCGCCGTTCTTTACCGTCATGTTCCGGATGCACAGATGGCTTCTCGACAGCATGAAGCCGGGAGAAACTGTCTTCTGGGGCAAGGTTATAGTCGGCACAAGCACTCTCATGTTCGTCTTCGTGCTGATTTCAGGCATCATAATATGGTGGCCCCGCACTTCGAAGGCTTTGAAGAACCGGCTGAAAATCACTGTCAGCAAGGGCTGGAAGCGGTTCTGGTACGACCTTCATGTCGCAGGCGGCATATATGCCTGCGTGTTTCTCCTTGCAATGGCACTGACCGGCCTGACCTGGTCATTCCAATGGTACAGGACAGGATTCTATAAGGTGTTCGGCGTTGAGGCTTCTGCCGGAGGACATGGACAGGCCGGTGCCGGAAATCAGGCTGCCTTGTCGGACAGGTCAAAAGGACAAGGACAGAACCGGCAGCATGGTTCTTCAGGTACTGCCGGACGGCATGATAGCAGCCAGATGAAGGAAGACATGTCCGCTGCTGCGACGGACGATGTCTGGCAGACTGTATATGAACGGCTTGCCGCTGGCAATCCCGGCTACAGCCGGATTTCCGTGATGGACGGGGCTGCCACCGTATCGTTTGACCGGCCCGGCAACAGGCGTGCCGCCGACAGATACCGCTTTGACAAGGCGGACGGCACCATTACAGAGGCAGTCATGTACAAGGATTCCGACAGGGCGTCGAAGATACGCGGATGGATATATTCCGTCCATGTGGGCAGCTGGGGCGGCATTGTCACCCGCATTCTCGCTTTCCTTGCCGCCATTGTCGGGGCATCGCTGCCCCTGACGGGGTATTGGATGTGGCTCCGTCGCCTTTACGGCAGGAAAAAAGCTTCCGGGAAAGGATGATTCATCATCATTTAGGATATTCCCTCCTGTATTTTCCCCATTTGTTGGGATTGCCGGGCATCGTCCGGCGCCGTACCTTTGCATACGAAGATTGAGATTTTAGGCCATATAGTTAAAAAGTTTAGATCCTTTTAATTGTTGTAAGAAAGATGCTTTGAAAATCCTGTATTTTTGGGGAGATCTTTCAAATCCGGTGCTGATGGGAAATCATCATTTTGGAGGAATTGTTTTGAACGGAGGGTGACCGAAAGCATTTTGTCATCCTCCTTCATTTTGTTTTATTTCCTAACTTTGCCGGATATGGGATTTGTTTTTGAGTAAACATGTAATTTATGAACAGGACTGAAAACGAGGCATCCAGAATGGTGCTTTCCCCGTCGATGAAACTGGCGGACCTGATAGAGTTGAATTATTCTCTCCTGGCTGTCCTCTCCCGTCTGGGAATAGGCCTGGGGTTCGGGGAGAATACTGTCGGTGAGGTATGTGAGGAGCATGGCATAGACCTCAGTTCTTTCCTTCTCATCTGCGGAATCTATACATACGATGACTATATTGCGCCCAATGACCTTCTGAAGGCCGGCAATCCGGCGGATGTGGTAAAATATCTCCACAGTTCACATTCATTCTATCTGGATGATGAACTCAAGAAGCTGGAGAAGTCCCTTGAGGAACTCGTGGCCCCGTGTGACGAAACGCAGAAGAAGATCATTTACAGATTCTTCTCAGAATACAGGAAGGAGGTCGAAAACCATTTTGCGTATGAGGAGGAGATGGTTTTCCCGTATGTGAAGTCTCTGCTTTCCGGAGGTTCCCGCAACGGCTATTCCATAGAGCAGTTCGAGGAAAATCACAGCAACATCGACGAAAAGCTCAACGACCTGAAGAACATAGTGATGAAATATCTTCCGTCAGTCTGTGACACTGTCCTGAGAAACAGTGTGCTCTATCATATCTTCTTCCTGGAGGAAGATCTTGACAAGCATACCCTCATAGAGAACAATGTCCTTGTGCCGATGGTAACCAGATTGGAAGAACATGAAAAACGACAGCAGTAAGAAAGTCCTTCTGATCATTCCTTCGAGGATAATGGTCAGGGGGATTGAAGGAGTGTTCAGCGACCTCGGCGAATTCAGGGTCGAAGGGATACTTTCAGACATATCGAGGACGAGTGAGACCCGTCTGAAAAACATGGATGCCGACCTGATAATAATCGATCCTGTCGTGTTCGACTATGCGACGAGACTTTCCGGGAGAAGCTATATCGCGGAATATACCGATGCCGCCGTCGTTGCCTTGCAGACCATAGTGATGGAGGACGATGTCTGGAAGCAGTACGATGAGGTCATCAGCATCTATGACGCACCTCCGGTGATCATCCGGAAGCTCAGGACTGCCCTGTCAGCGCATCAGGAGCTGCCGAAGCCTGACAGCCATGAATTGTCCTCGCGTGAGAAGGAAATCCTGATATGCGTCGCCAAGGGCATGCTCAACAAGGAAATAGCTGACCTTTACAACATTTCCATCTATACTGTCATCACGCACAGGAAGAACATCACCCGCAAGACCGGCATAAGGACTGTCGCCGGACTTACGGTTTATGCTCTCCTGAACAATCTGATTGACTCCAGTTCCGTAGAATAGGGCTTGCATTGCTCTCGGCTTCTGCGTAATTTAGCCTGGCGGCTACATATACTGTTCACGCCTCGGCAATGCAAGCCTGACGGCTTGTATGCCTGGCCCATCCCGCAACATCCATAAGACATGAAGTCTTCTGTCTGTCGCGGAATGAACCAGTCAAAATGCTTCCGCATTTGCATTGCTCTCGGCTTC
>JADIMO010000060.1 GCA_017694755.1 Candidatus Cryptobacteroides merdavium
AGTCCGGAATTTTACCGGACACGAGTGCCTTAGCCATGCAGATTAATTTTTGCGATACCTCCAAATTTGGCTTTTCCAGGGCAATTGGAGGTATTCTTTTTATCTTTAGCTAAGATACAAATTTTATATTACATTGGCAATCAATTCATTATAAAGTTTTATTCTTTTTACGACAGTTCCTATATACCTGAACTGAAAAAGAAAGATCCTTTATTCGATTCGCTCAGGATAGAACATCTGCTTGACATGACAGCCGGATTGAAGTTTAATGAGAACTACGGATGGAATCCTTTTTCTAAAATGGCACGTCTGTATATGGGCAATGACGCGATGAAAGTTGTGGAAGGCATGAGGTTTTCAGATAAGCCCGGTGAACGCTATCATTATGATTCAATGACTTCGCAACTTCTGGGAATCGTTATTGAAAGATGAGCCGGGCTATGACAAACTGATCAGCACCATCTTCGACACGATGGCTACCGCTGCGGAAATGAATGCCAAGGGCTGGCTCACACTGGAAGAAGTGCATGAGTATCTGCGCCGCATTACAGGCAGGGAGGTTGACAAGAGTACGACACTGCTGCCTCCGTTCTATGTTGATTACGGCAAGAACATCCGCATCGGAAAGGGATGCTGGATACAGCAGGGCTGCACTTTCTTCGACCGTGGCGGCATCACCATCGGCGACGGCGTGTTCATTGCTCCGAAAGTGAACCTTATTACCATCAGCCACGACCCGAATCCGGATAACCGCAGTGCGGCATACGGCCGTCCCATTGTCATCGGGGACAAGGTATGGATTGGCATCGGCGCTACGGTTTTGCCCGGCGTGCGCATCGGCTACGGTTCTATTGTCGGTGCCAACAGCGTGGTGACGCATGATGTACCGCCGATGACCATCGTAGGCGGCAATCCGGCAAAGTTCATCAAGAAGATTGAAGCCGGGAGCAAGTAATGAAGGTCAATTCTCCATTGGCGAGACCGACTTGAATTCATACCGTTATTTCGACATGGTTGCCTTCAGGATCTGCGACGGCGCTTTCATGGCAGCCGTCGCCTGTAGTTCTCGGCCCGCTCAATATAGTGTAGCCGTCCGACCTTAACTGTCCGGTAAGTTCATCCACAGCTTCACGGCTATTTTCCGCACCGTTTTTCTTCAGCCATTCCACCCTGCGCATATCAGGCAGATGCCTGATGGAGAAGTTTTCAAATCTGGCATTGAAGCCGTTGCCGTCAGGGCAGGCCCCCATGACACCGACCATGACCGGATGGTTGTCCTGCATCCAGGCGTTGCGCATCATCGTATATTCCTTGTCATCAAAGGAATAGAAAATTTCCACTGCATCCAGCCTGCGCACGGCCTTTATCCATACAAACGGTACGGGCCTGTCCAGCGGTATGATGCTCCAGTCGCTCGTGCGGTGAGTTACGACAGTGCTGAGGTTGAACTTTCCGTCCACGAATTCAATGCCTGCCTTTATATAATTTTCGTGGTCGATCCGCAGCATCAGCCCCGACTGGTCGAACCTGGTCTTGTAGTCACCGGATATTTTCACTTTCACCTCGAATTCCCCTCCGCGCAGGGTATAAAGGAAGGGTGCATCATCTACGGTAAACCCATAATGTGATATGCGCCAGTAATCAGTCTGCGGGGTGACATACATCGAGAGCGAGTTGTCCTCTATTTTCCATTGTTCCGGTTCGTTGAACCACTGCATTTTTTCTAATGACTGTGCCATGGCCGTAAACGAAACGGCAATCATCATTCCGCTTAATATAAATTTTCTCATTCCCATAAGCTTTTGAGGTGAATAACCATTGCTTTTAAATACCTTTGCAAAGGTAAGGCATTGGCATATGCTGCACAATGATTATAAATAACCATTTTTATCCCCATCGGATGAACACAGTAGACATATTGAATAAGGAATTTTCCGGGCAGGATTTTGCCAAAGGACAGCCGTATGCGGAAATGCTGGACAGGTACAGGGACTTGGCCTGCAGCTATGCACGGATAGAAAATACCATTGCCGTGCTGAGTGATTTGCGTACCGGTTCAAGTTACATCTATTACGGCGGATTTTCGCTGACTTTGGGAATAGACAAAAGCGGAAAGGAGGATGAATTGTCTTCTATCTGGGAGGAGGAAATATTCCGGCTCATCCATCCGGATGATTTGTCGGCCAAGCATTTGCAGGAGCTCCGGTTTTTCCATTTCATGAAGCGCCGGCCCAGGAGGGAACGCATGGACTATTATCTTGCAAGCAAACTTAGGATGAAAAATGCCACGGGTGATTACATCCCTGTATTGCACCGGATGTTCTATATTCAGGTCCCGTGCGGGGACACTTTCTGGCTTGCCATGTGCCTTTACGGTCCTCTGCCGTTTGACATCCCTGTCCAGTGCGTGATAATAAATTCCGTCAACGGGAATGTCACGGAGCTGGAGAAACAGGATAGCAGCCGGATCCTGTCCGTCAGGGAGAGGCAGGTGTTGGACCTTATAGACAAGGGACAGACCAGCAAAGGTATAGCCGAAACGCTCTCCATCAGTATCCATACTGTCAACCGGCACCGGCAGGAGATTTTAGGCAAGCTGCAGGTGAAGAACTCCATTGCGGCCTGCCGTGTGGCAAAGGACCTGAAGCTGATCTGACGCATATGCCATGCCGGAGTGGCAGACATGGAAGCGCAAAAGGCCGTTGATTTCGATACTGCCGATCATATCCGTCTATTTCAATATGTCGGATATGATTCTGCCCATATTTTCACGGAATGGAATGAAAGAGCGTACCGGAGCCTGTTTTTCGACATGATCCCGATTGATGCGTGCCAATGTGATGTTGGCGTATTGCGAGGCCAGCTCCTCGAACGGGAAGCGGATGATGGCCGGAGTATTGTAGCCCACGCCGAGCTCAAGGAGAAGCGTGTTCCGTCGACATGCCTTCCGCATAAAGGACAGATACCGGTCCCGGCTATCGTACCAACGGGTGTCCTGTACGAAATTGCCGTCCTTTCGCAGATTCACATCCATCTGCCCGCCGCATACGGGGCAGCGCGGAACGAGTGAAGACGGGATGCGGCAGTCCGCCGTCTGCCGGGACATCTCATGCACAAGTCCCTCGTTGTAATAGAGACGGTCATGGCATCCTGCGGCGCATTGCAGGTAAGCATAATCGCCCTGCACGGCGAAGATGCGGTCGCGGTCGAACCCTGCTTTCTCAAATTGCCCGTCCACATTGGTGGATTAAATAAAAACAGGGCAGGTCAAATGGTATGACCCGCCCTGTTCTCATATCGGTTTATTCATCCTTTGATGGGGATGGTTTCATCTTGTCATTTCACTTCGATGACCCTCTTGGACTCATCGACTTTAACTTTCTGGATCTTAGGAATGTTGACATTCAGGACTCCGTGTTCCACCTGGGCGCTGATCTTTTCCTTGTCTGCATCTTCCGGCAGAAGCATTGTCTGCTGGAATTTTGAGTATGAGAATTCGCGGCGGAGGTAGTGCCCGTGCCTTTTCTCCTGTTTCTCATCCTGTTTCTTTTCCATTTCAATGACAAGGTTGCCGTCATCATTGAGATGCACCTTGAAATCTTCCTTTGTCATTCCCGGAGCGGCAAGCTCGAGTTCGTAACCGTTCTCGTCTTCTAATACATTGATGGCCGGAGCCGTTGCATTCATCCTGTCCATCCAGTTGGTGTCAAAGAAATCATTGAAAATGTCCGGAAGCCAAGTCTGGCTTGTTCTTCTTGAAGGTACCATAATATAATCTCCTTTTTAAATTTATAATCAGTTTTTGTCCGTCCGTCTTCCGTGCTCCGGAGCCTGCAGGTGTGTCTGCGTTCGCGGTGCCTGTCCGGCGGACTCGCCTGATGATATTGCAACCGGTGTGCCGAAGGTATGTGGTGATGAAATCGTAATAAAATGCGGAATTTTTGTCATGAAATGGTGTCAAAATGTCTCTGTTTTTGTCAAATTGTCATTTTCGGCCTCTGCAGTATCTGTGTCATTCCGTTTATAGAGATATGCGGTGGCGGGTATAAAAGCCTGTTTTTATCTTTATGTTTCAGTCCTGTCTTCTCATTATGTCCCGGTCCTGTTTTGTCATTATGTTCAGGTCCCGGATAATAAAAAGGATTTTCCGTTCTCGAATGGTAGGGAAATTTTGCTAACTTTGAGGTTGCTTTTTTCAGGAGGTGGTTATGGCTGACAGCAGCAGTATTCTTATCAAAGGCGCCAAGGTGAACAATCTCAAGGATATCACCGTAGAGATTCCGAGGGGCAAGTTTGTGGTGATAACCGGAATATCCGGGTCGGGGAAGTCCTCCCTGGCTTTTGACACCCTTTTTGCGGAGGGACAGCGACGTTTTGCCGAAAGTCTTTCATCTTATGCAAGGCAGTTCCTCGGCAGGATGGTGAAGCCGGATGTGGAACTGATAGAGGGTATTCCTCCTGCCATTGCCATTGAGCAGAAGGTGAATACCCGCAACCCGCGCTCCACCATAGCCACAAGTACTGAAATATTTGATTATCTGAGGCTGATATTTGCAAGGATCGGGCGGACATATTCCCCTGTAAGCGGAAAGGAAGTAAAGTGCCATACCGTCAATGATGTCCTTGAATATCTTTTGGGACAGGAGCCTTCCACAGTATATCTGTTGTCTGATCTGGACTGGAACAGCCGTGAAGACAAGGTGGAGCTGATGCTCAGGCTGAAGGAGGAGGGGTATTCCCGTTTCTACACGGACCGTCCGGTAAGGATTGAGGAGATAATGAAGATGTCTGAGTCTGGAGACTACCCGTCTGAAGTGTATCTGCTTGTGGACAGGTTGCGTATGCCTGCCGTGTCGTGGGATGGCGGTGGTGGGGTGACAGCCGTTTCTGCAGAGGGCGTGACGCTCTCCCAGACGGAATGGGATGACCTGAACACCCGCCTGCATTCTTCCATACAGACCGCCTTTGACAAGGGAAACGGGACGATGCTTGTCAAAAAAGAGTTCTTTCCGGATCATGCCGGGATGTCGGGGTTGTCATCTGTCCATGGTTCTTTTTCCGGAGACGGGGCTCCGGAAAAAGCCGATGACAGTCACTTCAGAAAATTTGTCAACCGTTTCGAGGCTGACGGGATGACTTTCCAGGAGCCTGACGAATACATGTTCAGTTTCAACAGCCCTCTCGGTGCTTGCCCGGAATGCGGCGGCCTCGGGCAGATAATAGGCATCAGTGAGGATCTTGTGGTCCCGGACAAGAGCCGGAGCATATATGACGGTGCAATCGCCTGCTGGAGAGGAGATAAGATGGGATGGTTCAAGGACCATCTTGTAAAGAATGCCTCCCGGTACGGGATTCCGGTGTTCGAGCCTTATTGCAATCTCACTGATGAACAGAAGGATATAATATGGCAGGGCCGCCAGGGATCTTCAGAGGAAGATTCCATCATTGGAATAAATGAATTCTTCAAATGGGTTGAGTCCAACCGCTACAAGATACAATACAAGTATATGCTCAGCCGATATTCCGGCAAGACCGTGTGCCGGGCCTGCGGCGGAAGCCGTCTGCGCAAGGATGCCCTTTATGTGAAGGTCGGAGGGAAGAACATCCATGAACTGCTCAGCATGAATGTGGACAGTCTTCTGGATTTCTTTGAGAATCTGACTCTCACTGAATATGAACGCAGCATAGTATCAAAGGCTGTTGTCGAGATTGTCTCGCGCCTGCGTTATATCAGGGATGTCGGACTTTCCTATCTGACCCTGAACAGGACATCCAATACCTTGTCCGGAGGCGAGAGCCAGAGGATTAATCTTGTGACTGCCCTCGGCAGTTCGCTTGTCGGGTCGCTGTATATTCTTGACGAGCCGAGCATCGGCCTTCACCCGAGGGATACGGACAGACTGATTTCAGTGCTGAAACGCTTGAGGGATATAGGCAATACGGTGGTGGTCGTGGAGCATGACGAGGAGATCATGCGTGCAGCGGACCTGCTTATAGACATGGGCCCTTATGCGGGAGTCAACGGAGGTGAGGTCGTTTTCAAGGGCAGGCTCGGTGATGCTGCGGATGAGGCCGCAGTTTCCCGTTCCCTTACACTGCAGTACCTTTCCGGAAAACGGAAAAGATATGTACGGGAAAAGCATTCCTGGATATATTCCATAATGGTGGAAGGTGCCATGGAGCACAATCTTAAGGATATAGATGTGCGTTTCCCTCTCGGTGTGCTTACTGTGGTAACCGGAGTGAGCGGGAGCGGAAAGTCTTCCCTTGTCGGGGATATCCTCTATCCGGCGCTTTTCAGGCATATCAACCATACCGGTTCCGCCCCGGGAACCTTCAGGAGCCTTTCCGGGAATGTGGACAGGATCACCCAGGTGGAATATGTGGACCAGAATCCGATAGGGAAGAGTTCAAGGTCAAATGCCGTCACCTATCTGAAGATATATGATGACATAAGGAAGCTCCTTTCAGACCAGCCATATGCCAGGCTGAACGGCTATACTCCTTCGCATTTCTCGTTCAATATGGACGGTGGACGTTGTCCTGAATGCCAGGGAGAGGGTTTTGTGAAGATCGGAATGCAGTTTATGGCAGATGTTACCATGGTGTGCGAGGCCTGCGGAGGCAAGCGTTTCAAACCGGACATACTTGAAGTCAGGTACAAGGGCAAGAACATCGACGACATACTGAACATGAGCGTCGAGGAGGCCATAGCCTTCTTTTCTTCCCAGAGTGATGCCGCGGCAAAGCGCATAGCTGAACGTCTGCAGCCACTTGTGGATGTTGGCCTTTCATATATCAAGCTTGGCCAGAGCAGCAGCACTCTCAGCGGCGGTGAGAGCCAGAGGATAAAGCTGGCCTATTTCCTTTCCATGAACGAAGCTTCCGCCAAGTCCAAGGACAACCGCATAATGTTCATCTTTGACGAGCCTACCACCGGACTTCATTTCTATGATGTGGAGAAACTCCTCAAATCCTTTGACGAACTTATCGCCAGAGGCCATTCCATAGTGGTCGTGGAACATAACCCCGA
>JADIMO010000061.1 GCA_017694755.1 Candidatus Cryptobacteroides merdavium
GAGCGAGGCCCTGAACAGGATGTCCGCAGAGGATCCGACCATCGTGGTCGAGTATTCCAAGGAACTGAAGCAGACCATTCTTAAAGGCCAGGGCGAGCAGCACATAAATATCGTGAAATGGCGCCTCAAGAATGAGAACAAGATAGAGATAGAGCTTTTCCCTCCGAAAATCTCTTACCGCGAGACCATCACCAAGGTGGCCACTGCAAGCTACCGTCATAAGAAACAGTCCGGAGGTGCCGGCCAGTTCGGTGAGGTGCATCTCCTGATATGTCCGATTGTCGAGGGCGTGGAAGCCACCAACCGCTTCAAGATTGACGGAAAGGAAATGGTGCTCAATATCAAGAGCAAGGAGTCGTTCGATCTCGAATGGGGCGGCAAGCTTGAGTTTTACAACTGTATCGTCGGCGGCGCGATCGATGCCCGTTTCATGCCTGCCATACTCAAAGGCATCATGGACAAGATGAGCGAAGGCCCTCTCACCGGCTCTCTCGCCCGTGACATCAGGGTCTATGTCTATGACGGAAAGATGCATCCGGTGGACTCCAATGAAATCTCTTTCGTGCTTGCAGCCCGCAATGCCTTCAAGGAGGCTTTCCGCAATGCCGGCCCTAAGATCATGGAGCCTATCTACAATCTTGAGGTCATGACTCCTTCCGACTATATGGGTGCCTGCATGTCCGACCTGCAGAATCGCCGTGCCCTGATTGAAGGCATGGGCAGCGACCGCGGATTCGATGTCATCAAGGCCCGTGTACCTCTCGCCGAGCTTTACAAGTACTCCACTTCCCTCAGCTCCCTCACTTCCGGCAGCGCCACCTTCACCATGCAGTTTGCTGATTACCAGCCTGTCCCTGGCGATGTCCAGGAGAAGCTTCTCAAAGCTTACATGGAGCAGGACAAAGACGAGTAGCCGGCCATCAGGATCGGAATGATTTGAATTCTTTTATTAAAGGGCCCTGGTTGTGCAGCCAGGACCCTTTTCTGTGTTTTCCCGTAAGGGAGGGTAAAGATACTTCAGGAGATTGCCCCATTTGTCATGAGTCCGGGACACTCCGGTTCTGAAAGCATTAACCTACAGTCCCAGCTCTATCTGGAAACGGAGCATCCAGCGGTCATAGTCGAGGCCGGCAGGGACTTCGCTCCGGTAATTGTATGACATGTCGAGCTGCACTTTGAGGCTGTGGCCGATGATGTAGCGGGTGACGCCGAGGGTGCTTTGGTTGAATCTGCTGTAGTTGACATACGGCTGCACTTCTGCTGTAGGGAACATGGTAGAATTCCTGAGGGCGACTTCCCATTTGTCATCGAAGAGGTAGCTTGTCTGGACATTCAGGCCGCAGCCGGTATAGACGAATTCTCCGTTTCCGTCAATGATTGGCTGGGATGTGCCGGGTGTATGCCTGCCCATGTAGTCGGCTACGAAAGCGAAGCCTCTGTATTTCAGGATGAAGTCGAAATAGTAGGAGCCGATGTTGGTGTGCATTCCGTCCAGGATGGCGCCTTTCATTCCTTGTGTCCTTACGGCGTTGTTGTTGAAGGTGTAGGCTCCGGCGAGCATCATCTTGACGGATTTTTCACCGTAGACATCTCCTTCAAGCAATTCCCCGTTGGCGTGGAAACGGCCCATAGGATAGAGTTCAAGCCTTCCTGTGTAGGCCAGCCCGTCCACTTCTGAGGAGTTGAAGTTGCGTCCTTCTCCCAAGGTTATGGAGCCCTTTGCAGAAAGGGCGAAAGAGTCAAATTCACCGTAGTTGTATTCTCCGAAGAAACCGAAATCCCTGTCGCCGCCGAATTCGCTGTTCACTATGCTTCTGTCCACGAACTGCAATGCACTGGAGGAGTTCACCCTTGCGCGGTTGGCCTTGATCTTGGTCTGGCCGAAGCCGATGTTCCATTTCGGGCTCGGGACATAATAGACTATGGCGTCTCTTATCAGGTTCATGTTCCCGTTGGGAATCACTTCCGTGTCGTAGCTGCTGAATCCGAGCTGGATAGAATACACTATCTTCGGTGAGAATATGTAGCCGTCAAACCTGAGGCGCAGCCTTTTCACCTGAGCGTCGGTGGATGTCAGGTTCATGTTCCTGTTGAAAGTCAGTCCGAACATGTTCTGCATCCGGAAGCGGATGGTCATTTCGTATGAATCGTTTTTCGGACGGAATGTGACACCTTTTCCGACTTCGATGTTCGGAAGGTTGAGAAGTTTCTCCATCATGTCTGTCCTGCCTCCGTCAAGAGAGTCTGCAATGAATGTCTCAATATCGTCAAGACTTCTTTTTTCAGGGTTGCCGTCTTCTTTCCCTTCAACTGCGGCATGGAGGTTTGAGGCGAAAAAACAGGATAAGGATAGGAATGCCATAACCACATATGACAGTTTCCTGTTGTATCCGGAGTGTCTCATTTTCTTGGCGGTTAAAAAATCTGCGCGAAGTTAATAAAATTCCGTGTATGGCCGGAAGACTGCGGCAAAATTATGTCCTGAAAATGAAACGGATTTGAAATGCTTCATAAAATTTATTTCTGAAAATTTCAAAACGGTTTCTAAATTTGTCTTATGATAGAAAAATTATTGATACCACAGATTTCCGGGCGCTTCAGCCTGGAGTCGGCTTATCGTGAGGGGCATGTCCGCATAGTGAATCCTCTTCCCGGGACGGCGATATTGGGGCTGCATATCCCGGACATGAAGAAGACGGCAAAGGAGTTGGCTTTGTCTTCTGACTGCCCGGCTTTGCTTGACGGCTTTGAACAGGCAGCCGCCGGTTCTTTGTATTATGAGGAGAAGATTGTCTGGGGGCTGATGCTTGACTATGTGAAGATGCCTCTGGATGAGAGGTTGGGACGGTTTTCCGCATTTGTCCCTCAGATTGACAATTGGGCGGTGTGTGATACCGTATGCGGTGCTGCAAAATGGGCGGATGTCCTGTCGGTGGCCGCAGAAGCCAGGCGTGCAGGATGCACGGCAGATGCATACAGGACGAAGATCAGGAGGGAGATATGGTCTTTTCTTCTGAAATGGTGGCGGTCGGACAGGGAGTTTGAGGTGCGTTTTGCAGTCATCATGGCAATGTCACATTTTCTGGATGAGGAATGGATGCAGGAAGTGTTCCGGCAGCTTGACACATTGGATTTCGGGAACATTGTGTCTGAATACCGCTTTGAAAGGAAGTCTGTCAGAAAAAATGCCGGAGATGCCGTGAGCCGGAAGCAGAGGAGCGGAGAAGATTCGGGCTGTTGCATGGTTCCGGCCGGTTCCGGTTGGGCATTGTCAGGTGACAAGGCGGGAACCGTGCTCGGTCCTGAACCTTATTATGTCCGTATGGGGGTGGCGTGGCTTCTTGCGACCTCGCTTGCGAAATACCCGGAGCAGACCAGAGCCTATGTCAGGGGGTGCAGGCTGCCGGAAGATGTGCTGAAGCTGTATGCCCGCAAGGCCAGGGAATCATTCAGGACAAGGACGGTGTCCCCGTTCTGAACCGGAATGGTCTTGCTTGTCAATGTCTGTCGTTTGCCTGTCTGTCTTTGAATTCATGCCTGAGCCACGAATTGTCTGTTTTTGATGCATATTTCTGCAACATTTTTCGTCCAGGCCGTGTCTAACTGTCGGATTTCGGGATGAAGCCGCATGGCTCCCGGTCCGGCAGATGCAAGTTGGACATTAAAAGTTATTGTTATGGAAGACATTCTTATCCCCCTCGGTGTTTGTGTAGTCATGCCTGTCATGATAGTGTGGCTGGTTTTCAGGTCAAGGAACCATACGGTGGACAGAAAGATGGATGTGCTCATAAAGGCCATTGAAAATGGTCAGGACATTGATCCGGAGCTTCTTTCTGACAGAAAAGCGAAAAATTCAAGGACATTGAAGATGGAGCTTATGGGAAAGCTCCAGAGCGGTGTGACGCTGTTGTTGTCCGGTATGGCTGTGTTCGTGGCCTGTTTTGTTCCGGGCATGCAACTGGATGAAGACGGAATTTTTATATTTATCACCGGAGGCGGTGTAATGATGGCCATAGGCGTGGCAATGATCCTGATGTTCTTCATCGGAAAGAAATGGATGGCTTCTGAAATCGAAGCGGAGAAGAGGAAGCTTTCTTGCGGTGATGCGGACAGACGCAACTGTGATGCTGCATCGGAAGACTGATTCTGAAAAGACTGATTCTGCAGTGTGGACAAGGCACAGTTCATAAGGATGGTGGCACAGGAGCAGGAATCTTTGCGGAGATTCCTGTGCGTGCTGTGCGGTGGGGATTCCTTCAGGGCAGATGACATTGCCCAGGAAGCTCTTCTGAAAGCCTACCTGTCCTTTGAGAGATTTGAAGGCAGGTCCAGGTTTTCAACATGGCTGTTCCGGATTGCTTATAACTGTTTCTATGACAATGTCCATAAGGCGGCAAGGGAGTCCGGCGAACCGCTTGTGCCTGCCCATGAGAACAGGGCGGATGAAAGTGCTGATGCATCCTCAAAATTTGAGTATCAGGAACTTTATCTTGCTATCGGTTCCCTTTCGGAAACGGAGAAGGCGGTGGTGCTGCTGTTTTACATGGAGGACAAGTCCGTCAAGGAAATAGAAGCCATCACGGGAATGCCGTCCGGTACGATCCGCTCCCATCTTTCACGGGCGAGGCGGCATCTCAAGGAGCATTTGGACAGGCAGGAGAACAAAAGACAATGACAAGGATGTATGGTTTTGTATGAGGAATTGGAAAGACATTATGGCGACAGACAATGAAATAAGGAAATTCATCCGGGACAATATGCCTCAGGTGAAAGGAAACGACCGCTTCATGGATGAACTTGTGCGTCAGATTGAGCTTCTTCCTGTCCCTGCTTCTCTTGCGGGAAAGTCAGAGGAAGAAATCAGGTCTGCCGTGGACCTTATCTGGGCGACTGCGAGGAAGATAAAGCGCCGCAACAGGATAAAGGCCCTGTCCGTGACGTTTCTTTCCATAATCTGTCTCGCCGTCCTTTTGGCTGTATATTATATGGTTCCACAGGTGCATGAACTTGTTGCACAGAACTATGTGTATATTCTGGCGGCCTTCTCCGCTGTCATTCTTGCCGCGGCATTGCTGAGCCTCAGGCACAACCATATCTGAATCCAGACTGTCTTGTGTGGGGGGGACTGGATGGGGGTCCGTATGCCGGATATCAAGTTGCTATAAGAATCAGGAGAGCTTCAGTGTCAATGAGATGAACTCTTCCACTCCGAGCCGCTCCGGGCGCAGGTCAAAGACAGGGTCGGACGAAAATGCCGCCGTCTGCTCTGCATTCCAGTTTTCCCGTTCAGCCTTTGCCGTTATCATCGGCTTGAGTGAGTTGCGCATGGTCTTCCGCCTCTGGTTGAAAGCAGTCTTCACTACAGCCTTGAACAGACTTTCGTCACAACCGAGATCAGTCCGGCTGTTTCTTGTGAGCCTTATCACCGCCGACTTTACCTTTGGCGGCGGATTGAAGGCCCCTTCGCCCACAGTGAAGAGATATTCAATGTCGTACCAAGCCTGGAGCAGGACAGACAATATGCCGTATGTCTTTGTTCCCGGCTGTTCGGCGATGCGTTCCGCCACCTCTTTCTGTATCATGCATACGACCTGCGGGACGGAGTCCTTGTAGTCCAGCACCTTGAAGAATATCTGCGAGGATATGTTGTAGGGGAAGTTTCCTATGATGCAGAATTTGCCGTTGAAGAAATTTTCAAGCTTCAGTTTCAGGAAGTCGGCTTCAATCAGTCTGCCGTTCACCTGCGGGAAATTCATCAGCAGATAGTCCACGGATTCCCTGTCTATCTCGACCATCTTCAGGTCTATTTCCGGCCTCTGCAGCAGGTACTGAGTCAGAACTCCCATCCCCGGCCCAACTTCCAGCACCTCGGTTTTCTCAGTGCCATTTTCTGGCGCCGGGCCATTGTTGTCCGCTATGGGGCCGTTGCCGTCAATTGTATCCCGTTGCAGAGCAGTTGTGTCTTGTACGATATCCTTTGTCCCTCTTTCCCTCTCTGTAGGTTCATGCCCGTTTCCTTTCCGGTTGCCGGACATTTCCTGCGCTCTACTCAGCAGAGCATCCGCTATCTGCTTCGCAATTGACAGATCCGTCAGAAAATGCTGTCCCAATGATTTCTTTGCCCTTACTTCCATTTCTTCATTTGTCATTCCGTGCAAATATATTCTTTTTTTATATAATTGTTTGGGAGGTGGAGAATTTTTTTGGATGTCATTTGTGGGGTTGCGGATGTCATGAATGATTATATTTATTAATTTTGCAGGATTTAATGTGGAAAGGAATATAAAATCATACGGTTATGTACAGGACACATACTTGCGGGGAACTCCGCATTTCTGATGTCGGGAAGACAGTGACTCTGGCCGGATGGGTGCAGAGGACGAGGAAGCTCGGCGGAATGACATTCATTGACCTGAGGGACAGGTACGGCATCACGCAGCTGGCTTTGGACGGCACTGCCGCAGAGGAGCTGGCGGCTGCGGCAAACTCTCTCGGAAGGGAGTATGTCATCCAGGCTACAGGTGAGGTCATCGAGCGTCAGAGCAAGAACGCAAAGATGCCTACGGGCGACATCGAGATAAGGCTTACGGAAATAAATGTGCTCAACAAGGCCCAGACGCCGCCTTTCACCATCGAAGATGTGAGTGACGGAGGTGAGGAACTGCGTGCGAGATACAGATATCTGGACCTCCGCAGGAATCCGCTGAAAAAGGCTCTGGAACTGCGCCACAGGCTTGCGCATGAGGTACGCAACTATCTGGACGGACAGGGCTTCATGGAGATAGAGACACCTTATCTGATCAAATCCACCCCGGAAGGGGCAAGAGATTTCGTGGTGCCTTCAAGGATGAATCCGGGACAGTTCTATGCGCTTCCTCAATCGCCGCAGACTTTCAAGCAGCTGCTCATGGTAGCCGGGTATGACAGGTATTTCCAGATTGTGCGCTGCTTCCGTGACGAGGACCTGAGGGCTGACCGGCAGCCGGAGTTCACACAGATAGACTGTGAGATGTCATTTGTGGAAAGGGATGATGTCCTTGACACATTCGAAGGCATGATGCGCACGCTTTTCAAGAATGTTTTGGATGTGGAGATTGCAAATCCGATTCCGCGCATGAGCTGGTTCGATGCCATGGACAGATACGGTTCCGACAAGCCGGACATCAGATACGGGATGACAATCCATGAGATTACGGCGGATGTGCAGGGACACGGGTTCTCGGTGTTCGATTCTGTTGAATATGTTGGAGCGATTGCAGTTGAGGGCATTGCCGACTATACGAGAAAGCAGACAGACGAGCTGACCGAGTGGGTCAAGAGGCCTCAGGTCGGGGCCAAGGGGCTTGTCTATATAAAATATAATGCAGACGGCAGCATCAAGTCTTCAGTGGACAAGTTCTATACGCCGGAAGAGCTGAAGGCTATAGCTGAAAAGGCCGGGGCGAAGCCAGGTGACATGGTGCTCGTCCTCTGCGGTCCGAAACGCAAGACACAGACCATGCTCGGAGTGCTCCGCATTGAGATGGGCAACAGGCTCGGCCTGCGTGACCCTCATGTGTTCGCCCCTCTTTGGGTGGTGGATTTCCCTCTTCTTGAATGGGATGACGAGACCAACAGGTTCTATGCAATGCACCATCCGTTCACCGCTCCGAAGCCGGAACATCTGGATTTGTTTTACAGTGACAGAAAAGAGGATCTGGAGAAGGTATGTGCGAATGCATACGACTTCGTGCTGAACGGGACGGAGCTTGGCGGCGGTTCCATAAGGATTCATGATGCCAAGGTTCAGCAGAGGATGTTCGAGGTGCTCGGCTTCTCAGATGAGGATGCCCAGTACAAGTTCGGCTTCATCATCAATGCCTTCAAGTTCGGCGCACCGCCTCACGGAGGACTGGCTTTCGGCTTTGACCGCATGTGCGCCCTGTTCGGAGGACAGGAGACCATCCGCGACTTCATCGCCTTCCCTAAGAACAATCAGGGCCGCGATGTGATGATAGATTCCCCGTCATACATTGACCAGGTACAGATGGACGAGCTTTGCCTTGTGTCCACGGCTGAAAAGGCAGGGGAGCAGGATTAATTGTAATATGTCCCTGTTTCTGAATGAAATGTCAGTAAATAAGAC
>JADIMO010000008.1 GCA_017694755.1 Candidatus Cryptobacteroides merdavium
GCAGAAATGAAAATTGTTTACTGCATACATTCGGTCTGCAATCCCGGGGGGATGGAAAGGGTACTTTGCAACAAGGTATCCTGGCTTGTGGAGCATAACGGATGGGATGTGACGGTGGTGACGACGGACCAGCATGGACGGCCGCCTTTCTATAGGTTTCCGGAGCAGGTGAAGATGTGCGATCTCGGGATAAACTATTCGGAGGACAACGGGACGAATCCGCTGCTCAAGATAGCCGGATATCTCATCAGAAGACACAGGCATCGCAAGTTGCTGACGGAACTGCTGATGAAGGAAAGACCGGATGTGACGGTGTCGCTATATCCGTCTGAATCGTCTTTCATTCCACAGATAAAGGACGGAAGCAAAAAGGTGTTGGAACTGCATTACAACAGGTTTTTCCGGCTGCAGTATGCCCGTAAAGGGGTTCTGGGGATGATAGACAGGTACAGGACAAGGCAGGATGATGCGATTGCAAGGAGTTTTGACCGTTTTGTGGTGCTGACAGAGGAAGACCGTGGCTATTGGGGTGAAATGCCGGGCATGGAGGTGATTCCCAATGCCGCCCTGGATACCGGAAACGGGACTTTGTCTGATGGTTCGGCCAAAAGGGTGATTGCCGTGGGACGGCTTGACTATCAGAAGGGATTTGACAGGCTGGTAAGGGCATGGGACATCGTCATGAAGAACGGTCGGTACAGCGGATGGAAACTGGACATTTTCGGTCAGGGAGAGTGGAAGGATATGTTGACGGAAATGATTGTGAAAATGGGGCTTGAAGCCAGTGTGAGGCTGATGGGGACCACGCATGACATACGGAAAGAATATCTCGGAACCTCAATGCTGGTGATGAGTTCGAATTATGAAGGATTTCCGATGGTGATGATTGAGGCCATGGCCTGCGGGCTGCCTGTCGTTTCGTTTGACTTCAAGTGCGGTCCGAAAGACATAATAAATGACGGGAAGAACGGTATCCTCGTCATGAACGGAGATATACAAGGGTTGGCAGATGCCATGATGCGGCTGATGAAAGATTGTGATTTGAGAAAAAGGATGTCTGCTGAGGCTAGAAAAGTGGTGGACCGCTATTCGGAGGATACCGTAATGAAGCAGTGGACGGATCTTTTTGAGAATCTTGTGAACGACAGATCGGATGTCCTTACTGAAACAAGGGCTGTCGGGAAAAGCTTATGACAGGACGCATGAAGAAACTTCTGCAGATAAATCCGGTGCTCAGGACGTCGACATCCACGGGGCGCATAATGAGAGAGATCGGCGATATGGCCATGTCCCATGGATGGGAGAGTTATGTGGCCTATAGCAAGGGCCGTGACGGAATGATGTCATGTACTTCCCAAACGGTCCCTGTCGGGAACGGGCCGGATGTGGCATGGCATGGAGTGGTCACGAGATTGACCGACAGGCACGGGCTGGCTTCTGCATTTGTCACTAAGAATTTTGTCCGGAAGATAGAGTCCATCAGGCCGGATATAGTCCACATCCATAACATTCACGGATATTTCCTGAACTACAGGATATTGTTTGATTATTTGTCCGGGGCAGGCATTCCGGTGGTGTGGACTGTGCATGACTGTTGGCTTTATACCGGGCATTGTTATTATTATACGGCAGCAGACTGCATGAAATGGCAGACCGGCTGCGGGCATTGTCCACAAAGAGGTGAGTTTCCTGCAAGCCTTTTTGTAGACAGGTCGCACCGGAATTGGGAGGACAAGAGGAGGGCTTTCACTTCGATGCCGCATTCTGAATTTGTAATAGTGCCGGTTTCAAAGTGGCTGAAGGAGGAAATGGGAAAATCCTTCCTCAAGGACTGCAATTTCAGAGTTATTCATAATGGTATTGATACAGAGGTGTTTAACATACAGAATTCAGAATCGGTCAAAGCAAGGTACGGTCTTGGGAACAGGCATGTGATTCTCGGGGTGGCAAGCATCTGGAGCCGGGAAAAGGGGCTGGATGATTTTCTGGCGCTTTCGGGAATGATCAGTTCTGATGAGGTGCTTGTTCTGGTCGGGGTTACGCCTGAGCAGAAGGCCTCTCTTCCAGAGAATGTCATCGGGATAACCCGCACTGACAATGTGCATGACCTGGCTGCACTTTATTCTGCAGCTGAAGTGTTTGTCAATCCGACATATCAGGACAACTACCCCACGGTCAATCTTGAGTCCATTGCGTGCGGGACTCCTGTCGTGACATACAGGACAGGAGGAAGTCCGGAATCAGTCACTCCGGCCACAGGCTTTGTGGTTGAGACAGGAGACCTGAAGTCTCTTCTTGAATCAGTCCGGAAGATTGAAGCGGACGGCAAGGACAGCTACAGGACAGCCTGCCGTGAATATGCGGAGAAAAATTTCCGCAAGGAAGACCGGTATGCAGAATATATCCGTCTGTACGGAGAGTTGCTGGATAGGGCTCTTGATCGCTGAGAGGCATGATTCAATGTGATTCTGTGAATTTTTAAATCTTATGAAAATACTGCAGCTTGGGAAATTCTATCCTGTGAAAGGAGGGGTTGAAAAGGTGATGTATGACCTTATGAAAGGACTGTCTGAAATGGGCGTGGACTGTGACATGATGTGTGCTTCCGCAGACGGGGGGGGCACGCGGATCATACGGTTGAACAGCCATGCAGAGCTTATATGCTGCAGGACAGTCTGCAAACTGGCTTCAACGACTATCTCGACCTCTCTGCTCTCGGTTCTGAAGAGCAGATGCGGTGAATACGACATAATACACGTCCATCATCCTGACCCGATGGCGTGTCTTGCCCTGTATTGTTCCGGATACAGAGGCAAGGTGGTGCTGCATTGGCACAGCGACATCCTGAGGCAGAGGATTCTGGGCAGGTTGTACCATCCTCTGCAGTCCTGGCTGATTGACAGGGCGGATGTCATCATCGGAACATCTCCAGTGTACATAGAAAATTCTGAGGACCTCGCAAGGGCCCGCGCCAAGTCATGCTGTGTCCCTATCGGCGTGCTGCCTGTCCCTTATCCTGCCGGAATGGTTTCAGACATCAGGGCAGCATTCCCGGGAAAGAAGATAGTCTTTTCTCTGGGCCGGCTGGTGGAATACAAGGGGCACAAGACACTCATAAAGGCTGCGGAATATCTCGATGACAGCTATGTCGTGGTCATCGGCGGGGAAGGACCTTTGAGAGACTCGCTTGAGGACCAGATCAGCATGGCAAGGCTTGGTGACAAGGTGAGGCTGCTCGGATTCATTGAAGATGACGAGCTGCCAGCCTTTTTCCATGCCTGTGACGTGTTCTGCCTCAGCTCAATACAGAAGACAGAGGCTTTCGGCATTGCCCAGATTGAGGCGATGTCGTGCGGGAAGCCTGTGGTTGCCACCAACATACCGGGATCAGGGACTTCATGGGTAAATGCCCATGGGGTTTCAGGACTGAATGCCGAGCCTGGGGATGCCAGGTCGTTGGCGGAGGCAATCCGTTCTGTTACGCAAGATGAAGATACGTATAAGAAATATTCGGAAAATGCCCTTGAACGTTACAAGGCATTGTTCACGCAAGAGAAAATGTTAAAAGATTGTTTGAGTGTATATGAGAAATTGTGTCATTGTTGAAACAGAATCTATGGATCTGACTCAGGAACAGACTGATATGAAAGAGACTACACCATCGGACATCTATTGCATCTCTCCGTTTGCCGCAGGAGTAAAAAGGTTGTTTGACATAGTCGTTTCTTTGGTCGGCATGGTGGTGCTGTCTCCGCTTTATGTGTGGATCAGTTTGAAAATCAAGAAAGAGGATGGGGGACCTGTAATTTTCTCACAGGAAAGGATCGGCCTCGGGGGGAACCGTTTACGATATACAAGTTCAGGTCTATGACGACGGATGCTGAAAAGGACGGGATTCCACAATTGTGTCATGAAGATGACGAAAGGCTTACGAAAGTGGGCAAGTTCCTGCGCGAGCACCATCTGGATGAATTGCCCCAGCTGTGGAATGTCCTTAGGGGTGACATGTCCTTCGTGGGGTACAGACCGGAGCGCAAATGCTTCGTGGACATGATAATGGAGCATAATCCGGACTACAGGTATCTCTACAGGATGAGACCGGGGCTGTTTTCGGAAGCCACATTGTTCAATGGATATACCGATACCATGGACAAGATGCTGGAAAGGCTCAGGCTCGATCTCAAGTATATTGCCAATTATTCGCCGAGGTTCGATGTCAAGATAATATGGATGACGGCCTATAGCATCATTTCAGGCAAGAAATTCTGACACCGGACGGGGGATCTTTCCGGAATCCGGAGACAAATGCGTTGAAAGATGAAGACAAATCCGAATCTTAAACTCAGGAAAGTGGGACGTTTCCACATGATTGTCAAGGTGGATGAGTCCCGTGTGAACATGACAGACGTGTTCACGCTCAATGATGTCGCGGCGTGGCTCTGGCAGAAGGCAGAAAAGACAGAATTTACTGATGATATGCTTGCCGGATGGCTATGTGACGAGTATGGGATAGGGCAGGATGAGGCCCTTTCCGATGTGAGGGATATGCTTGCGGAATGGAAAGAATACGGGCTTGTCTGTGATTCCTGCAAGGAAGATTGACCATATGCGCGGGATACGGAGGCATGATTTCATGAACGGAACGGATTTGAATACGGAAATGCTGTTTGCGCTTTTACGTGCGGGGCTTTGGGAGCAGCCGGAGGCCGTCGTACACTGCAGCCCTTTGTCTGCGGCATCTTGGGAAGAGGTGCTTTCGTTGGCAGAGAAACAGACCGTGACCGGGATAGCTTATCTCGGTATCCGTTTCTTGCCGGAAGGATTGGAGCCCCCGGTAAATGTCCTTGTCAAATGGGCCGCCAAGGCGGATGCCATAGAAAGGAGAAACATCAGGATGGGCAAGGCTTTGGATGAATTGTGTTCCTTGTTCCGTGAGAACGGCATTTCACCGGTCCTTCAGAAAGGGCATGATGTGGCTTCCCTTTACGGGCACCCTCTGTTGAGGGAATGTGGCGACATAGATTTTTATTTCACGACTCCTGAAGAGAAGTCTGCAGCGTCGGCCATTGCCGAAAGACATGGCTGCCGTATAAAGAGGGCATCAGACGGAAGTGGCTGCTACTCCTGGAACGGGATTCCGGTGGAGCATCACAGCCGGCTTCTGGACCTGTATAGCCCTTTCAGGAGAGGGCTCGCCGGAAAGCTTGAGGCAGAATATGGATTTGAAGATGCATTCCTTGAGTCTGGCGGCGGCTTCAGAATTCAGGTGAAAGTTCCGGCTCCGATGCTCAAGCTGCTTATGCTTGACCTTCATATCCTCAAGCATGTCGTGGGAAAAGGTATAGGCCTCAGGCAGATATGCGACATGGCCCGTGCATGTTTCTGCCTTCATGACAGGATAAGCGTTCAGGAAGCGGAATGTGTGGCACGAAAGACCGGCATAAGGAAATGGAACAGGCTTCTGCATTCATTCATGGTGACCTGTCTCGGTCTTGACCGTGGCTGCCTTCCTTATCAGGATATGGATGCATCAGGGACTGAGGCCCTGTTTAAGAGAATAATGGACGGTGGGAATTTCGGCAGGTCTGCCCATGGCGGCATGTTGTCTGGGGATACGCCAGTGTGGAGCCGCAAGCTCAACACGGCTGCAGCCTTTCTTCTCAACAGCGGCTTTTCTTTGTCTGTGGCCCCGGAAGAGACCTTGTCGGTGT
>JADIMO010000062.1 GCA_017694755.1 Candidatus Cryptobacteroides merdavium
CCCAGTCGTATGTTGCCCCCCCCGCTGTAGCGAGAGTCCATTCGCCGTTGCTTGTGACGGTAGTGGTTACTTTTCCGCCTTCTCCGCCTGCGATGCCGCTCTTCGGACTTACGGAAATCTCATCCGGCTCCTGTGGCACCGGCGGTTCTACGGGGTCAACTTCCTTGCAGCCTGCAAATGCGAGCATGGCTGCAGCAAACAATAGAATTTTTTCCATCAGTTAATAGTTTAAAACAATTTAGTTTCAAAAATACGCATTATTTCAACACGATGAACAAAAAATTCACAAATTTGTTTTCATGAATTTGTATAGTACATATCAACAGAATAGCATGAAAAAAGGATGACCCCAAGGGATTCCCCCCTTTTGAGTCATCCTCGCATATATCATTCTGACTGCTGTGAATCAGATGATTGCCACTTCATGATTGTCACGGAAGCTGGACTTCTCTCCATTCCATGCCATTGCTCCAGCTGTATCCGCTGTAGACTTCGCCGGTGAGGTTGTTGCCGTTGGCGGTATGGTCCTTGATGAGATAGCCTTCTCCCTCATTCATCTTCCAGTATGCAACGAGGCCTTCTGAATTCGGATCAACGGTATAGAAATGGTTCTCTGCGTTGATTTCAGCGGCAGACAATGCCATGTTCCATACACGGACTTCGGACATCAGGCCACAGAAGTCGCGGTTGTTGGCGTAAGAACGGCCGAGATAGAATTTCTGGAGACCTTCAGCCGTCCTCTCATATTCTTCAGTCAGGTCGATATCACGGATATCGCTTGCCATATCAGCTGAACCCACTACTTCACCGTTCTGATAAAGGGTCACTGTCTTGGCTGCACCGTCAAGGACTGCCGCAATATGAACCCACTCGTCTGCAGGAAGGTCTTTTGAAGACTTGACCTTGGACTCAATATATTCGCCGTTGCTCTCTGTGGCATTCAGCACATAAACGAGTTCCCATTCCTTATAATTGTTCATGTTGTCCCCATGCCTGATAAGGAAACGGCGTTCAGTACCGAACAATGTTCCTATACCGTTTCCGTTCCAGCTTGATGTCACTTCAAAATCCTTATCATGCTTTACAAGCAGCTCGACTGTGAGAGTCGTGCCGAGCTTCATCACGTCAGGGGTCTTCCACTCCGCCACTCCGGCACAATGAGCCTTCATGTATGCGGCTGTATTGATGATGAAGTTGCTCTGCTTTACAGTGACTGTTGCAGTCATAGGAGCAGCATCTCCGGCAGGTTCGGACTCTGTGAATGTGATGACAGCCTGACGCAAGCCGGCCTCGGTCCATGCGCTGTAGTTCCATGTCCAGATATTGCCGTCATTCTTCTGTCCGGTGAGCCATGAATCTGCGCCCTCGCTGAGAGATACGGTATATTCAACATTTGCCTCCACATTTATTGTGAGGACACCGGCCTCGACGCCGAGATTTTGAGAAGGCTGATCCACCTTCAGGATTGACTGAGGCATCTGTGTCACCTCAACAGTGACAGGATTTGCACCTTCATATCCGATTGTAATGGTAGCGGTACGTGCCTCCAGCCCGTCATTCAGGGTATAATCGAAGTCCATGACTGCAGTTCCGGCTGTTTCTCCCTCAAGAACCATGGCATAAGTGAGCCATTCCATTTCCTGCTCCACAGACTGGGTCAGGCTGCGGTAAGACATTCCCTCTGACAGAGACAATTCTACCCTAAGGGTACCTGCCTCGTAGCCGAGAGACTCCGTCCCATCTGAGACAAGAGTAATTACAGGAACATCTCCCGGTACAGAAGTGATTGTAAACGGAGCCGTTGCTTCGCCACAGGAGAACACGAATTCTGCTGTTCTTGTTCCGTCCTTACCGTCATTCTTGTCAACGGTAAACCTGACTATATCTCCATCTTTTCCGGATGTCTTGTCAGTTGTCACCCAATCGTATGACTGATTGTCCTTGGTGCCGAGAGACCAGTCTCCAGTACTGGTCACAATAACATCAGCATAGCCGCCATCGGCATCGAATATACGTTCTTCCGGTGCAACGGAAATGGCATCGGGACCGGCTGCCGGCTCCTCAGGCTCTTTTTTGCAACCGGCCAATGCAAGCATAGCTGCTGCAATCAAAAAAATCTTTTTCATAGTCAAATACTAAATTAATTATGTTTTACCTTATGGTCAAGACACCATTACCCGTGTTGGCTATCACAGACTTCTGTGCCTCTGTCACGTATATCGTAAGGCTGTTGCGCCTTTGGAGATACTGTCTGAACGCCATATCCGGAATGACAGCAATGACAGCAATGACAGCATCCTCACCGGTCTGTGTTACTTTGACGCATCTTTATAAAGAGACCGGAGACAGACGCGACTCTGCTTCCGGTCTCAAAGTCATTCAAGTCCCAACTGAACATGCCTGTAATTCCGACATTCTTATTCAGGGAGACTGACATCAACCCACTGGGCACCAGGATCGCCGATGTTAGCTTGGCCAACAGTACGGACATTGATTTCCCCGGTCAGGTCATTGCCGTTGCCGGTGTAATCCTTGAATATATTGCCTTCGCCGTCATCGAGTTTCCAGTAACAGAGCAGGCCTTCCGATTGAGGGTCAACGGTGTAGAAGTGATTCTCAGCATTGATTTCTTCCTCGGTAAGGGCCCTGTCCCAGATACGGAGCTCTGACATCAGACCCTCAAAGTCTCTGGCAGGCTCATATGCATAACCTACCCAGAAACATCTTGTCACATAATAGCCGGTCTCATCATTATGATCGACACCGAAATTAACGCTAGTCCGTCCGCAGTATCCGTCAATGACCTTTTCTCCATTTATGTAAGTGACTACATGAGCCGGAGAAGAGTATGTCACGGCTATATGATACCATTTGCCTGTCTCCAGATTGGCAGCAGGATCGGTCACATTGGAAGAGGATGCTATCTGAAGTCTGTTGGACGGAATTGTTGCATCTCCCACACGAACGAGGAAATGATCTTCAATACCCATGATTGTAGAAAGGGAACCTGCAGACTTGAAATTGTCTGCCCTCACCAATGCCTCCAAAGTAAACTCGGTCATTCCTGTCAGGGCCTTCTTTGTTTCTTCTCCCCAAACGGCCGGATAAGCCCTGGCGCCTGTCATGTCAAGAGCCTTGGTAATGAGAGCCGGAGGAGTCTGCCTCACCCTTACGGAGGCTACAAGAGGGTCAATGCCTTCAATAGGGTCAGTCTCCGTAAAGGTCACTGTCGCATAACGGTTCGATTCAGAAGCATCTGCAGAGAATACTTCGGCACCGGACTCATTACCTTTATATTTAAGCCATTCGCTTACTCCCTCATCATATACGACATCAACATCGTATCCGACATTGGCATCGACAGGAATGCTGACGCTTCCCCCCTCAAGGGCAAGCACATATTCTGATTTTTCAGGCGTGATGACAGGCTGTGCGCGCTGGATGACATCCACCGTGACAGGCTCGGCACCTTCAGTACTGATTGTGATTGAACCGGAACGGCTATCCCTGTCTTTATTCGGTAGAAGTGAGAACACCATTGTAGCAGTCCCCTCGGTCTCACCCTCGAGTGAAACCCTGTATGAAAGCCAGTCCTGCGCTTCAGATGACACAGAAGCCTCAAGTGAACGGTAATTGGCATTGGTACTGAGCTGTACCTGGATTTCTTCTGTAGTATACGGGACCTCTACCTCTGACGGGGATGTCAGTTCAAGAGTCTTTGCTTCTGAGGATGAAAGTATTGCCGTGAATGTGGCAGTGGCTTCTCCGCAGCGGAAAGTATAGACGGCTGAAAGCTCCTGATTTTCAGTATTTGCCTTGACGTCAAATGTAACTATGTCTCCGTCTGCGCCGGATGTGGCGTCAACAGTAATCCACTCTCCGGCATCTTCCGCGGTAAGAGTCCAGTCACCGGTACTGGTAACCACCACCTGCTGGCTTCCGCCCTGAGGAGAGAAAGTCTTTTTCTCCGGAGCGATGGAAATCTTATCGCCTCCCGGAGTATTGTCCACCGGCGTCTCCTCGCAGGCTGCAAAGGCAAACAGAGCGGCGGCAAATAAAAATATTTTTTTCATATGAATAAATCTTTCTATGATATTGTGTGGCATGGTGCGGGACGCGCACCATGCCCATGTCATTTACCATGTACGCGGATGACGGGTCGGGTCATACTGGCCTTCGCCGATCTTTGTATAATATCCTGTAGGCTCCTGGAGCTCCTGGTCGTAGAAACCGCGGGCGGCAGCCTCGATAAGAGGGTCAATTCTCGGAGCATTGTTTGTAAGTCCGCCGCCCACCTGAGGATGGAACGCAAACCACATGCACCAGCCGTAGCCGTTCTCTTTCATCTGTCTCGCCTCTGTTTCTGTCAGATCACACTCATATCCGCGATTACATTCAATTGACTTTCCGCTGCAATCCTTCAGGGTCATACCGTCCCTCGGAGAAGATGCTCCACCATAGTTCGCAACATGGAAATCCACCAGATCACCGGCAGTATAGCCGGAAGGAACACCGGTCATGCTCCATGACCAGCCCCAATCAAAGACAGAAATCTGGCAAGGCCAGTCGCACTGCTCCTCAAAGGCCTTCTTGAGTTCATAGCAGAGGTACATTCCGCTTGTAGGAGGATTGAAAAGATCGGAGCCGGAAGAGCCGCTGCGGTACTCTTCATCCATTGAGCATCCGTCAAGGCCGTACTGGGCGCAGGCATTTGCCACATCAGCGGCAAACATCTGGGCTCCTGCAACCGAAAGATTCAGAAGACCTGCAGGAGTATGGTTAGGAAGAAGTCCGAGCTGAACCTCGATTCCTGCTTCGCGCAGAGGCTGGATATAGACTTCAGTCTCGTTGAGGAGAGCCTGTACATTAGGGTTGTTGTGCAGATATACGATATCCTGCTCGCTGTCATAGTTGATGTTGGCGGCGAAGAGGATGGCGACGTCAAAGAATGGAGAACCGTCTTCAAGCTTGTACTCAAGAAGGTTGAGTGGGTTGGTATTGTTCACCTCAAGGTAAACTACATTCTTGATTTCCTTAGGGAGTTTCTTCTTGACAAGGTAATTGATTCTCTTGCCGTCAGTCGAGAATGAAATTTCTGAAGGGCAGGATGCTTCATCGACTACCAGGGAAACGAGATAGTTGGTCTGCATTTCCAGGGATGAGCCGTTTAGTTCCACAGACAGAGGCTCGGACTCAGTCTCTCCGGCTGAAATGCTGACAACACCGTCATTGGCGAGAGTGATTCCTGACTCAGGGAAATTCACACACTCCAGATTATCGTGAGTATAGGAATATTCTTCCGTATAATCCGGATCAAGAACGAGTTTCACATCCATATCCGAAGCTGCCGGACTCTCAAGCACAATCTTGACAGACAAAGTGAGTTCAGGAGATGATGAACTTATGGAAACATTGACGTCATTTGTGCCGGATTCTGAATCGAGGACAGAAGCACTGATACCGTCACCGCCAGGTGTATTGCCGCCTGACTGTGAGTCCTGCATCACAACGACATTGACTCTGTCGGCGTTGCCGGCAGTGAATTCGATACGGCCTGAACGGGACCCGTTGGTCTTATTGTCGGAAGCATTGACTGTAAGAGTGTTGCCATCCTTGACAGCCTCAATCCAGTCCGGAGCCGTATAGTCCCATGAGTCTGCGTCAGTTGTGACTGTAAGCAGCACCGGGTCATTTCCGGAGGCAAGGAATGTGATGGCATCTGAAGGCTCTACCGAAAGAGTATTGGTAGACAACTGTTCTTCACATGATGCGAAGAGCATCGGAACCGCGAAGATTCCGGCAAAGAATTTCAGAAAATTTTTGATTTTCATGATAAATACAGTTAAAAGTTTATTGTGTCTGATATGTTTTGTGAAAATTATTTTTCAGGCAAGGATACATTTTTCCAGACTACGGAAGAAGCCGTAGACAGGTCGTTGCCATAGCCGGAATAATCCTTGATGACATTGCCGGAGCCTTCATTGAATTTCCAGTAGGCCACGAGGCCGTCTGTCTGCTGAGGATCGTCCGTCTTAATCTTGTAGAAATGGTTCGGGGCATTGATTTCCTCTTCTGTAAGGGCCCTGTTCCATACGCGCACCTCAGATATCGAGCCGTCCCATGACCTGTCGTTGTCGTATGAATAGCCTATCCAGAAGCAGCGCGGCTGGTTGTCGGACTCATCCGAATGCTTCACCATGAAATTGGCTGAAGTCATCTGGATGTTGCCACCCGAGAAATCACCTGTTCCCTTGAGTTTTCCGTCAATATAGACATTCGTGACCCCGTGGTCGAATGTCACGGCTATGTGATACCATCTGTCAAGATTAAGTGCCATCGTGGAATTCGAGACGCTTTCCCTGTAGGAAGTGTTGTTCTCGGTATCTATCCTGCATGTAGCCACCTGAAGCTGGTTCTTTGGGATAGTGACATCACCGACACGGATGAGGAAATGGTCCTCGATGCCCATGATGGTATGTACGGAACTGCTGTTGTTGAAGGCGGTCGGCTTCACAAGGGCCTCCATGGTGAATGTCTCCATGTCCTTGACTTCGGTGAAATTCTCCCAGTCAGGCCATGCGCAGTTGTCCTTGAGGTCTGCCACGACATTGATGAGCGAGGCCTCCCGGATGACAAAATACATGGTGCCGGCACTCTCAAGGACTCCGATGCCGGAAGTTGACTCTATGGTCACAGGATACACATAGTTCCTGGAATAGTCCAGCTGATCAAGGCCCGTGAACTCAAACTGAAGATAGTCGCTGACCATATTGCCGGCGGCAATGACGGTATTGAGCTGCGGAGCATTGCAGTGTCCTTCAGGAAGAAGCTCTGCGGCCTCGTCATAATAGGCAAGCCTGTATTTGTCCAGAAGGTCCGGAGCTGACCTGAAAGAGACCTCCACATCCTGACTCTCAGGCTCGGCGAGACCGACCTGGAATCCGGTTGTGAGAACAGTAACGCCTTCATCTGTCTGGACAAGTACCTGCTCATTGAACTGGTCTGCCGTGATGAAGACCTTGTTGTCGAAGTCATGCGAATCATCATTTGTCTGGCAGGCAGTGAATGACAGACAGGCCATGACTCCGGCGGTCATGAAATATTTTATCGTGTTCTTCATAATGACAATAGTGTTAAGCAATTATTCGGCAGCTTCATCTCCGGCAGAAGAGGCTGTATTCATGATTGTAATCGCCTTTCTGACCGTAGAGAATGTATTAGTCACCAGATAGTCCTCCTGGACATTGTCGACGCAGAGACCGGCACGGCCATATCTCGTGTCTTCTTCAAGTACCCATGCGGCGGCCTCTATCGGCTGCGGCTCATAGCCTTCCTGCTGAGGATAGTCCTCTGACGGAACATTCACCTCAAGCACGATTCTCTGCTTCACTTCGTCATCAAGTGAGGCACAATAACGGGACAGCACACTGTTGAACTGCCCGGATGAATAGTCTGTGCCTGCAGGTATGACAACATAGTCGCAATCCGAGAAAAAAGTCTTGTCTATGACATTGAGCGTATTGCCGCTGAAAATCATGACATCATCCGGATGCGAGGCACGCCACTCGGCTATTTCAGCCATATAGGCCTCCTGCCCTATGGTCCCGTTGCCTGAACGGATACCTCTGTATGACACCATGATGCCGTCAAATCCATACTTGTCACAGCAGGCAAGCGCGGCTGCGGTATTTTCCGCGACATAGGCGACAAATTCATCATCCGTGCCCGGGGCCTCACCGTCCTCCTTGGCATCCTCAATGGCATCCCATGCATCGCTTATCGCCATATAGTCGACATCACAGATGACCTTTGTGCCCTTGTTCTGTCTCACAGGGGCGATTTCTTCAGCAATTGCAGGATAGATTCCGGACACTGCATTGCGTACACAGATGTAGTCCGCACTGTCCGGCATGGCTGAAATATGCTGGAATCTGCTGAACGGCTGTTCTGCCGTCGCATCCATTCCCAGTATCATCACCTTGTGGTCCGTCTGCTTGAAGGCGCGGAGGGCGGAGAGATATTCTTCCGAGTCTGCAGCGATATCTCCCATTCCGGCAAAGTCAAGGGCTTCCGGCTCAGTCCATTTGCTGCAGGAGCTGAGGACAAGAAGACCGGCTGCCGCAGCGGACAGGACCAGCTTTATGTTTCTGTATATGTTTGTATTCATAATCTCTCGTCTTTTTTGGATATGAATTGTATTGTCTGCATCCGGCATCAGTTGGAGTATCCGGTGTATGCAGGATTATTGGTCTTGCAGTCGAACTCGAGGCGGGTGCTCATCCTGTCGCCGCTGCCGCCGAGCATCTGGACTGCTGCCTGGTAATTGGCCGTGTTGGAGGTGTTCTCATCATCCGGATATTCCATCCTGCGTGCTCCCTGGACATTGTCCACCAGACCGCCGCTCTTGTTGCCGGCATCCGTGCAAGGGAAAAGATGAGGATAGCCTGTCCTCCTCCAGTCTGCCCAGGCCTCGTTGCCGAGAAGCCAGTTGGCAATCCATTTCTGGGTGATGATGCGCTCCTGCTTTTTCTCCACGGTGGCGCTTTCGTCCCATGCTATGGTGATGGTGGACGGGGAGGCGGCGCTGTTGCCTGCAGGGTCATTGTAGGCCGCCGGTGTGAGGGTGTTGTCTGCCATATAGGCTTCAGCACCGGACACGCCCCACTGCTCGAATGAGAGGGAGATTCCCCTTTCGTATGCAGCCTGGGCCGTAGTCCCGCCCATGTTGTAGTTGAACACGGCGACTGCCTCTGCCTGAAGGAAGGCTACTTCGGCGGCCGTCATCCAATACACAGGAGAGTCAACTCCGATGTTGACGCCTGAATACTGGTGTCCTATGGTATTGTGGTTCGGTATCTCGATGCCCCTGCGGAGACCGATGTATTCATCGGCCGCATCCCACTCGCTCTGGGTGAAATATGCGCTGCGGCGAGGGTCGTTGTATCCGTTCATGTAGCAGACGATGTCGGCTGCGGCATGGGAGTCTCCGCTCTGGGTCCCGCATGAGGAGCCGTCCTCATGGATTGTGACCATATTGTATTCTACTGAGCGGTTGATCGGGTTGCCGTCTGTTCCCCAGGAAGAGAACACCGCATTGTCGGAGTTTGATGTCATCACGCCCACCTCATGGTTTACTGCAGACTCGGCCATTTCCTTGGAGAGAGCAGGGTCCGCATAGCTTATGCGCATAGCCAGACGGAGCTTGAGGGAGTTGGCGAACTTAATCCAGTTGTCCACTACGCCTCCGTACACTACATCGGCCGACGGGGAGAAGTTGTTGAGCCTCTCTGGCATGAGGACAGCTATTGCTGCATCGAGCTCATTGAACATCTCCTTGTAGACATCCATCTGGGAGTCATACGGGACATTGATTTCACCGTTCTGGCCTATCTTTGAATACGGGATAGGGCCGTAGGTGTCCGTGACGCGGTGCATCGCTGCCACCTTGACGATGTCGCCCACCGCCCAGAGGACAGGATCGTCAGTCACCTGATGGAGAAGACGGTAGTTGGCGTAGACCGTCGGGATAATCCAGCTGCTCTTCATGAACACATTGGTCCAGTTGTCAGTAGGATTGTAGTTGGAGATGGTGGTGGCGAAACCGGCATTGCCGTCTGCCATATATCCTCCCATGGTACCTCCGAGAAGGCACTCCGTAAACTGAGTCGTATTCACATCCGGAGAAATCACCCCGTTGGAAATACCTATCAGGGCAGCCCTCACGGCATAGCCGTCACGCTGCATCTCGTCGTCAGTCACGCCGTACGGATTCTTGTTGATGTCCATGTATCCGGCGGTGCAGGCCCCTGCAAGGAGTGCTGCTGCTACTGCGGCGATTCCTTTATATATCATTTTCATGTTCATGGCGGTTCCTTAGAATTTGAGTCTGAGATTGAATCCGAAGTTTCTTGTATTCGGCATCATGAAATAGTCGATTCCCTGATAATAGTTGCCTGTGGTGGCGATTGCCTCAGGGTCGAACGGAGCCTTGTTGTATATCATCCACAGGTTGCGGCCGACGAGCTGGAGGGTAAGTTCACAGACATCGTTCAGCATCTTGCGAGGGAATGTATAGCCGATGGAAGCCTCCTGGAGGCGCACATTCGTCGCCGAATATGTGTAGTACTGCGGGATTACGTCACCGCTTGCGATGGCCGAATACCAGGTGTTGGCATCCACCACATCGGAGCCGTTCACGAAGATGCCGCCGTTGTCGCGGGCCATTGCCGTGGCCTCGGACACTCCATAATAGTCAAGGACTGCCTGGGTGCGGGAGAATACCACGCCTCCGAGCCTTGCTGTAAGCATGAAGCCGAGGTTGAAGTTGCCGATGCGGAAATCATTTCTCCAGGCCATGTTTGCCTTCGGGAGCACGCTTCCGAGCTTGATGTAGTCGTCGACATTGTTGATGGTCTGTGTTACCACACCTCCCTCAGGGTCCACATATATGCCTCCGTCGTCATCCCTCATGAGGTCTGCACGGGAATAGAGGTCTCCGAGTGAGCCGCCTTCGCGGAGGATGAACCTCGCATTGCCGAGGCCGCCCATGTTCAGGGACGAGATGTTGAGTTTCTCTCCGGTCACAGGGTTGACTGCATTCTCGGCGAGGGAGACAATCTTGTTCCTGTTGGTCGAGAATGTATAGTTGCTGCTCCAGTTGAAGATGCCCCAGTCCTTGCTGAAGCCGAGGGCAAGCTCGAAACCTTCATTGAGCACGTCTCCTGACTGGATAGGAATCTCGGAATATCCTGAACCTGTGGAAAT
>JADIMO010000063.1 GCA_017694755.1 Candidatus Cryptobacteroides merdavium
AGGTGCCTACTGCAGTGCCTATGAGAAGAGGCGCAAGACAGCCGTTTACAGTAAGGAATATCCTGAAGGCATTTTTGCCGAGCAGGTTCCCTGCCTTGGTCTGGAACTCGTATGAAACCGCCTGGAAGACGAATGTTATCAGGATGAGTACCCATATCCAAAACGCGCCTCCGAAACTCGTGCTGTAGAAAAGCGGGAAGGATGCAAAGAAGGCACCTCCGAAGGTGACAAGAGTCGTGAAGGTAAACTCCCATTTCCTGCCCGTAGAATTGACTATCATCTGTCTCTGACGCTCATTCTTTCCGGCTGAAAATATCATGGCATTCCCGCCCTGGACGAACATCAGGAACACAAGAAGACCGCCCAAAAGAGATACTATGAACCACCAGTACTGCTGGAGAAATCCGTATTCAAACATAACTCATATTCTTTATTGTCCGACTCATCTGTCCCCGGCCTGCGTGCCTTCAATGGCAGCAGCCCCGTCTTCAGCACCTGTTTCAGGCCCTTTGCGGACTGCATTTATCATGATTCTTATCTCTATCACAAGGAAAAGGGTGAATACGGCCACGAAAATGAAGAAAGTGGTCATCACCGCCCCCTTGCTCAGGCTGGAGACAGCCGCCTTGACCGGAAGCAGGTCCTGTATGGCCCACGGCTGCCTGCCGACCTCGGCCACTATCCATCCTGCCTGCCCTGCCATATAGACAAGAGGTATGGAACACAGGGACACCCATTGGAGCCATCTCATCTTCTCTATCCTGTTCTTGCGCTCGAACCACAGCACCAGTATCATCAGAAGAAGGAGGAAACATCCAAGTCCAACCATTATGCGGAAAGGCCAATACACCAGCCACACATCCGGCACGAGCTCTTCCTTGTCATCTATATATCCGTATCCGAAATATTCAACATTCTCTTCAAGCACCTTCTTCGCTTCTGCGGCAGCTGCCGGATCCGTTTCCCTGTTCTCCCTGTAAGCCTTGAACGCCGCAAGGGCCATATCTCCCCTCTCCTTCTTCGCCTCGGCGGAAAGCACCTCAGTCCCGTCCGGAGCCACATATCCGTCCAGAAGGTCATTTATACCGGGCACAAATCCGTCTATATCATGAGTTGCGAGAATGGAAAGCATCCCAGGAATCTCCACCCCCGGCACTATCGAGAACGGAGCCCTGGGGCCTCCGTCTTCAAGCCCTTCGGCTGCAGCCAGTTTCATCGGCTGGTACTTTGCCACATGCAGTGCCGAGCTGTCACCGGTGAACATCACTGCAAGCGTACCTATGATGCCCACGGCAGAAGCCACCCTTATGCTTGCCTTGGCAAAGCGTATCTCCCTCTTTTTCAGGAGATACCAGCAGCTTATGCCAATCACGAACACTGAGCCGGTCATCCACCCGCTCAGGACAGAATGGAAAAACTTGCTGATTGCAACCGGATTGGAAACCACGGCCCAGAAATCCACCATCTCATGCCTGACAGTGTCCGGATTGAACTCCATCCCCACCGGATGCTGCATCCAGCCGTTTGCCACAAGTATCCACAATGCGGAAATGGAAGCGCCTATTCCTGTGAGCCATGTGGCTGCGAGATGAAATTTCCTGCCCACCTTGTTCCAGCCGAAAAACATCACTGCCACGAATGTGGCCTCCATGAAAAATGCAAAGATGCCCTCTATGGCAAGCGGGGCTCCGAAAATGTCTCCCACAAACCATGAATAGTTGCTCCAGTTGGTGCCGAATTCAAACTCCAGGATGATGCCTGTGGCTATGCCGACGGCAAAATTGATCCCGAATATCTTCTGCCAGAACTTCGCCGTCCTTTTCCAGAATTCGTCCTTTTTGACAACATAAATGGTCTCCATCACCGCCATTATCACGGCAAGGCCGAGAGTGAGCGGCACAAAGACCCAATGGTAGCATGCAGTAAGGGCGAACTGTGCCCTTGACCATCCTATCAAAGCTGTATCAACCATACAAAAGAATTATTTACAAATCATCAATGCAGATGTATCACTGCTGAAAATGCAGATACAGTCATTCCGCATCTGCAGCCCTCACGGCAAGTTCTGTCCCCACATGGCTGCTTTTCTCCTCATCCGTCTTTCCCGCAAGAACCGGCTGGAAGAAAAACACCCTGAGAACGGCAAAAAGAATGACCAGCTTCAGGATGATGAGATACCACAAAGGTTTCCCCCATGTCATATTCCTGAAGCCGTCCACATAAAACCTCCATACGGAGACCATCCTGCCTGAAAATCCCATGATAAGCCTGAAAAGATCCGTGCAGATCCGGAACTATTTCTTCAACGCAGCCAGAGCCGCATCATAATCAGGCTCATCAGTAATCTCAGGGACAAGTTCCTCATACACGATGCGTCCCTCTTCGTCCACGATGACCACAGCCCTTGCCAGAAGCCCCTTCAGCGGCCCGTCGGTCATGGTCAGTCCGTATCTCTCATCAAAATGATGACATCTGAACACAGAAAGTGCAACGACATCATTCAGTCCTTCTGTCGTACAGAATCTCGCCTGGGCAAACGGCAGATCCTTGGAAACACAGAGGACAACCGTATTTTCAAGTGAAGAGGCCTCTTTGTTGAACCGTCTCACCGAAGCGGCGCAGACAGGAGTATCAAGGCTTGGGAAAATATTGATTACCACTTTTTTGCCCAAAAAATCAGGAAGATGTACCGTGGTGAGATCGCCTTTCACTCCGCCGAATTTAGGCGCATTGTCCCCGACTTTCGGAAGCTCACCGCAAAGATTCACGGGAGCACCCTGAAATGTAACTGTTGCCATAAATTGTGTTTTAAAATTAAAATATTTCAAAATTATGAAGAATTTGAAGAAAAACAAAGGGAAAAGCCATCCACGGAATCCATATTTGAAAACTGTTTCCTAAATTTACATTTTGTTTAATGCATATCCGCAAATTTAGAACCAATATGGCAGAAGAAAAATTTTCAGAGATAGGACGGACAGAGGCCATAGAAAGGCTTTTTGACGGTACCGGATACAGCCCTTGGGACGGATGCGGCTTTGAAGCCGGGAAAAAGGGGAACATGATCCGCTCCGCCTCCAGAATGCTTCTGGAAGGAATCGACTTCGACCTCACCTATTTTCCGCTCAAACACCTTGGCTACAAAAGCGTCATTTCAACAGTCGGGGAACTGTATGCCTTCCTCGCCGCCCCGAAGACACTGTCTGTGACGCTCGGCATATCCGCAAAACTGGATTTCAAGCAGATAAAGGAGCTTTGGGAGGGAATCCGCACTGCTGCAAGCGAACACAGGATACAGAAACTATCCCTCGACCTCACACCGTCACAGAACGGGCTTTGCATATCGGTATCGGGGACAGGGGAAACTGACAGCCTGACCTGCAAAAGGAGGATGCCGGCCAAGAGCATGGACCTGATATGCATTTCAGACAATCTCGGAGCTGCCTTCATGGGGATGCAGATACTTGAAAGGGAAAAACGAAAATTCGATGCAACCAAAGACGACAGCAAGCAGCCGGAACTGAAGGAATACAGGCACCTGATCGGTGCTTACCTGAAACCGGAACTGAACCCGTCCATTGTGGAGCAGCTGGAAAGCGCGGAAATCATCCCGTCCTACGGATATTTCGTCACCAAAGGCCTTTCTGATGCCGTCAAGAGGCTCGTACGCGACAGCGGTCTGGGAGCAAAGGTTTATGTAGACAAGATACCTTTCCCGGGAAAAATGTTCGACCTGGGCAAGGAATTCAACATAGATCCGATTTCTGCAGCTTTGAACGGAGGCGACGACTTCAGGCTGATGTTCACCGTCCCTATCGGAAAACATGAGAAATTCCGCCGCGATTTCCAGACATTCGACATCATAGGTCATCTTGCCAGACCGGAAGCCGGAGCAGTGATAGTCACCCCGGACGGTGTGGAATTCCCGATGAAGGCGCAAGGATGGAAATAGCCCGGAAATGCGGCGGCCTTACACGCAAAGAGAATCATACAGACACAACCATAACTAAATAAGAAACAATGAACAAATTTCTTGCAATCACGGCCATAACGGCTATCGCGATCATTTCGGAGGCAGGTGCAGCAGGACAGTCATTGAAAGACCTGCTCAACAAGGGAAAAGACATCGTAAGCAATGAAAATGTGCAGGACATAGTCGGTTCCGTAACTGAAAGCCTTGGAATTGACCTTACGCCTGATGACATAAAAGGCACATGGGACTATTCAGGGACAGCAGTCAAATTCACAAGTGACAACATGCTTGCAAGTGCAGCCTCAACCCTTGCTTCAAGTCAGGTTGAAAGCAAGCTCAACGAATACCTCCAGAAGATAGGCCTCAAGGAAGGCACATTCAGCTATACTTTCAACGCTGACAGCACATTCACCAACACATTCCTCAAACAGACCCTCAAAGGCACATATTCCATCGTAAAAGGCAACGGAGGCGACACCCTTCAACTCAAATACGGCAAGAGCGAAAAGCTCGACTTCCTTACCCTCAACACCACAGTCGACATCGGCACGGACAAGACCGAATTCCTTTTCAACGCCGACAAGCTCCTTGACTTCATAGGCAAGATATCATCTTCCTCAAACAACTCCACACTGAAGTCTCTCACTGCCCTCACAAGCAACTACGACGGCCTGAAGATCGGCTTCCAGGTAAAGAAACAGAACTGACGGACTCAACAGCAGACAGAAGGGCAGTACCTGCGGACAGAAGGATAAAGACAGCCACGGACACCAATACGAAGGCCATATGCCGGCTCATGTTCCTGAGCATGCATATGGCCTTAAAAATGCATCAGAGTGTCATTCCATGTCCGGAACCGGAATCATCCGCCCCCTCATTTGCCGGCAATCCTGACATAAGTGTCCTTCACTTTCAGATTGTCCGCAGAAACGGTTTCCGCATGTACGGACGGCATTGAGACACTGACCGTACTGCCTCCCGTGGAACTTTCAGGCAATTCAATAACCTTTCCGTCAGCAACATCCTTCCTGACGAGAAAATAAATTTCAAACGGCTCTTCATGCCGGCCATTGAGATAGACCCCTTCTCCGTCTGAAGCAATTCCATATGGCCACAATCCGTTGACAACCAATCCTGACCCGTCTGAAGCCGTCAATTGCGTACCGATTATCTTGACCACCGTCTTGTTGAGATTTCCCATAAATCCTTCGAAAGCCTCGGACAATGCCTGTACCAGTTCCGGATAGCCAAGATCAAAATCGTCAGGGTCAAAGCGCATATAATGCGAAGTTGCCCCGTCATAGAAAGTGAACCATGAATAATATTTCCATTCCGTACCGTCATCATCCACTGTAATGGTCTGTGGCAAGGAAATGGTAAATTCGCCGTAATTTCCGGACTGGACATAATCAAGAGCCAACTGATGAGATGAATACCTGTTGCGGTCACCTCCCCATCCTGTCAGTCCGAGTCCGGTGCCTGCCTCAGAAATGGTCACCGGAAAAATCTCACCGGCATTTTCCACAAAATACCCGTTCTCCGACATGAGAGTAGAACTCGTCGTAAGCATCCATTCTCCGACAAAATCATCCTTCTCCGCAGCAAAAGGCATTGGTACATCAATCCCTGCAGCAAAAAAAGGATAACTCTCATAAACTTTTGAAGAAACGGTTATCCCGGATGCAGTATTGCTTACCGGAACCGCTACGAAACAGAAATTACCGTATCCTGAGAAATTGAATCCTACCGACTCTCCCGAGCCTTTCATTATGAGACCGGACTCCACCAGGCCGTCCCATCCTCCGTAATATGAAATATTATTGTCTATGTCTTCACGTACCCATGACAAGGCATTGTCCATATTGTCGGAAGGAACAGCGGAAACCCAATAATATACATCTTCATCCGAAGATCTTACCGATGCCGCAGGATATACATATCCGCCGCGGGCAAAATACTTCTCCACAGGAGTAATGGCCAGCGACAGTTCGGTACCTCCCGTGGTCACCGTCCCGCTGAACCAGTTGCGCGATGTGGCATCACCGGAACGTGCGGCAACCCTCACGGAATATTCAGTTGCCGGCTGAAGCCGCTCCAATGTAAATGATGTTCCTGTGAAATCAGGCTCCACGGCTATGATTTCCTTACCGGAACCGGTATTCCATGTGACTTCATACCTGTATTCTTCTGCACCTTCCACCGCATCCCAGGATGCAGTGAAGGATGATGAGGTGATTCCGGAAAATGTCACTTGCGGGGCTGCAAGCTCCCCGTCACCGTCGCCGATTTCCACATTATCCGGCTCCGCTTCCGTACATCCAAATAAAGCTGTGGCCGAAGCCATAATAAACAATATCTTTTTCATCTGATGATTGTTCTCCTGTTTTAAACTGTTTTTTATCCGCCCAATGACCTCAGAAACGGCTTATCGCCCTGAACGGATATTCGTTTGATTTGTACACCAGACCCTGGGTCAGATTATTGTTGCCGGTGGTCATGTCAAACACATAGGCAATCTGCGGACCCAGTTCACCCGATGTCCAATAGAGCACATCCCTTAACGGAGTGCCACCATGGGCGGTGATGCAGGCATTGAACCATTCTTTTGCATCCGTATCTTCATCCGTTTCCGAAATACCGGGCTCATGTCCCGTGTATGCCGTATATATAAGCGTCATTTCATAACTTGAAGGCACATACCAGTTGTCAAGTCCCATCACGTTTTTCTGTTCAGCCCATGCAAAGCCAGGATAATATTCCTGCCAGTCGGACATCAGCTGTACGCAGCCGGTATTATATTTTCCGTCTGAGCTCGGAGTCCCGTCCATGACGCTTTCATTTCTGTAAGACCACACTGCAACAGTTTCGTCCAGCGACATTACATACCCGTGTTCTCCCGCCTCATCAACATTGAACACTATCCCCTTCACAAAACCTTCGTCATAATAATCGCCGACGGCGTATTCTGCTGTCGAAGGTTCTTCAGGAACTTCAGGATCCTCAGTCCCCTGACCTTCATCTGTACCGGCGCCTGAATCCGGCACCGTGTCCTTTCCGTCGCAGCCGGAAAACATGGCTGCAACGGCAAGAGATGCACAAAAAAGCAATATTTTTTTCATATCATCCTCCCACTCCAAACATCAGAACCTGAACCGGATGTCCGTTTCCGGAACAGCAAGGACATGTTTCCTGAGCAATACGGATGAAAAGTCCACACCGTCGAGGTCCACAGGCTCAAAGGCCCTCATTTGAACCGCAGACGACACTGGAGACAACAAGCCGTATACGTCATGCATTGTGAGTGACATGGATGAAGAAGAACCGGACTGGACTGCATCGGACAAGATTTCCGGAACAAGATCTCCTGAAGAATTTCCGCCATCTGCCGGGACAGTCATAGACATTTTGTAGACATCAGTAGGAATGCCTGCAGTATCAAAACATACACCGTAACAATACCATGTGGCACTCAAATTGACATACCCGTTTACACTCCATCCACTTTTTGTGAACGCCTGCTCCTGCTGAAGAAGTTCAAGCACCTCGTCCTTTGTCTTGCCGGTCCATTCATCCGTTTCAGGGAACAATTTCATATAATATCTGTCCCAATCTCCAGAAGGATATCCATATACATAAAGATAGACCCTGTCGCCATAAAGTGATTGGTTATACATGAATCCTATGGAAGCGGCACACTCTACATCGGCAACAGTTGTAAATTCTTCAATGACAGCAGAAGTGGTATATGAACCGTCTGCCTTGACTCCGAAGAGATATACATAATAGGTTTCCCCTGACTCAAGTCCTTCAAGGCCGTATGATACAGGCATCATGGTACTGGCCCCGTACTCAAGTGTCCTGGAAAGAAATTCCTTCATATCCATTTCCGCACCCGGATGACCTTCATTATATTCCTGCAGCCTTGCATCAAAAAACTCATTCATATGGGCCTGCAGAGCCTCATCCATATCATCATAAGTTCCCCAGTACTCCACGGCATTCTCCAGTTCGCGGTACTCCGACTCTGTCATGTAATTGAACATGTATGTCTCATCCTCCGCCCCGCTTCCTGAAGCCGATACATTGACAGTGGCCGTGGTACGGTCAACATTGCTAACCCATACATCGAACTGTACGCTTGTCTTTTCCGCTGCAAGTGTCCTCACTTCTCTCTTCATCAGATTGACCTTGCCTTCATCGAGCTTCGGTGAACCGTCCGGATTGCAGGCAAAAATCAGCAGATAATAGTCTTCGCCAGGAATCAGATGATCAAATGACACATAGGCGTTGTCCGCATGACAATAGTCAGAGATGTCTTCCCCATGTGCAGTATAAAGTGCACTGATGATGTCAGCATCAGAATCCGTATCAGAGAAAAAGTACCGACGCTCCATCATCACGGCAAATGTCTCGCTCTGAGTAGCTGTCACGGAAGCGGAATAGGATACGTCAGTCACCCTTTCATTGCTTACGCTGTATTCATTTCTCGGAGTCTCTGAAGTGGAAATCGGAGCAACTGTGGCAGCGGTCACTACAGTTCCGTCATTGGCGACACCCACTGCAAAGGCATAATAAGTGGTTTCCGGCAGCAGATTGACAAAACTTTCACTGTCAGATGACGCTCCTCGGAAAGTGAGACCGGAAACAATATATGGCCAGGTATACTGTGAATAGTTCTCGCTTGCCTTTATCGTTTCAAGATAAGACTCCACGAAAGGACCTATGCCTTCAGGAGTTCCGCCGCAATATTCCTGATACTGCGAAGCAAGGAACACATCAGAAAAATAAAATATGTCAGGATTGTTCGGAGTGACATTCAGGGTGAACGAAGTCGGAGTAATGTCCGTCCCTGTTATTTCGAATTCAACACCTTCGATGAATTCCGCTCCGGGAGCCGTAAACCCATATGTGTTGACATCTGTGAGAGCCTCGCCCTCCGTAGAAATACCATATGCATAGAACACATATTCCGTACCCGGGTCAAGCAGTCTGGTGGAATATTCCTGAATGCCACTGCGCAGTTCCGCAACGAGAAGTTCGTCAAGAGTCATTCCGTTTTCTGCGGCAAGCGATTCGAAATATTCAAGATTGGCAGCCTGAAGCATCTCTCCGCCTCCGTATGTGTCATAGTCCGATTTTGAAACCAGCCCGTAGTAATATGTCATCTGCTGATCTTCCGGAGTGATCGTCACTCCGAAACTTGCCTGAGTAAGGTCAGTCGTTTCAAATTTGAAGTCCGAAGTTTCTGTCGTACCGGTTCCGGGATCTTCGCCGGTCACGTCCTCTTTCTTACATCCGGTAAGGACACCCCCCACCATCAGAACTGAAAGGGAGGCATAGATAAAGAATCGTTTCATAAACATAAATATTATGGATAGTATCTTTCGTAAGACATCAAAATTAGAATAAAAAAAATTCAAATGCAAAGTCCGTATTCCTCACAATTAATAAAAATCAAGCGATTATAAATTCAATACCATCTGCTTTTTTTCCGATTTAAGTACAATTTCACTCAAATATCAGATGCACCGGTTTCAAAATTTCATTTTTCAGAAATTTCATTTTTTTATTTTCCGGAAAACATTGCCGAAATAGCATGAAAAACATGAGCGGCTCCATTCTTCGCAGATCACTATCGGTAATCAGCAAAGCGGAAGCCGCCCGAAAATCACAGAAATCCTTCTCTTAAATTCCTATTGATCCATATATCACGGAATAATAAAACGTCTTCAAGTACTATTTCAATTTTTTCAGAAGGTTGCTCATGTTGACCTTGGAGCCGATGATATGAGAAAGATCTTCTATCTTCACCCTTTCCTGAGTCATGGTATCACGGTCACGGACAGTCACGCAACGGTCATTAAGTGAATCATGGTCAACTGTAACGCAGAACGGGGTACCGATGGCATCCTGACGACGGTAACGCTTTCCGATGCTGTCCTTCTCATCATACTGGCAGTTGAAGTCATACTTGAGATCATCCATGATACTCTGGGCAAGTTCAGGAAGACCGTCCTTCTTGATCAGCGGAAGGACTGCCACCTTCACCGGAGCAAGAGGAGCCGGAATGCTGAGGACTACCCTGCTTTCACCGTTTTCAAGCTGCTCCTCATGATATGAATTGGAAAGCACGGCAAGCACCATCCTGTCCACTCCGATTGAAGTCTCGATGACATATGGGGTGTAGCTTTCGCCGCTCTCCGGGTCGAAATACTGTATCTTCTTGCCTGAGAATTTCTGATGGTTTCCGAGGTCGAAGTCCGTCCTCGAATGGATTCCCTCAAGCTCCTTGAAGCCGAACGGGAAGTTGAATTCGATGTCAGTGGCGGCATTTGCATAGTGGGCAAGCTTCTCATGGTCATGGAAACGGTAGTTGCCGTCACCCATGCCGAGGGCCTGATGCCATGCAAGACGGTTCTGTTTCCAGGTCTTGAACCAGTCAAGTTCCGTACCCGGCTTGATGAAGAACTGCATCTCCATCTGCTCGAATTCCCTCATCCTGAAGATGAACTGACGGGCTACAATCTCATTTCTGAAAGCTTTTCCTATCTGTGCTATTCCGAAAGGAATCTTCATGCGTCCGGTCTTCTGCACATTCAGGTAGTTCACGAATATTCCCTGTGCAGTTTCAGGACGCAGATAGATGACATTGGTGTCATCAGAAGTGTTGCCGAGCTGCGTGCTGAACATCAGATTGAACTGGCGTACCTCTGTCCAGTTCTTTGTTCCTGAAATAGGGCAAACGATCTCGCAATCGATTATTATCTGACGGAGGGCGGCAAGGTCGTTGGCATTCAGAGCCTCATTCATCCGGCCTCTCACCTCGTCTATCTTTGCCTTGTTGCGGAGGACATTGGGATTGGTCTCCATGAACTTTGCCTCATCGAAGCCGTCCCCGAACTTCTTGCGGCCTTTCTCAACCTCCTTTCTTATCTTCTCTTCAAGCTTGGCGATATAATCCTCGATAAGCACATCTGCACGGTATCTTTTTTTGGAATCCTTGTTATCGATGAGCGGATCATTGAAAGCACCCACATGTCCTGAAGCCTCCCATATCTTCGGATGCATGAAAATGCAGGAGTCGATGCCCACTATATTTTCATGAAGCCTCACCATGGCCTCCCACCAGTATCTCTTAATGTTGTTCTTCAGTTCCACGCCCATCTGCCCGTAGTCATAGACAGCTGCAAGCCCGTCATAGATCTCACTTGAAGGAAATATGAATCCATACTCCTTGCAATGGGCGACCAAAGTCTTGAAAAGTTCATCCTGTGTCATAGTATCTGTTATTAATATCTTTTCCGTAAAATGAAAGAGCAAGCGCTGAAAATCAGCCGCCAAATCCAACCCGCATGCCTCGTCCAAACAAACTGCAAAAATAGACAATTATCCGTAAAATGCACCCAATTCACATAAATAAGGAATCCATTGTACGATGCGATACAATCCCTCTCAGCGGGATCATGACAAAATCCCTTTCGTGCATTAACGGATGAGGGATTTTCAGGTCGCTGTCATCTATTCTGAAATCACCAAGAAGAAGGATGTCAATGTCGATGATTCTGGAGCGGTATATTCTTCTGCCGTCCGAATCATATTCAGGCTTTCCTGTACGCCCCATTTCAGCCTCCACTGACTTGCATTTTCTGAGGATTTCATGAGCAAAGGCATTCATGCTGGTTCCCCGTGGAACAGACAGCCTGTACCTTACAGCAGCATTCAGGAAAATGTCATCACTATCGAATCCCCACGGCTCTGTCTCCACAAAACTGGAAAGTGCATCATGATTTACGGCAAATGCCATATCAAGGCATCTGACGGCCTCCAGAAGATTATGCCTCCTGTCACCGAGATTCGACCCTAATCCGAGATAAAGCATGACTTCCCTACCGGAAACGCCTGTATCTGCCATAAGACAATTATTAATATCCATTTCCACCGTGCCGTTCTGAACGGAACTCATAGCCCTTAGTGCATGAACCTGTTACTGGAGACCAATCAGTCATCCAGCCCCAGCTCCACCAGAGCCTCCTCAGACATCCTGCTCTTGTCCCAGACAGGTTCGAAAACGAGATCAACCTTCACGCTGACCACTCCAGGAACATCTTCCACGGAAGCCTTCACCGCATCGACCACATAATCAGCCATAGGGCAGTTAGGTGCAGTCAATGTCATCTGTATGTACACATTATGGTCCTCATCCACCTTAAGCTCGTATATGAGACCGAGATCATAGATGTTGACTGGTATTTCAGGGTCATACACCTGCCTGAGTGCCATGATTATATCCCTTTCCAAAGCCATAAGCCTTTCCTTTTCTGTTTCCTTTTCGGAGAGATTCTTTTTCCTGCCGAATATATCTTTAAAACCCATATTTCCATATCTTTGTGCGGCAAACATTCCCAGACCTGCCGCTCCCCTGCCACCGCCAGAGAATATCTGTCAGGTCAGAGGTTTTCCGCAGCAACCTCCTTTATTTTCGCTATCATTGAAATGAGGCCGTTAGCCCTTGTCGGAGAGAGATTCTCCTTCAACCCGATCCTGTCCACAACCGAAAAATCAGAAGAGACTATCTCCTCCGGCCTTCTCCCGGAATATATTTTTATCAGAAGCGAGATTATCCCCTTCGTTATGATGGCATCGCTGTCAGCATTAAACACAACCTTTCCGTCCTCCATTCTGTAGTCAAGCCATACTCGTGACTGACAACCCTTTATAAGTCTGTCTTCAGTCTTCCTGTCCTCCGGGTAGTCACCGAGATTCTTTCCGAGTTCAATGAGATATTCATATTTGTCAAGCCACTCATCAAACATGGAAAATTCATCAACTACTTCATTTTCAATTTCTTGTAGAGACTTTTCCATAGCATGCATCATTCCCGCGATACAACAGGCCGGCGATATACTGACGGCAACTTATCAGCGGTATTTATCTAAGTTATTATCAATCAATTAAAACATTATTAAGACAGCATCACGGCTGCCTTGTCGAGACATTTCATGAAATACTCGGCTTCCCGCATAGTATTGTACGGAGCAAGTGACACACGCAGCATTCCCGTAACTCCAAACCTGTCCATCAAAGGCTCTGCACACATCTGCCCGGACCTCACTGCGATTCCCATCTTGTCAAGAATCAGGGCCAGATCCTCATGATGCACTCCGTCCATGCTGAAAGAAAACAAAGGTATCTTTCCCACAGCATTTTCCGGAATCCCGTAAAGACGGATGCGGCTGTCGGAAATAAGAGCATCCAAAAGATAATCCCGCACCGCGTCAATACTGCGGACAATCTCCGCATCGTCCATTAAGGAATCCGCAAATTCCAAAGCCGGCTTCAATGTGGCCGCCCCTGCGAAATTCTGTGTTCCGGCCTCGAATTTCAAAGGAAGCGGAGCATATGTAGTACCGCTGAACCTCACGGTCCCTACCATCTCACCACCTCCCATATAAGGCGGCATCCTGTCAAGCCACTTTTTCTTTCCATACAGGACTCCTGTTCCCGGAGCCGCATAAATCTTATGACCTGAAAAGACATAGAAGTCACAGTCCAGATCCTGTACATCCACCTTGGAATGGACTATTCCCTGAGCCCCGTCCACAAGGACCGGCACACCCTTCCCGTGACATTTTTTCACTATCTCTTTTACAGGATTGACCAGGCCTAGCACATTCGAAATATGCGTCACTGCCATAATTTTCGTTCTGTCCGAAATCAGACCTTCAAGAGAATTTATCATGAGATGCCCGCTGTCATCCACTTTCAGCACCTTCAGGACAGCTCCCTTTCTCTGACACATCATCTGCCACGGTACTATGTCGGAATGATGCTCGCATTCGGTCACAATCACTTCATCCCCCTCAGAAACAAAGGCCTCACCGAAAGAAAATGCCACCAGATTGATTGAAGCCGTCGTCCCGGAAGTGAAGACAACCTCCTCCCGGCTTCCGGCATTGATGAACTTCCGCACAGCCTCTCTTGCCTCCTCATATGCTGTTGTAGCCTCTTCCGACATCAGATGCACTGCCCTATGGATATTTGCATTGCACTGCTCCGTAATCCTTGTCCACTCATCAATGACTGAACGCGGACGCTGGGCAGTGGCAGCATTGTCAAAATAGACCAGCTGTCGGCCATAGACCTGACGGCCGAGGGCCGGAAAATTTCTTCTTATTTCTTCTGCATCCATAACCTTACATCTTTCCTGATAATGCCATAAGGCATCCAAATGGGCAAAGTTAACAAAAACAACAATCAGTTGACATCAATGTGCATGAATTTGCGTATTTTTGCATAAGGGAGGCTTAAAAGGGTACTTTTACAAGTAGTCATATAAACAAACTGAAAAATGATAGAATACATCAAAGGTGAACTTGTGGAACTGACACCGACCGATGCCATTGTGGAATGCCACGGCATCGGATACAGGATACTCATATCACTCCAGACATTCAGCCAGCTGGAAAACCGCAAGGATGTGGTGATATACATCCACCATTATCTCCGCGAAGACGAAGAACTCTATTACGGTTTTGCCACAAAGGATGAACGGGAACTCTTCCGACTTCTGATAGGAGTGTCCGGCGTTGGAGCTGCCACAGCCAGGATGATGCTCTCCTCCCTCACTTCCGATGAAATCAGAAATGCAATCATCGCAGAAGACATCAACCGAATCAAAAGCATAAAGGGAATAGGCCTCAAAAGCGCACAAAGACTGATTCTCGAACTGAAAGACAAGATTGTCAAAGGAGGAGGAGCCGATACAGGTGTCATTCTCAGCAGCAGGAACGACGCCGTCGTGGAAGAAGCCGTCACAGCCCTCGTCCTGCTTGGATTTACCAAGGCAAATGTAAACAAGGCAATATCCGCTGTAATCAAAGAGAATCCTGACGCCAATCTGGAATCAATAATAAAACTCGCACTAAAGAAATTATAACAGTTCCACGTGGAACATCAACACAAGGAAACAATGAACTCAAATCAAGAAAGACCGAAAAGACGCCACTGGGCATTAAACTTGATTTTCCCACTGGTGATATTTGCATTTTCAACAGCAATCCTGTACGGAGGCTATTTTGGCTCTGAAGAAAACAGCCTTTCCATCACAAACCAGATAATCTGGTGGATATTCTTCGCCTATTCTGTGATAAGAATCATCAGCATCATCGTCAAGAGAAACAGGATTTAGCGGCAAAAACCGTCATTCTGATTTAGACGGAACCTGTCGCTAAATACCCTATAAAGCATTTTACTTTTCAATAACTGGAGTGTTTTAAGACAGATTTGAAGCATCATCCTGTACTATCTCGCCATTCTCTACCGCATAGTCATAATCAGCCCCGCTAAAAGTAAAGGTGTAAGTGTAAACCGAGCCCTTTTCAATACGCACATAATCATCAATGTCGCAGATATTGTGAGAGATGTCGTATAAATAAAAAATGTTGCACACTCAACATGCGCAACATCATTTTTTCATCTGGAAAACTTTCATCTTCCGAAATACACCAGCAGGACTGAAATGTCCGCCGGGGAAACGCCAGAAATTCTTGAAGCCTGGGCGATGGTACGTGGAGAATATCTTTTAAGTTTCTGACGGCATTCTATCGAAAGGCTCTCCACTTTGTCGAAATCGAAATTTTCCGGTATGGTGAGATTTTCCAGACGCATTATTTTCTCCGCCATCTTTTGCTCACGCTCAATATACCCTTTGTACTTGATGGAAATTTCGCAGGACTCCAAAATCTCTTTTCTGTAATTTTCTGCAACTTTTTCATCAAGATTCCTGTCAGAAAGTTCTGCTACAGGATAGTCAGCATTGGAACAGAGAACATTCATAGCATCAGCAAAAGACTCCTCTCCTCTTTCGTCAAAAAACTCTTTGGACCTTCCATTATCGAAACAGGACAATACATCATAATAATCATTCCCCCCTTTAATAAAATATGACAACGGGCTCTTGAATTCATTGTCAAGATCAACACCAATTCTCTCAAAAGTTCCACGTGGAACGTAATTCATCAAATCAGGAAGAACTACCTGAGGACGGACTATTATTTCTGATAAACGCCTCCTTGAAGCAAGAGTAGCAGAAGATACTGATTCAAGATAGTCATTGACTGATTCAGGTCTGACAGAAGCTTCATCAAAAAAGGCATTCAGACGTCCAACAGAATCATATTTCCTCATGGTGTACTCGTATCGTGACTTGTCAGCAAGTCCAAGACGATATGACAAAGGAGTCAGCCGCAGGTCCGCATTGTCCTGCCTGAGAAGAATCCGATACTCTGCCCTCGAAGTAAACATGCGGTAAGGCTCATCGACGCCTTTTGTGACAAGATCGTCTATGAGCACTCCGATATATGCTTCGTCTCTTTTGAGAATGAACGGCTCCTTGCCTTGAATTTTCAGATGGGCATTGATTCCGGCCATCAGCCCCTGAGCAGCTGCCTCCTCATACCCGGTGGTACCGTTTATCTGACCGGCGAAATAAAGATTCTCTATGGACTTCAGTTCAAGTGTAGGCTTCAGCTGGGTAGGATCAAAGTAATCATATTCGACAGCATAAGCCGGACGGAAAATCTTTGCCTTCTCCAGACCAGGTATGGCATGAAGGGCATCAAGCTGCACCTGAAGAGGAAGAGATGATGAAAAACCCTGAAGATAATATTCATTTGTCGAGCGTCCTTCCGGCTCCAGGAAAAGCTGATGTGAATTCTTGTCAGCAAATGTCCGAAGCTTGTCTTCAATGCTCGGACAATACCTTGGACCGATACCGGTTATCATTCCTGAGAAGAGAGGCGAGTCGGCAAAGCCGCTCTTCAATATGTCATGAACCTTTTCATTGGTATGCACGACAAAGCAAGGCATCTGAGGAGTCCCGTTCTGGACAGTGGAAAGATACGGAAGATATGAGAACTTTTCAGGATGCTCATCGCCAGACTGGACCGGAAGAGCAGAAGTGTCAACCGAAGAAATGTCTATCCTCGGAGGAGTTCCCGTCTTCATACGCGCAGTCTTTATTCCCATCCTGATAAGAGACTCCGTCAACCCATGGGATGAGAGCTCCCCTATCCTTCCTCCTTCAAAACTGTTCCTGCCTATGAAAAGTTTGCCGTCAAGGAAGGTTCCGGCAGTCAGGATAACTGCCTGAGAATTGAATATTGCACCGGTAGTCGTACGGCAGCCCGAAATACGCGAACCAGAAAAAAGAAAATCGACCGCCGTATCTTGATAAACATCTAATTTACAATTACTTTCAATAATTTTTCGCCAATTCAGACTGAAATGCATCTTATCGCACTGGGCGCGAGGACTCCACATTGCAGGTCCTTTGGAGCGGTTCAGCATCCTGAACTGGAGAGTAGAGGCATCGGTCACAATTCCGGTATAACCTCCGAGAGCATCAATCTCACGGACAATCTGCCCCTTTGCTATCCCGCCAACCGCAGGATTGCACGACATCTGGGCAAACCTCCCCATATCCATCGTTATCAGCAGAACGGATGACCCCATCCTTGCCGCAGCCATTGCAGCCTCACAGCCGGCATGCCCGCCGCCTATGACAATCACATCATATCTGTTGTCCATAAAAACTGTCGTCAGAGAATTTCCCTTAAAGAAAGATAGTAGTCTTCCTTTGACCTCATCATCTTCACATCTTCATCGGTGTGGTCATCATACCCTATCAGATGAAGAATCCCATGCACTATGACCCTGTTAAGTTCATCATTGAATTCAGTGCCATATTCAATTGAATTCTCCCTCACGCTGTCAACACTTATAAAAAGGTCGCCTGAAAGCTTGTCACCGTCACAATAATCAAACGTTATTATATCGGTAAAATAATCATGTCCCAAATAGCGCCGGTTTATATCCAGTATATAATTGTCAGAACAGAAAATTATGGCAATGTCACCGATACGGCGTATCTCACTCTCCGCAACAAGTCTCAACCACTTACTTGTAAGGGTCTTCTGCCTGAAGACAAACTTGGTCTGCTCAAAATTATAGGTAATCATGGTGCAAAATTTTCGCAAATCTACAACATATAAAGAAAAAATTATGAAATAAAAATTATTATTTCTAACTTTACCGGGCAAAAAAGGAAATAAAACACAAGCAATATGGAAGTCAAAAAATCAGAAAAGGCTAATCTTGAAAACAAGAAGCTGCTTTTCCTTGAGTTGGGGCTTATTTTAGCCCTCGGCATAGTCTGGTTCGCATTCGAATGGACAACAGAGGAAAAACAGGTAGCAGTTCTTGAAGAAACTACACAGGTAGTGGAAGTGGAAGATATGGTACCTATCACCCAGGAAACCCCTCCTCCCCCTCCATCTGCACCGTCCATTCCGGTACTTTCAGACCAGATAGACATCGTGGACGATGAAATCCAGGTAGACGAAAATCTGTTCGTGAACCTTGAGGATGACGCCAGCATGGGTGTTGAAATCATGGACTATGTTGAAAATGTCGAAGAGGAAGTTGTAGAAGAGGAAGCAATTCCTTTCCAGCTTGTGGAAGAGAAACCTTCATTCATGGGTGGTGATGCCAATGCATTCTCAAAATGGGTGAATGAAAGGCTCGTATATCCTGAGATAGCAAAAGAAAACGGTGTTTCAGGACGTGTGACCCTCCAGTTCACCGTAGAAACTGACGGAAGAGTTACAAACGTCAAGGTACTTCGCGGTGTTGACCCGTCACTTGACAAAGAAGCCGTAAGGGTTGTCTCCATGTCGCCGAAGTGGAAACCGGGAAAACAGAGAGACCGTGCAGTAAAGGTTACCTACACCTTCCCTGTGATATTCCAGTTGAGATAATGACGATTTGAAATATTTCAGAGGCTGACCAATACATTTGATCAGCCTCTGTTTCGTATAGGTGGACAAAACAGAAAGGCCGGACAGAAAAGTAAAGCACAATAGATTCATACAAGGGAAGAACGGCCTGAATACAAAAGCCAGCACACAATAAAAGAGAAAAACAGCACAGATGATAGAAATAAAAGAAAAGAAGATAGAAAAGGCTGTCTTTGTCGGGGTTATAAAGCAAGGTGACGATGAGCGCCAGGTAATGGAATATCTGGACGAACTTGTATTTCTTGCCGAGACTGCAGGTGCTGAAAGCGGAAAAAAGTTCATACAGAAAGTTGACAAGCCGGACAGCAGAACATACATAAGAAGCGGCAAGCTTCAGGAGATAAAAGAATACATCGAAGAGAATGAAACTGACGTCATCATATTCGATGACGAACTCTCCCCCACCCAGCTCAGGAACATTGAAAGGGAACTCAACTGCAGAATTCTCGACAGGACCAACCTGATACTCGACATATTTGCCCAGAGAGCAAAGACAGCCTATGCCAAAACTCAAGTAGAACTTGCTCAATATCAATATCTCCTGCCGAGACTCACAAGAATGTGGACACACCTTGAAAGACAAAAGGGAGGCATTGGAATGAGGGGGCCTGGAGAAACCCAGATTGAAACAGACCGACGCATCATCCAAGACAAGATAGCCAAGCTGAAGGAACAGCTGAAAAAGATAGACAAACAGATGGCCTCACAGCGCGGAAACAGGGGATCATTGGTAAGGATATCACTTGTAGGCTACACCAACGTCGGGAAAAGTACCCTCATGAACCTGCTCGCCAAAAGTGATGTGTTCGCTGAAAACAAGCTTTTCGCCACTCTTGACACCACAGTACGCAAAGTAGTGATAGAGAATGTGCCTTTCCTCCTGAGCGACACTGTGGGATTCATAAGAAAGCTTCCTACACAACTTGTAGAAGCCTTTAAGAGCACACTCGATGAAGTGCGCGAGGCAGACATCCTCATGCATGTGGTGGACATATCACATCCGAACTTCCTGGAGCATATCAAGGTCGTTGAAGAAACACTCAAGGACATAAACGCGATAAACAAGCCGATTTTCGTCGTCTTCAACAAGATAGATGCTTATAGATATGAAGAGTACGACGAGTTCTCCCTTGAGCCTAAAAAACAGGAAAACTATACCCTTGAAGAATTCAAGCGAAGCTGGATAGCCAAAGAGAATACACCGTGCATATTCATCTCCGCAAAGAACAGGATCGGGATAGACAAACTCCGCTCAGATCTTTACAAGATGGTTGCCGAAATCCACGCCGGCCGCTACCCATTCAATAACTTCCTTTGGTAAAAACAAGTTCTGTCAATAATTTTGGGACAGAACTTGACTAAAACTTAAATCAAGGGATTCAATACGGCGGAATGTCCATGTTTCCATTCCATAATCATATCAAGATAGCACATCATGGTATTTCCATCATCAAGATAAAGAACAGGAACATCCATCAGTAAAAAAGAAAAAGGGAATGACCTTGAATTTCAGATCATTCCCTTTATCTTTAAAGACTCCTTCCGGATTACTCCTTGAATTTCGCTGAAATAAATTCGCGGTTCAGACGGGCAATGTGCGAAACTGTGACATGCTTAGGACATTCCATTTCGCAAGCGCGTGTATTAGTGCAGGCACCGAAACCGAGCTCGTCCATCTTTGCAACCATAGCCTTTGCACGTTTTGCAGCCTCTACCTTTCCTTGAGGGAGAAGTGCGAGGGAACTTACACGGGCAGCAACGAAAAGCATTGCAGAACCGTTCTTACAGGTTGCTACACATGCTCCGCAACCTATGCAGGCTGCACCGTCCATGCTTTCCTCTGCTATCTCATGGGAAATAGGAATCACATTTCCGTCAGGGACACCGCCGGTGTTGACAGAGATGAATCCACCAGCCTGAAGAATCTTGTCAAATGCCTGACGGTCAACGACAAGGTCTTTAATCACAGGAAAACCGCTGCTTCTCCACGGCTCAATGGTAATGGTGTCACCATCCTTGAATTTGCGCATGTGGAGCTGACAGGTAGTGACCTCATCGTCTGGTCCGTGAGCACGGCCGTTGATATACAGTGAACATGCTCCGCAGATGCCCTCACGGCAGTCATGGTCAAAAGACACCGGACCGCTGCTCTGACATCCCTTCTCGACAGCTACCGGATCCATTCCTTCATGGATGAGCTGCTCATTGAGTATGTCGAGCATTTCAAGGAAAGAGCTGTCCGGAGATATATTCTTGACCTTATAGGTCTCAAAATGCCCTTTCGTCTTGGCGTTTTTCTGACGCCATACTTTCAAAGTCAAATCCATTTTAATCAGTCTTTATAGTTTCTGGTAGCTATCTTGATGTTCTCGTAAACGAGAGGCTCCTTGTGAAGCTCAGGCTCTTTGCCGTCACCCATGTATTCCCATGCAGCGACATACATGAAGTGCTCGTCGTCACGCTTGGTCTCGCCGTCCTCGGTCTGCATTTCCTCACGGAAATGTCCTCCGCAGGATTCCTGGCGGTGAAGGGCATCACGGGCCATAAGCTCACCTATTTCAAGGAAGTCTGCAAGCCTGAGAGCCTTTTCAAGCTCCTGATTGAAGTTGTCCTTGTCACCTGCAACATATACATCTGACCAGAATTCCTTGCGGAGATCCTGGATGAGACCGATGGCCTTCTTGAGGCCGGCCTCGTTGCGGGCCATTCCGACATACTCCCACATGATGTGGCCGAGCTTCTTGTGGATCTCATCGACAGTATGTTTGCCTTTGATGGACATGAGTTTGTCAATCTTTGCCCTGACAGACTTCTCTGCCTCTGCAAACTCAGGGGCATTAGTATCTGTCTTAGGTTTGAGGATCTGTCCTGCAAGATAATCACCGATAGTATATGGAAGAATGAAATATCCGTCAGCAAGTCCCTGCATAAGGGCTGAAGCGCCGAGGCGGTTTCCACCGTGGTCGCTGAAGTTGGCCTCTCCGATGGCATAAAGTCCAGGGATAGTGGTCTGAAGATTGTAGTCTACCCAGATTCCGCCCATTGTATAGTGGATGGCAGGATAGATCATCATCGGCTCTTTATAAGGGTTGGTGGCCGTAATCTTCTCATACATCTGGAAGAGGTTGCCGTATCTCTCGCGGATCTTGTCCTCACCAAGCCTCTTGATGGCTGTACTGAAATCAAGGAAGACGGCAAGTCCGGTCTCGTTCACACCGAAGCCGGCATCGCATCTTTCCTTGGCGGCACGGGAAGCCACATCACGCGGAACAAGGTTTCCGAAGGCCGGATAACGGCGCTCGAGATAGTAGTCCCTGTCTTCTTCAGCGATGTCAGAAGGCTTTATCTGTTTCTTACGGAGCTTCTCGACGTCCTCTTTTTTCTTCGGCACCCAGATGCGGCCGTCATTACGGAGTGACTCTGACATGAGAGTCAGCTTCGACTGCTGGTCGCCATGTACCGGAATACATGTAGGATGTATCTGCGCAAAGCAAGGATTGGCAAAATATGCACCTTTCTTATAGCACTGCCAAGCTGCCGAACCGTTGCTGTTCATGGCATTGGTGGAAAGGAAATATGTGTTTCCATATCCGCCGGAGGCAATGACTACGGCATGTGCGCCGAATCTTTCAATTTCACCTGTAACGAGATTCCTGGCTATGATACCTTTTGCCTCACCGTTGATCAGGACAAGGTCGAGCATCTCATGACGAGGATAGCTCTTCACTGTTCCTGCAGCTATCTGACGGTTGAGAGCAGCGTATGCACCGAGAAGAAGCTGCTGACCTGTTTGTCCGCGGGCATAGAATGTACGGCTCACCTGCGCACCGCCGAAAGAACGGTTGGAGAGGAGTCCGCCATATTCACGTGCGAAAGGGACACCCTGTGCGACACACTGGTCGATGATGTTTCCGCTCACCTCGGCAAGACGGTAGACATTCGCCTCACGGCTGCGGTAATCACCGCCCTTGATGGTCTCGTAGAAAAGACGGTAGACCGAGTCATTGTCATTCTGATAGTTCTTTGCAGCATTGATACCACCCTGTGCGGCAATGGAATGCGCACGGCGAGGAGAATCGCTGATGCAGAAGATCTTCACATTATAACCGAGCTCGCCGAGAGAAGCGGCAGCTGACGCTCCTCCAAGTCCGGTTCCGATGACGATGATCTCGAGTTTCCTCTTGTTGCCGGGGTTGACAACCCGAAGCTGAGATTTATGCTTTGTCCATTTCTCAGACAAAGGACCCTCAGGAATCTTAGAAATTAATTTTTCGGCCATTTTATATCGTTTAATGAAATTTCTGCGCAATTTTAATGATTTTTGGGCGAATTAACAATTAATTCAACCATTATCAATATCATCTTATATGCAGAGGACCTTTCCAATGTATATAATCCTCAAATGATTCCCTGTATATCCCGAAAAATCCTTCTGAAATGGAGTCGTATCTCCGCAGATACTCCTCTTCTGAAATCTTCCCGGAAATGAAGTCGTTGTATATATCTTCAAATTCCGTCCTTATCTTCCGTTCCGCATCCCTGCAGCAGGACAATGTCGACCGTGCCCATTCCGAGTCACCGAGGACGTGTGAAAGACAGACATAATGAGAGGAATTGCTGACTCCGTCCATGAAGACATATCCGCCTTTCAGATATCCGGCAAGTCCGCAGAATGAGGAGAGATCTTCAGATGCCGGAAAACGGCTGAGAGCAGAAGGAACATGCGGCTCCACTGACACCGGAACAGGGACTGTGACAGACACCGAAGGGTAGCCGAGAGCCGCCCAGAGCACAGCTTGGGCAGGGTCATCTCCTTTCCGCACTCCTTTTATCACCACAGATGCTGAAGTGGATCTGCGGGGAATGAAATCCTGGTCCACAGCATAGCCGTTCGTATGAGAAAGAAACTCCTCTGCGTCACGGGTGAGGTCTATTCCGAGGACCTCATGCCTGTATGAGCGTGAAAGGCTGTCCACAACGTCGAGAGGATGCAGCCCAGAAAGGGTACCGGCTGACTCCATTTCACTGAAAATGCCGTATGCAGTCCGGTACCTCTCCACGCCCTTCCATCTGGAAGCATCACCGGATACGGAAAAATTCGTCACAACAAAGAAACCTTCGCTGCATGCATTCACATCAATTTTATGGTAAGATGTGTTGTCCGTTTCATACCAGGCCGCTCCTCCGGAAGCGTCTATACAGCCGAAATTGGCCTCCACCCCCATAGGTCTCGAAAGTGTGTCAAGGAAGGTTTCAAAATCTTCAAGAGTGGCGCATATTTCAAGAGCACGGTACATCAGCCTTCCCTCCCTGTCCATCTCCGATACCGGTACATTGTCATTCTTCAGGCAATATGAAGCGGTGTTCATAACGGCAAAGCCGGCGGTATTTGCACCGATCCACACCTCTCCCCCTTCAGAATCGGAGTTGACAAGGCCGACAAATGAATATTTTTCACCTTTGAAATGTCTTATGCTGTTGTCAAGATGGTCCGTATCCCTGTTCTTCCACATCAGAGGGCGACCGTCCGCCATAGCCCATCCCGGAATTATAACGGATGTGCATGCCGAAGACCTTACGGGAACAAAAGCCAGCAGAAAAAGAAAAACAATGATATGACGGCGGTTCATACTGTCATGAAGGCTATTCAATTTATATGTAGACAATTGTCGCATGGAAACAATATCATATTGAGACGTCATCACGGACCTGACTTCCGGCGGGATGACGAGCGGAATATCAGAACAGGGACTGCTGCCCGTAATCAGGGTCCGTTCCCCTCTCTATCCCGAGGTGACCGTAGGCAAGTTCCGTAACCTCCCTTCCTCGCGGAGTGCGTACAATGAACCCCTCTTTAATAAGAAACGGCTCATAGACTTCCTCCAAAGTGCCCTGGTCCTCCCCTATTGCAGTTGCAATCGTATTTGCTCCGACAGGCCCGCCTCCGAACTTGGTTATGATTGTCCTCAAAATCTTGTTGTCGATGGCATCAAGACCACGCTTGTCGATATTCAGGGCATCAAGGGCATATCTTGCTATCTTAAGGTCTATCTCCCCGTTGCCGACGACCTGCGCGAAATCCCTCACTCTTCTGAGAAGCGAGTTGGCGATTCGCGGAGTTCCCCTGCTGCGGAGAGCAATCTCATAGGCCGCATCATCCGCTATACCTATTTTTAATATGGATGCACTCCTCTTTACTATGCGCACAAGCGTATCCGTATCATAATATTCAAGGGCACATGTTATCCCGAAACGGGCTCTGAGCGGAGAAGTCAGAAGACCGCTGCGGGTCGTGGCTCCGACAAGGGTAAAAGGATTCAGGGAGATTCTCACAGAACGGGCTCCCGGCCCCTTGTCGATCACAAGATCTATGGCAAAATCCTCCATTGCGGAATACAGATACTCCTCCACCACGGGAGAAAGCCTGTGTATCTCGTCTATAAACAGCACATCACCTTCCTCAAGCGAGGTCAGAAGCCCGGCAAGGTCTCCCGGCTTGTCGAGCACCGGGCCGGATGTCACCTTCATGTTCACGCCGAGCTCATTGGCTATTATATGTGCAAGTGTGGTCTTGCCGAGTCCCGGAGGACCGTGGAACAGCACGTGGTCAAGAGATTCCCCCCTGAGTTTTGCTGCCTTGACGAATATCCTCAGATTGGCGACTATCTTGTCCTGGCCGCTGAAGTCTTCAAGCTCCTGCGGCCGTATAATTCCGTCAAATTCTTTATCTTTGTCCGAACTTGCATTATGGGGATCGAATTTTCCGTTCATCATAAATCCGGTTTAAAAACATCTGCCGCCAGCGGCATCATCATAAAAACATACAAATATAATCTTTTTATATTTTTACTTTGTGTTGTTTATATTGTTGTAAATATGTTAATAAGATTAATAATGTATTATTTTACAGTAAATTATATGGATAATAAATTGTTGAGAACCATATATGGAAGTCATTCGTAACTTTATATTGAAAATTTTGGACATTTGCCAGGCGTGACGTATATACCGCTTTTCCGGAATTTGCAATAAAGTTTTTACTTTTTATCATCGGGGATCTTAACAGGTTTTCATCAGTTTTTCAACAGATTTTTCAACAACAATGTCAATAAGTAGCAAAACAGCCCGCGAACTTGAAGACAGACTCGGGCATTTTTCAGAAATATATTGTTCAGGACTGTTCTTTTCGGCAAGATGGTTTGTGCTTTCTTCCGTGATGAAGTCTGGGCTGCATATGGTGGTGCTTCCGGACAAGGAGAGTGCAGAGTATTGTACTTCAGATTTTTACAATCTAATAGAGGGGGATAGGGTGTTCTTCCTTCCGGATTCTGGAAAGAATCTTGAAAGAAGCAACTACAAGTCCTCTCTCGGAGTCCAGAGGACTTCCGCCTTGGGAAAGATTGTGGATTACAGTGACGAAAAGGACGGGCTTGTGGTGGTGGTGACTTATCCGTCAGCCATATCTGAAGCCGTGCCTGACACAGAAAGAATAAGAGATTCTGTTCTCAGGCTCCGGAAAGGGGATGAGATAAGTCATGAGAGGATAGTCGAGACTCTGTTCACGGAGGGGTTTGAACGTGTGGACTTCGTATCGGCTCCGGGGCAGTTCGCGGTCAGGGGCGGCATCATCGACATTTTCTCCTATTCATTCAACAATCCTTTCCGAATCAGTTTTTTCGGGGATGAGATAGAGAACATAAATGTGTTTGACTGCAACACCCAGCTTTCTGTACACGAGGCAGATTCAGCCGAGATATATCCGGACCTCTTTTCTGAAGAAGGGCAGGAGGAAACTTTCATTTATGACAGGCTTCCGGAGGGATGTACGGTGTGGCTCGATTCCTCTGACATGTATTCCGGCCAGCCTTTTTTCACGGCTCTTCAAGCCTTCAGGCATGTGTTCATCGACACTCCCCTCTCCAGCCAGAATAATGACGTGCTCAGGTTCAGCATTGCTCCGCAGCCATCCTTCAACAAGAATTTTGAACTGCTCACGGCCGACATAAGGGAAAAGATAGAGACCGGTTACAAGGTGTGCATATATGGGGAAAAGGAATCCCAGCTTGACCGTCTGAGGTCAATATTCGTCCAGAACGGGGGCATACAGCCTGACTTCTGTCCCGGGAAGAACATTCATAGCGGCTTTATTGACAATGAGGACAGGGTATGCTGCTATTCTGACCACGAGATTTTTGACCGTTTCCACAGGGTGAGCATCAGAAGGGCTGTGGAGAAGAGCGAGCAGCTTACAATCAATGACCTGACTTCATTCAATATAGGCGACTATGTGGTGCACATAGACTACGGAATCGGCATCTTCGGAGGTCTTGTCCGTATGCGTGATGACAAGGGGCGGGTGCATGAGGTGGTCAAGCTCACCTACAAGGACAATGATACGGTATTCGTGTCGGTGCATGCACTTCACAAGATTTCACGTTACAGATCAAAGGATTCCGAGCCGCCGAAGATAAACAAGCTCGGCTCAAAGACATGGCAGAATCTGAAGACAAGCACGAAGTCCAAGGTGAAGGACATTGCAAAGGAGCTGATACAGCTTTATGCAAAGAGGAAGGCGGCAAAAGGTTTTGCTTTCTCTCCGGATTCCTATCTTCAGCAGGAGCTGGAGTCCTCTTTCATGTATGAGGACACTCCTGACCAGGAGAAGGCCGTGAAAGCCGTCAAGAGGGACATGGAGGATGACTGCCCTATGGACAGGCTTGTCTGCGGTGATGTCGGCTTCGGAAAGACCGAGGTGGCCATCCGTGCGGCCTTCAAGGCTGTGGCTGACAGCAAGCAGGTGGCAGTCCTGGTGCCGACCACCATCCTTGCCCTTCAGCATTACAATACTTTCATGAACAGGCTGAAGGACTTCCCTTGCAATATAGACTATGTGAGCAGGCTGAGGACGGCCAAAGAAGTTGCAGACATACGGGAAAGGCTGAAAAAAGGCACACTTGACATAGTTATAGGTACACACAAGATGCTCGGAAAAGGGTTCGAATTCAGGGATCTCGGACTCCTTATAATAGATGAGGAGCAGAAATTCGGGGTGAGCGCCAAGGAGAAGCTCAAGCAGATGAAGCTGTCCGTCGATACCCTAACTCTTACAGCCACCCCTATTCCGAGGACTCTGCAGTTTTCTCTTCTCGGAGCGAGAGACCTTTCCATAATCAACACTCCCCCGCCCAACAGGATTCCCATACAGACAGAAATCATGCTTTTCGATGATGATGAGGTACGCGGAATAATAAACTATGAACTCAACAGGGGCGGGCAGATATTCTTTGTCCATAACCGTGTGGAGGAACTCTCAGGAATAAATGATATCCTCCACAGGCTTGTGCCTGACATGAAGATATGTGTAGCACATGGCCAGATGGAGCCGAAAGTGCTTGAGAACAAGATATTGGACTTTATGGCAGGTGATTATGACATGCTGCTCTGCACCACCATAATAGAGAACGGCCTTGATGTCCCGAATGCCAACACCATAATAATAAACCAGGCCCAGAACATAGGTCTCAGTGACCTGCACCAGCTCAGGGGCCGGGTAGGAAGGTCCAACAAGAAAGCTTTCTGTTATCTGATAGTGCCTCCTCTCACTTCCATAACGGACGATGCAAGGCGCAGGCTGAAGGCAATAGAGGCGTTCTCGGATCTTGGCAGCGGCTTCAACATTGCCATGCAGGACCTCGACATCAGGGGGGCCGGAAACCTGCTCGGGGCAGAGCAGAGCGGCTTCATTTCTGACATGGGGCTTGAGACATACCAGAAGATACTTTCCGAGGCCATGGAAGAGCTCGGTGTGGAGACAGGAATCTCATCCGGCCGCAGTGACGATATACAGGTATCTGACTGCACCATAGAAACAGACCAGGAGGCTCTGATTCCGGACAGCTACATAAGCATGACTTCAGAAAAGATAAGGATATACAAGGAACTGGACTCCCTGCCTGATGACAGGTCCATAGACAGGATGAAAGACAAGATGAATGACAGGTTCGGAAAGATGCCTGAAGAGACAGGCAGACTGTTTGACATAGTGAAGATAAGGCACCTTGCAGAAAGGCTTGGCTTCGAGAAAGTCATTATAAAGAACGGTCTTCTTATAGCCTTCTTCATATCCAATCCCATGTCAAAATATTACAGGTCAAGGAAATTTGCGGACATATTGGATGCGGTCAACCGCAATGCCCCTCTTTTTGAACTGAAGCAGAATGATGAAAGGCTCAGGGTGCTTGTCCGCAATGTCCCTTCCATAGAAAAGGCCTATTCAGTTCTCAAAAAGTTGGGCTGAATGTCTGAAGTTTGAAGAAAATTGATAAATTTGACGGTTTGAATCGTTTTTAAGGTGGCTAATCTTGTTATAGACATAGGAAATACTGCTCTGAAGGCAGCGTGGGCCGACGGGGTTACTCTCGGAAAGACATTCAGGTATCAGGGGGAGAAGATGTCCGAATTCATCCTTTCGCTTGTTTCAAGGGAAAAGCCTGAAGTGATGGTGATATCCACGGTCCGTGATCTTCCCCAGAAGACGGAGGAGAGATTGGGAAAAGAATGCGGAAGACTCGTGACACTTGACTCCAGACATCCGGATGTCTTTGAAAAGAAAGGTATTCCATTGTTTTTTACACCGGACAGGGCTGCTTCGGCGATTGCCGTCAGATACCTTTTCGCCGGGAAGGCCTGTACGATTTTTGACTTCGGCACCACTCTGACAATAGATTTTCTTGATGCTGACGGAAATTATCTCGGAGGCAACATTTCACCGGGATGCCGGACGAGATTCAAGGCACTGAACAGATATTCAAGATCCCTTCCACTGCTCGACACTCCTGAGAAGACAGATCTGGCGGGAAGGGATATCCAGACATCGGTAGAATCAGGTGTTATTTCAGGCATAATATTTGAAATAGAAGGATATTTGGGGCAATATCCGGACAATATTGCAGTTTTCACGGGGGGCGATGCAATTTATTTTGCAAAAAGAATGAAAAACTCCATCTTTGTAGTTTGTAACCTTGTTTTAATGGGGCTGGCTTTAATAGCTGAAGATTATGTCGAAAAAGATTTGTAGAATAATTTCATTCTGTATCTGCCTCTTGTGTGGAGTTGTGGCGTACGGTCAGAACAATAATGGTGCATACGGTTCATTTTCACCGTATTCCATTTACGGAATAGGAAATATTTCGAAGGAGGGGACTGCCTACAACAAAAGTATGGGAGGTGTCGGGATTGCCACACGGAACAAGAGGTTCATCAACATATTGAATCCGGCTTCAGTTACTGCAAGAGATTCCCTTTCGTTCATGGCGGATTTCGGTTTGGCCGAGAGCAATACCATATATAGACAGAATCTTGACGGTGCCAGGCTAAGGTCGGGAAACAACACATTCAATATTTATGATTTTGTGATCAGTTTCCCGATATACAGGTCTTCAGCCTTAATGATAGGAATAACTCCTTTCAGTGATGTGGGGTATGATTTTTCCTCGGTTGTGACGGATCAGGATATAATCGGAAATACCGGCAACATCACCTACAGCAATTACGGTGAGGGAAGCATATATCAGCTGTTTGTAGGAGGCGGAGTGACATTCTGGCGGAGATTTTCTGCAGGGGCACAGTTGATCTATTATTTCGGTTCGCTGGACAAGGTGTACAACATGAATTATTCAGATGATTCCTTCAGGTCGGTGAACAACGGGTATAACCTGCTTCTCAGGGGAGTCACGGGAAAATTCGGGGTACAGTATGAACAGCCTCTCGGAAATGAGCTTTCTTTGACATTAGGGGCCACCTACAGGCTTAAGACCAATGTGAAAGGCCATATTACAGACTACAGTTATGCCAATACGAGTGAGACTACGGATACTTTGAGAAACAGTATTGACACATTGGGGCGTGCGGACGGGATAAAGTTCGGGGATGAATTCGGTGTCGGGCTTTCCTTGAGAGGAGGAGACAGATGGAGTGTGGAAGTGAACTATCTCATGTCTGACTGGAGAAGTGCGATGGATTCCCGTGAAGGTTTTGCGGCTGTCGGGAGTTCTGCCTTCACATCCACGGTGTCACATTCCTTAAGGGCAGGATTTGAAATAGTTCCGAACAGGAATGACATAAGGTATTATCTCAAGCGATGTGCATATAGGGCCGGGGTTTATTATGATACATCGTATTATCTTTTTGACGGCAACAGGGTTGATTCGTTCGGTCTTACATTCGGTGTCACGTTGCCTGTATTCAGGTGGTATAATGGCATAACCGTCGGGGTGGATCTTGGACAGCGCGGCAGCCTGAGGGGAGGCATGGTCCGTGAGAGGTATGCGTCATTTGTGGTGGGCTTCAATATCCATGACTTGTGGTTCCAGAAACCTAGATATAATTAATTAGATATTAAAACTGATATATTATGAAGAAATTGATTTTATCTATGCTTGCCGTATTGATGATCGGCAGTGCATCTGTCTTCGCTCAGGGCAAGTATGGACCTGACAGTGCAGAATGTATAAAATACCTTTCCTATTACAAGGAATATTTCAAGCAGAAGAGCTATGACTCCGCCCTTCCAAACTGGAGAAAGGCATACAAGCTCTGCCCTCCTACCGCCAATCAGACAATGCTTATTGACGGAACTTCCCTCATAAGATATCTCATCGGAAAGAATGCCAAGAATGCCGTATACAAGGATGCTCTTGTCGACACCCTGATGACTCTTCATGAAACCCGTGCCCAGTATTACCCGAAGTATAAGGTAACTGCTCTGAACAACAAGGGGCTTGACATGATCAACTACATCAAGGATGATCCAAAGGCTCTTTATGAAGGGTTCAAGGAGGTGATTGATGCAAATCAGGAGAATACCAAGCCGAGCATCCTGCTTTTCAATGTCCAGACGGCAATAGATCTCTATCAGAGCGGTGCAATTGATGCAGAGACTGTCATCAATGACTATGAGACAGCTCTTGAGCTGATATCCAAGATCACGCCTAAGAATGACATGGAAAAGCAGCAGAATGAAAAGGTCAAGACTGACATAGAGAGTCTTTTCATAGCCAGCAAGATAGCCAGCTGTGACAATCTCATCGCGCTTTTCACTCCGAGGTTCGAGGCGAATCCTGACGATCTTGAAACAGTAAGCAGCATAGTGATGATGATGGGCTCAACTGAAGGATGTACAGACAATGAGCTGTTCCTTAATGCAGCCACAAAGATGCATGAACTTGACCCTTCATACAATTCAGCATACTTCCTCTACCGTCTCTACAACTCAAAGAATGATATGGACAATGCCATCAAGTATATGGAGGAGGCCATCGCATATCCGGAATCCGACAGTAAGCAGGATGCTGAATACTATTATGAACTTGCCGCCTCATGCTTCAAGTCAGGTCTCAATTCAAAGGCATTTGATTCAGCTCTCAAGGCTATTGACTGTGATCCATCTTACGCAGGCAAATCCTATTTCCTCATCGGAACCATTTGGGGATCACAGGTATGTTCTGGTAACGAGATCGAGACAAGGGCTCCTTATTGGGTGGCAGTGGACTATCTCGTGAAGGCAAGGAATGCAGATCCTACCCTTGCAGAGGAGGCCAACAAGCTCATCAGCCAGTACAGCACATACTTCCCTCAGACTGCTGAGGCGTTCATGTACAACATCACTGACGGAGATTCCTATACTGTATCATGCGGAGGCATGAGGGCTCTTACTACAGTGAGAACGCAGGAATAATGTTTTGGTGAGAAATCCTTACATAATACTCAGAACGGCAGCAACCGCAATCGCGGTTGCTTTCGTTGTATATTCATGCAAGAGCAATCTCGCCGTAGCCGATTCCCTGAATCTTGACGAGGCTCCGGTACAGACCGTTGACAAGATGTTTGTCGTACAAAGCGAAAACGGACTGCTGCAGATGAGGATGGAGGCGGATGTGATGGAAAGGTATGACAAGGATACGTTGTCCTATGAGCTTTTTCCAAAAGGTTTTGCAGTCTATGGCTATAATGAGGAGGGACTTCTTGAAACGGAGATAACATCAGACAATGCAAGGCATGTGAAATTCGAGGATGGGAGGGAGAAATGGGAGGCGTTCGGCAATGTGGTCGTTAGGAATGTCATCAACAAGGAAGTCATGGAGACCGACACCTTGTACTGGGACAGGAAAAATGAAAAGATTTATACTGACTGTTACGTAAAGATGCATTCTCCTGACGGATTCATACAGGGATATGGGATGGAGTCAGATGAAAGGGCAAGAAATTCCGTCATTCTCAAACCTTTCGACAATTATGCCTTTGTAGTGCAGGATACCACCAAGGTAGAAGTGGATTCTGTCAATTTTATAGGTCCTCTTATAAAAAAATAATGGTGATTTGCCGGAAAATTATTATCTTCGCAGCCCTATTTGATTCAGTAAATAATTAAAAATTACATAAAAAGATGGCGGTTCTTGAAAAAATTCGCGTAAAGCTGGGTGTGTTCATAACCATTGTCATAGCATTGGCATTGCTGTCATTCATCATTGATCCTACCACACTCGAAGCTGTATCCAATTCGATGTCATCCAAATATGATGTGGGGGACATCAACGGCAAACGTATTTCATATCAGGATTTTGAAAGTGAGGTGGAGAATTTCACCACTCTCAGTGAGATAACCTCAGGTACTTCTGCCCGCAACGAACAGCAGATGGAAGCCATAAGGAATGCCGCATGGCAGTCCATGATAGACAGGTATCTTTTCATCAGGAATGCCAAGGATGCAGGCATTGCAGTCGGAGAGGCTGAATTGCTGGCACTCACTACAGGTGATATGATTTCCCCTGTCATTGCCCAGGATCCGAATTTCTTCGATGAGAGCGGTACTTTCTCAAAAGACAGGCTTGTACAACTTGTGCAGAACATCGGGAATGATCCGTCAGGAAACATCAGGATGTATTGGGATTATCTCCAGAACACTGTCTATACTCAGCAGTATTATGCAAAATACGGCTCGCTTTTCACACAGGGCAACTTCACCAATCCTCTGATGCTTTCAAGGGAGATTGATGAAAACAACAATACTACTGACGCTGAATTTGTCATGGTGCCTTACGGTTTTACCACCGATTCCACCATAGTTGTTACAGACAAGGAGATAAAGGACTATTATGATGCCCATAAGGAAATGTACAGGCAGCAGGCAAGCCGTGACATTGAGTATGTGGTATTTGAAGTGGTTCCTTCTGATGACGACATTGCCGCAGCCAATGAGGAGGTCATGAAGGTGTATGATGAGTTTGCCGCCACAGAAAAGGCTGACATGAAGAGCTTCCTTCTCAGGAATTCAGACAGGCCTTATTCAGAATATTACTATAGGACAGGCGAGCTCAATACCATTTCTTCAGATGTCGATGATTTTGTTTTCAATGACGGGAAGGGCACTTCAAAGGTGTTCACCAAAGATAACACATTCTATGTGGCAAAGGTGATGGACAGCAGGATGGTTCCTGATTCAGTGTTTGTTAAGCACATCCTTCTTCAGGGGGATCAGGAGGCATTGGCGGACAGTCTTGTGAACGTGCTCAAGAGCGGCCGCGAGTCTTTCTCCAATGTGGCTTCCCTCTATTCTGCCGACCAGAATCCGAATGTGGCTGAAAGAGGAGACATAGGCTGGATGACCCAAACCTATATGATACCTGGAATGGAGTCTGTGATGACCGCTCCTCTCAACAATATCTTTGTAATTGACACCCAGTACGGAAAGCATATTGTGAAGGTTACTGACAGGACTGAGCCTCTGCTCAAGAAGCAGGTTGCAATCCTTGAGAGGACAGCCATCGCAAGCAAGGAGACTTTCAACAAATACTACTCTCAGGCCAACAACATAGCCGCAAAGTCAGCTGGAAAATATGAGAATTTCAAGAAGGCAGTTGAGGAGGAAGGACTGTATGCACATCCGGTCAACAGGATGCTTGAAAGTTCCAACAGGCTCGGAGCCATAGATGATACAAAGCCGGTTACAAGGTGGGCTTTCGAGGCCAAGCCGGGAAAAGTTTCGGACATCATAACTGTCAACAACAACTATTTCTTCGTTGCCGCCCTCAAGGGAATCCACAAGGAAGGCTATTCCACTGTGCAGGAGGTTTCTTCAGGCATCAGGAACATTCTTTACCGTGAAAAACTCGGTGAAAAGAAAGCTGCTGAAATTGCTGAGAAGATCAAGGGGCTCAATGACATGCAGGCCATAGCCGATGCTCTCGGCACTACAGTAAGCACCAAGGAGAACATCACTTTCGCTTCGCTTACTTCACAGGGACTTGACCCTAAGTTCATCGGAGCTGTTTCCGTGGCTGAAGAAGGCAAGATTTGTGGTCCTCTTGCTGGAAATATAGGAGTCTATGTGTACAAGGTAACAGGTCATGACACAGGTTCCTTCTTCACCGAAGATGACGCCAAGGCCCGCGATTCACAGATGTCGCAGTACAGTCTCCAGATGCTTCTTCCTGTGATGATGCAGGATGCTGATGTAAAAGACAACAGGGCTCGTTTCTATTAGGATTTCAAGACACTCCATATTATGAGAAAAGCCGGGATTCCCGGCTTTTCTTAAAAAAGGACCGACCTAATCTATGGGTCGGTCTTTTGATATTTCAGAACGGTTTTTCAGGCGTTTCAGACGTTGAAGAGGAAGTGCATTATGTCACCGTCCTGGACAACGTAATCCTTGCCTTCTATACCAAGTTTTCCTGCAGCGCGGCAGGCTGCTTCTGATTTCAGTTCGACGAAGTCTTCATATTTGATGACTTCTGCGCGGATGAAGCCTTTTTCAAAGTCAGAATGGATGACACCGGCGGCTTTAGGTGCCTTGTCTCCCTTGTTGATGGTCCAGGCACGGCATTCGTCGGCTCCGGCTGTGAAGAATGTCTGGAGATTGAGAAGGTCGTAGGCTTTCTGTATAAGCCTGACTACTCCTGATTCTTCAAGCCCCATTTCCTCAAGGAACATCTGCCTTTCTTCGTAGGTTTCTAGTTCTGCTATGTCTGATTCTATCTTGGCCGCTATTACGAGGATTTCGGCATTTTCGTCCTTTACTGCCTCACGTACTTGCTCGACATATCCATTGCCGGATGCAGCTGCTGATTCATCCACATTGCAGACATACATCACAGGCTTGTTGGTGAGAAGGAAAAGGTCTTTGGCAAGCTGTTCTTCCTCCTGGTTTTCAAGAGCTACCGTGCGGCATGACTTGCCTGCAAGAAGAGCTTCCTTGTAACGGAGAAGAAGTTCATGGAGTTTCTTTGCGCTCTTGTCACCTCCTGCCTGGGCCTGTTTCTGAACCTTTGCAAGGCGGTTTTCCACAGTCTCCAGGTCTTTCATCTGAAGCTCCATGTCAATGACTTCCTTGTCCCTCACAGGATCCACGCTTCCGTCGACATGGACTATGTTCGGGTCATCGAAGCATCTGAGGACATGCAGGATGGCATCCGTTTCACGGATGTTGGCCAGGAACTGGTTGCCGAGTCCCTCCCCTTTGCTGGCTCCTTTTACAAGTCCTGCAATGTCAACTATTTCCACTGTGGCAGGCACTACCCTTTTAGGGTTGCAGAGCTTTTCAAGCACTTCAAGTCTCTTGTCCGGAACTATCGTGGAACCGATGTTCGGTTCGATGGTACAGAACGGGAAATTTGCGCTCTGGGCCTTGCCTGAGCTTATGCAGTTGAAAAGTGTTGATTTGCCCACATTAGGGAGTCCTACTATTCCGCATTTCAATGACATGACGTAATCTTTTAAAATTTGAACAGTGACCGGTATAGTGCCGGTCTTGAACCGGTTGGCAAAGGTAAGGGATTCTTTTCAGAAATTGCCACATTTCTTGTGGTTTCACCACATTTTTCTCTTTTTGACTGTTTTTTCTTTTTTATGTCCGGATATTCGTAACCTCACAGGACTGTGAATAATGTGTTTGTACCGTAAAACGGTATTCGCGATATCGTATTTTATATCATGAAAACAAGCCAGCCAAATTCATTATGATGAATTATAAGGTATTATTTGTTGAATGTATGTGTCTGCTTTCGGCGGTTTTCGTAAATGCCGGCAACAGAGTCGGCCATATTGCCGTACCATCAGCATTTACGTTTCAGGCGTGTGTGGATGAATCCGGTGATGAAGACCGGAGAGAGGAAACTTTGCTTGTCATGTTCTGGAACCTGGAGAATTTCTTTGACTGGAAAGACGGCGGCTGCAGCGGGTCGGACAGTGAATTTTCTTCTTTCGGGGAAAGGCATTGGACCAGGTCAAGGTTCTATACGAAATGCAATGTCATAGCAAAGACTTTTCTGTGGATTGAAGATGAGTATGGGAGGATACCGGATGTGGCGGGATTCGCCGAGGTGGAGAACAGGTTCGTGCTGAATGCACTGTTGAATGCCACCGCATTGCGGAAATATGACTATGATGTCGTGCACTATGATTCTCCTGATCCGAGAGGGATAGATGTGGCACTCATATACCGCAGGTCAGTATTCAGAAAATCGGTTTCGAGGCCGGTAAAGGTGTCTTCACGACATATACACAGTCCGGACGGGCAGGGGAGTGTCCGATATGAAGATTTCCGTACACGGGACATACTTTATGTGGCTTTGCAGTCTGGTGAATCTGATGTATCTGGTGAATCTGACGGAGGGAGGATGATTCATTTTCTTGTCAACCACCATCCCTCAAAATACGGCGGGGAGGAGGTTTCTGCACCGAAAAGAATGGCGGCGATGGAGACAATGATTTCGGTATGTGACTCCATCGGGCTTGCTGACATTGTCTGCATGGGGGATTTCAATGACACTCCGGACAGTCCTTTGTTTGACTTTTCCGGCCGGAATCTTGTCAACAAGTCAGACAGTCTTTACAAGAGAGGGGAGGGGACGATCAGGTACAAAGGCAAGAGAGATCTCATAGACATGTTCATCGTTTCGACGGGAATGTCCGGAAACTCGGTGATGGAGATATGCAAGGTACCGTTTTTGACTGTGTGGGACAATGCCTATCCGGGAGAGAAGCCGTTCAGGACATATTCCGGACCGAGGTATATCGGAGGGGTGAGCGACCATTGTCCTGTCCTGCTCCGGATATTTTCCGAAATGCCTTGAAGTCCGGGGCTGAAAGCATTTTTTGTTTTATCCGTGGATATTGGTATCTTTGAAAGATAAATCCGCATAATTTCAAATTAACTATACAAACCAAACAAGATGAAATCGAGAATATCTGAGAAATTCAGGACTCTTTTCGGCAAGGACGGAGATTTTTTTGCTTCTGCCGGAAGAATCAATCTCATCGGTGAGCATACCGACTATAATGGAGGTTATGTATTCCCGGGAGCCATTGACAAGGGGATGATTGCTGAAATCGAGCTGAACGGCACGAACAGGGTGTGCGCATATGCCCTTGATCTTGATGAATATGTTGAATTCGGCCTTGAAGAGGAGGATATTCCTTCACAGAGCTGGGCAAGGTATATCTTCGGAGTTTGCCGTGAAATCATCAAGAGGGGAGGGATGATAGGCGGATTCAATACCGTATTTGCGGGCGATGTCCCTCTCGGTGCCGGAATGTCTTCATCCGCCGCTCTGGAGAGCACTTTTGCATTTGCATTGAATTATCTTTTCAATCTCGGAATAGACAAGTTTGAACTTGCAAGGATAGGCCAGTATACTGAGCACAACTATTGTGGTGTGAAATGCGGCATCATGGATCAGTTTGCATCCGTATTCGGAAAGAAGGGCAACCTTATGAGGCTCGACTGCAAAACAATGGAATACAAGTATTATCCGTTTGACCCTAAGGGATACAAGCTCGTCCTTCTTGATTCGGTGGTGAAACATGAGCTTGCCTCATCTGCATACAACAAGAGGCGTGAGTCATGCGAGCATGTCGCTTCTGCCATCAGAAAGAATCATCCTGAAGTGGAGTTCCTCAGGGATGCCAAGAAAGAGTGGCTGGACGAGGTGAAGGCTGAGGTTTCGGAGGAAGACTACATGAGGGCTGAATATGTGATTGAGGAGGTGCAGAGGGTGCTTGATGTGTGCGATGCCCTTGAACGCGGGGATTATGAGACTGTGGGACAGAAGATGTATGAAACACATCACGGAATGAGCAAACTTTATGAGGTGAGCTGCGAAGAACTCGACTTCCTGAATGACATCGCAAAGGAATGCGGTGTGACGGGCTCCCGTGTGATGGGGGGCGGCTTCGGAGGCTGCACCATCAACCTTGTCAAGAATGAGCTGTATGACAATTTCATAGCAAAGGCTAAGGCCGCCTTCAAGGAGAAGTTCGGCCATGAACCTAAAGTCTATGATGTCGTGATCAGCGACGGTGCAAGGAAACTTGAATAACGCTTGCCGCAGACAAAAAACGGGCTCGGGAATTATTGTTTTCCGGGCTCGTTTTTTGTTTCAAGGAGGATAATAATGTCAGATCCAACTCTATCTGATAAAAGACTGTACCCAGGCGGCGTCAATTTTTTCAAATCCGTCGCCTGGTTTTATATTAGGGTTTCTCTGCATGATTCCGGTGCAGTCTTCATAGACATTGTAGCCTATGCTGACCTGCTCCATTTTCCCGTCATACGGGTACATGAAGGTTATCATCCGCCCTCCGTCCTCTCCTGTAAGGGCATAGAAATGGAACGGTGCATTCATGATTTCTGCGGCCTTTTCCCTGTTTTTTGCTGCCATTTCCATCTTTGTGACATATTTGCATATTTCCAGGACGGCATCGTCGAGGCCTGCGTCAAATGTGATGACCTTTTCCATGAGGGATCCGGTGTCTTCCACCAGTCTGAGAGTGTAATGTCCTATTGCCTTGGCATGCAGGGTTATCGAGTGCATCTGCGCTTCTGATATTTCCGAACCGGACGGAAGCAGCCATATCATTATCTTTTTGTCAGGGTCGTGGTAGAGGGTTTCGTACCGTGAAAGGTTGGCCTGGCCGCATGAGGAGCATTTCCAGAGGAACAGGGACCCGTCCCTGACCTTTTCCTTCAATTCGGGGTTTTCAGCCGTGTTTATGCTTCTGTATATCGTGATTTCGTTGTTTGTACCGCATTTGCAGCATGCGGCTTCTGCTTTTCTTATGATGGACATACCTGCTGTATTTTTTGAGGCCCAAATATAGGAAACAGTTTTCAAATAATTAAATTTGCATAAATTACTTCCGCATAATTATTTATTTTTCATTTTGATGGCTTATGACTTCCATTAAAGACTATGGATGCGCCCGCGAAGGGAACGGGCTGCGTTATCCCGGATTTTCGATTGTCCTGATGCAGATGTTTTCTCTCGGGAGATTCAAGGAATTTGATGAAGAAAAGGCAGCTGCCACAGGACTTGTGTCCTCTGCTGTCAAGAAAAGCATCGACCATCTCATCTTCGTGATGGACAGTAAGGACAGGGAGAACATCAGAAGGTACAGGCTTGAAGGATTTGACTTTTCCCTGGTGCTTGAAGAGCCTTACAGGGTGGAGATGAAGGGGCATGTGTTTGTAGAGATGCTGATACTTTTCGGATATACGGTGTCCCTGACATACAGGTTCGTATTTGACGGGAATCTTTGCAGCCTTTCCGCGCCTGCTTCCACTGACCATATAATAGCCCTTCTTTCAGCGCATCTGAGCGCAGAACATTGGAGCCGTAATGAAGGGGAGGAGGAGACCAATATCAACCTTGAAATAAAGGATTTCAGGATTACCGGACTGAAGATAGGCTCTTCCGGAAATGCGCTCGGGGAAGGGGAGGAAGGCAATCTGCTGCTGAAGGGCTGCAGCAGGGTGTTCGATGACCTTACTGTGAGATATAAGAGATTCATACAGAAATGCTGCACCTCGTACAGGGCAAGCGTGTCAAAGGAGGACAGGTATGCGGATGAGAGGTCTTCCAGATGCCAGGAGCAGAATTCCTATAAGGATTTCCATTATGCGATGGTGGACATCTGGGAGAATGTCAGCCATCCGGACGGTGGCGGAGGCGACCTTTTTGCCGATGACAGGGATGACAGGATGTCTGAGGCCGAGATTGTGGACCATATCAGAGAGTACCACAAGGAAGAACTGATCGGAATGATGACGCTTTATCCTGAAGAATGGCCTTACCGCGACAGGGAGGCATACGACGAGGTTTGCGGCGGTAACATAGCCATAGACACGGATGATCTTGTGCTGGTCAATTCCAATGTCTGCGTAGTCATCGGGACATACGGCAGGCGTGGGGCAGGCTCGCCGGTGGACTGGGAGCAGCATCTTGAAGAGAGGGCGGATTATCATGTGTCGTGGCCTGAATATCTTTGCATACTGGAAATGGTCCTTGCGAAGAAATACATCATTGATTATGCAAGTGACCAGCTTGTGGATGCCACTCTGAACACTGGACACATGTCATCTTCAGAGCTCATAGCCCGCAACGCCGAGCTGAGCATGAGGCTTTCGAGGATGGTCCTGCAGCTCAATGTGGTGAAGTATTCGAAATTCATGTCCCATAAGGTGATGTTCGACAGGACCACCAGGCGGCTTGACATAGAGAATGACCAGAAGCGGCTCATCAAACTGATGGAAATGGTGGACAACAGTCTCCATAACATAAGCGACTATAAATCCGTAAGGTCCGATTTCGTGCTGAACTTCATCCTTGCCATAATTTCGGTGGTGTCCACATTTGAGATACTGTTCCAGGATGTCAACCTGCCGTTTGTGGAATATATAGGGCTTACATCAAGCAAGACTGCCGCCATACTCGTGTGGTTTGTTGCTGCTCTGGCCTGTTTCGGGCTTCTTCTTCTTCTGTTCAACACCACGAGGAACATATATGAAAGGGCAAGAAAATTTTTCGAGAAATGATGGAAATCAGATTTGCACTGCGTGATGATCTTTCTGTATTGAAAGACATCTTCTGGACACATATAAATGCCTATAATGAATATATTTCACATGGGGAGCTGCAGATGGGGGTCGCCGAGGCTGATGTTTCCGGCGGCACTTTGAAGACACGGCCTGCCGGAAATGGGGAGGAAATGTGGATGAAGTACATAAATGCGAAATTCGATTCTCCGGACGCGGTCATCATGGTGGCTGAGGAGGATGGTTTCATAACAGGTTTCTGCGTGGCTGAAATCACCGATGACGGCGCAGACCCTTTCGGGGTGCTATGCGACCTCCTTGTAAACGGGCAGTACAGAGGGAGAGGCATAGGAGGAGAACTTCTTCAGATGGCTCTGAAATGGCTGAAGGACAGGGGCATATCAGATGTGTACCTTGAATCAGGCAAGAACAACGTGGATGCTCACGAATTTTTCCGCAGAAGAGGCTTTGTGCATGTTTCGGATGTGTTCAGGCTAGTGTGAGCTTTTGCCGTTTTCTTCCGGCCTTTTCAGTGAAGATTGAGGCAAATTTGGAGTTATTATAAATTGCAATTATCTTTGCGGCCTTTGACAAATCGCTGCAAAAATGAAAAAATGGATTGGACAATTCACATCTGAGGACTGGATCATAGTCTTTGCAGGTGCAATAATACTGGCTCTGGCCATAGCTTTTCCTGCTGCCATGCCGGAAATGCCCAAGACTCTGAATACTGCCCAGGACTGGATTTCAGCACTGTACATG
>JADIMO010000064.1 GCA_017694755.1 Candidatus Cryptobacteroides merdavium
CATATACTCAAAAGAAAATAGTTTTGGTGGCGGATTTGCTGCGTTTGAGGATAGTATGCCGGATGGGTATGGCCTTTATCTGCTTGACAGGATGCTTCGTCGTGAAGGCAGTTCATTGGGAGAGTTGTCCCTTCTTCAGAGACTGTCTTTGGTTGGCAGTTCCGGAATGGGAGCACTTTGCTATAAGCCTGAAACTTCCAAAGAGCATATTGCAGCCATCACAGACAACGACTTTGACGAACTTCAGCGTAAAGCCCTTGATGTGCTCTCCGAGAAAAGCGACGCTGATGCAGCCTTCTTGTATTACAATAGCCGTAATTCAGGTGGAGCAAGGCCCAAAGCGGTATAGATTATGTAAATCTCCTTGCCCTGACCGGCTATCTTACTCAGAATCCGGCACAGGTGGAACAGATGTTCCGTAGAATGGTTTTCAATGTCGTATGCGCCAACAAAGACGATCACGCCAAGAACTTCAGTTTTCTCTGTGAAAACGGCAAATGGGCACTTGCGCCTGCATACGACATTACTTACTCCCGGGGGGCACCAGGGGTGAACATGCAACGTCTGTCAGATATTCGGGCAATCCAAGCCTTGAAGACATCATTTCTGCAGGCACAGGCATCCGCATAAGCAGAAAACGCTGCATTGAAATCATTGAAGAAATCGAGTCTGTCTGCAACGCAGAACTTGATATTGATAGAATAGTCAAAATTAAAGGTTAATGGAAGTGCGCCGATTGATTTCGACTTGATGTCCATCGGGTAATTTCTGTATTTTCAGCGTTGTCATCATCTTCAGCAGGAATGATATCCGGGACAATGATGATTGCCTCGCGCTCACGGAGTTGTCTGAAGGTCTGCCCGAGTCCCTCGTATCTGATAAGCCGGAACCCGTCATCCTCTCGAGTAATTACTGTATAGTAATATGTTTGAAACATATCTGCGGCCGGACTATCTGCAGACTCGGAGATGATGTCAAATTTATTGTCCAAGGCCATATCTATTATGAATCTTACAGCCCTGTTTTCTTCGTCCGCGTAAGATCCCGACCACTCAAGGATGATGTCGGGTCGTGACTTCCTGTGGAATTTCATAATTTGGTTTGGAGAGGACGCATAAATCCAGTATACGCCCCATGCCGGATCGAACAATTTATCTGTACTTTCAATATATATATCAGTGTGTCACTGACAGTGAAATCCGGTTCAAGTTGATGGAAGATATGGTTCCGTCTTTCCATGTCCGCCCTGGCTGCATTTCGTCTGTAAAAGAATTTTTCTTTCCATGCAGTTTTTTTCATCACCTTTGACACCTCTTCCAAGGATTCCATTGCGCCTTTGGCTTTTCTTGCCGAGGCAGACGGAGAGGCCGCCAAAAGAATGAGGGACAATATAACGGCAGTTGTGGCTGTGTGTTTTATCATTTTCATCGAAATTTCCTGATTCTGACAATATTCATCTGTGTTGATGTGTCTGTTCCTGCTCTGGTTGAGGTGTCATTATAAATTCTATCAGCTGTCCGGTGATTTGACATGGGCCTTTCCGGAGAGGTCAGTTTCATCATGTCCGTAATCGCTCATTCTGACGGACATGGAATACATTCCTGACAGGTATGTCTTGTCATCGACTTCATTCGGGTCGCCGGATATTTCTGTCCGTAAGGCATGAAACCTCACAAGGAATCTGTCCGGCAAGCAATCTTGTCTTATCTTGTACAAGATGCAGGAGTCACTTTCTGAAATCTTTTCAAGAATGCTTTCATTGATTCCATCCCATTCCGTGTCAAGCGGATATAATTTCTGCGTGATGCATGTGTCTCCAGTGGCATCGTTCCCGTACATATCAAATATATATGTTCCGGATATTCTTCCATCAGGATTTTTCTTGAACAGAACCGCTGGATCTTCAAATATCAGCGAATTCTTCTTGTCATAACATATTGTGATCTTCATTCCGTCCGGGTCGATGAAGTTGACAGGATTATTGCCGCAGTAAGCGTAAGGGCTTATTGAGTAATATCTTTCTGCGAGGGGATCCATGCTGGTCCATCTTCCGGTCCGGGTGGAGAGAAACCGTGCCCCGTAGTCAAGGAGAGGGACGGAGGCAAAGGACTGGTCCTCCTTTCCGTTGAATTTGTATGGCTGGCTTGGAGAGCCGGCATCCGCGCTGTCCCCGAATGTTTTGCCGAATGGGTAGTATGCGTTGGACTGTATGACTGAACCGTCCTCACGGGCCACGGCTCTGATGCTTCCGAGATGGTCGGAGAAGAAGAAATGGTATTTCCCGTTGCGGATATAGCCGCCTTCGAAAAGTATGCGGTCCACTTTCCCGTTTGTTCTGACGACATTTGCCGTGTAATCCGTGACGGATGTGCCACCGTCGCTGCCTGTTGCGGTCACCCTGAGTTTCCTGCCGTCGGCATCGTAGAGGTATCGGGTTTCTGCTGTTCCGTCTTCTGTCACCAGGGAGAATGACCGGGGCAGGTTGAGTGAATTGTATGAGACGGCGGCAATTCCTGCCGAGAGGTCAGATGTCAGGTTCGCGTTTGCATCGTATGAATATGCCGTGCTGAAGTTCTCCCCGTCCGCATCTTCACTGATGTATTCCGCTTTGGTGAGTCGCGAAAGGCCGTCGTAAGAAAAGTTGTATCCCCCTGAATGTCCTCCGCTGACAGTCCAGTCCAAGGCGGAAATGCCTCCGTCAAACCTCGGTGAATTTGAGTGTGTCCCTTCCCGCGTGTCTTCATGGAAGAACTTCATGGAGAGGATGTCCCCTTCCGCAGCCTTGAGCCAGGATCTGATGTTGTATGAGAATGCTGTCGCCAATTCGGGGTTCCCGTTCCGTTTGTCTGAGGCGATACGTCCGAGTATGTCGTAAGACAGGTCAGAGACGGTCACCGTTTCGCCATTGTCCAGACGGTGGGTGACGGTGAGTGTCCTGCCCTTGTCGTCGTAGTAGAAGGCGGAATACATCGGCTGCGGTGAGCCGGTTCCTCCGTCCTGATCCCCGCCTTCGGCTTCATATACGGGGATTCCGGACAGTATGCCAGATGAAGTGCCGTCTTCGTTTTTATATTCGAAGCAATGTGTATATGAGGTCGTGTCGGATGTATGTGTTATTTTCTTGATTCTCAACCCTCCGGCTGTCCCGGCTGTCTCGATCAGGTCAAAGTCAGGGGCTTGTGTCGCAATCCTGGAATAATCGTTAAGTTCGTATTCAAAGAGCGTATGTCCTCCGGTCGGCCATGTTATCCCGGTCAGGGTCTCGGCCATCGTATGTTCCAGACTTGCCGACCTGTATCCGAAAAAGTCGTCTTCGATATCTGTTTCCCTGTAATCCTTGTTGTTCCAATAGCCCCAGTTGTCTGTGACGGTGGAGTTGTATGCCGGGAGTTTACGGGAATCATATGTGAATCCGTATTCCTGCTCAGTGATGTCGTTGTTGCCCTTTATTGCTATAGTTTTGAGTTTCAGTCTTTCGGAATTGTTTTCCGTATAGGAAAATCCGACTGATTCAAGGATTGAACCATTCCCGTAGACATACATTGCAGTCAGTTTCTGTGAGTAGTTGTGGGGAGCATAACTGATCCGGCTTCCGCTGGATTCGTAGCATATATAGTCAGATATGTGGTCAGAGAAGCCGTCATATTGCAGATAGTCCATGTCTTCATCCCTTACCGTGTTCAAATCATGGTCACGGAAAAAGTGATTTCCAACCCTTCATCCGCTGGTATTTTTTCAGGATATACAGGATGCTGGACGATGAAGGACTTTCCCCTTTCAGGGTCCTGTGGCGGAAATATTGATTGGGATCCGGACGGATCATATATCCATAGGTCTGTTATCACATCACTTATTATGATCGGACTTCCGTCCCTCCGGTATGTGAATGTCATCCTGTTGCCTTTTGGAGACACTACTTCCCTCAGCATCCAGGCCGGTATATGCTTCCGCAGAGTCCGTACGCATTTATTACAAATTCATCGGGTTCGGTGTCGTAATCTATCAGATTGGCAATGCCGGCATAGTTCTTCAGGCTTTCTTCTGATGCCCAGCCGTCCTTGTCCATATATCTGGATGAAAACCAGTATCCGGGATCTGCATCTCCGGAGAATCCTGTCCCGCTCCTGTCGATGATGTCCTGACTGCAGGTCTCGTCAGGGATGCCGTTGACGATGCGTGTGATTCCGCCTCCGGCATTCAGGGACCATCCGAGCCCGACGGCAGTCGGATATTGGTTGACCTTTATGCCTGAAGCATGGTAGGAAAGCGATATCGGAAGATGCAGGTCCTTGGTCTCCGCTGTATAGATCGGAATCTCTATTGAAGGAAGGCCGTTGAAATAACTGACAGGTATGCGTTCATACCTGTCAAACTCCGTTGCGGAAGGGGAGTTCACATTTTCTTGTCCGGGGCAGCAGAGACTGCCTGTGGCAAGAAAGATTGCCATGGAAAGAATTTTCTTCATATGGTCATCAGTTTTTCAATGGTGGAAAACGGTATGCCGCATGTCCCCGGTGCCGGGCAACATCCGGCCAGATGTAAAGATAAGAAAATCCGTTGATATTCTAAAGAGGGGATTCGTCCGGCAAATGTGCCGTTTCATCGATTTGTCATAAAGATTTGCAGAATGGCAAAATTGTAGTATCTTCGTGGGATAAACAGGAAATTTTAACTGAATTTTCCGTTAACACCATTATTAATAACCAAAATTTCTGTTATGCTAAAAGCAATGAAGTCATCATTGTTCAGATGCTGTCTGGCGGTTCTCGCCTTGGCGGTTCTGAATATGCTGGCTGCTTTCCCTGGACATGCGCAGGCCGGACCTGTTACAGACGGGGGGGGCACAGTCAGCGGAATTGTAACTGATGAACAAGGCCCGGTAATCGGGGCCGCCGTGATGATCAAGGACAGTCAGGGCGGTGTGACAACCGGGTTTGAAGGAGAGTACACTCTCAGCGGACTTAAGTCAGGCGACATCATCGTAGTGTCCATTCTGGGCTACGAGACACAGGAAATCCCCTACACAGGCCAGGCCAAGCTTGATGTTAAGCTGAAAACCTCCACTGAATTCCTTGACGAAGTCGTGGTCACGGCACTCGGTATCAAACGCCAGGAAAAGGCATTGAGCTACAATGTCCAGGAAGTTGATTCAGATGAACTCCTCCGCGCTCAGAATGTCAATTTCGTCAATTCCCTCAACGGAAAGATTGCCGGTGTGACCATCAACAAGAGTTCCAGCGGTGTCGGCGGTGCGACAAGAGTCGTGGTGCGCGGTTCCAAATCCCTTGAAGGAGACAACAATGTCCTCTATGTGGTCGATGGTATTCCTCTCGTGAATACGACAATCGGAAAGGGCAGTGATGTCATGGGAGAGGGCCGTGCGACTACAGAAGGCATTGCGGACTTCAATCCTGAAGACATCGAGAGCATCTCCGTGCTGAGCGGTCCTTCTGCTGCGGCCCTCTACGGAAGCAGTGCCGCGAACGGTGTCATCCTCATCACGACCAAGAAAGGAGAGGAAGGCAAGCTTTCGGTTTCGTTCTCTTCCACATCTGAGTTCAGCAATGCCTACATGACTCCTGAGTTTCAGAACATCTACGGAAATGCTCCGGGATCATACGACAGTTGGGGCAATGAACTCCCGGTTCCTAACAGCTATGATCCGAAGAAGGATTTCTTCGAGACGGGAATGACATTCATCAATTCCCTCACTCTCACTACCGGAAACAAATACAACCAGACGTATGCTTCGATTTCTTCCACAAATGCCACAGGCATTGTGCCGAACAACAGCTATGACCGTCTGAATCTTACAATCCGCAACACTTCCTCGTTCCTCAAGGACAAGCTCAAGCTTGACCTCGGAGCTTCCTATATCAACCAGAAGGACCAGAACATGGTGTCGCAGGGTCTCTACAACAATCCGATTGTCGCAGCCTATCTTTACCCGAGGGGTGAGAGCTGGGATGCCATCAAGACTTTCGAACGCTACGACTTGAGCCGCAACATCCCTGTTCAGTACTGGCCGATAGGTGACAGTACATACGGAACAGACAATCCTTACTGGACAGCCTACAGGAATGTGCTGCCGACCACGAAGAACCGCTACATGTTCAATGTCGGCCTGACCTACAACATCCTTGACTGGCTGAACATCACTGCCCGCTACCGTATAGATGACTCCCACATAGAAATGGAGCACAAGATATATGCCACTACCAATGACATCTTTACCGAGGGGTCAACAAAAGGTCTCTATGAATGGCAATATTACAAGGACCGTCAGGAATATGCCGACGTGATGCTCAACATCAACAAGCAGCTCGGAGACTTCAATCTTTCCGCCAACATCGGCTACAGCTACACCAACTACTGGTCTCAGACAAGGGGCTACAGGGGACCGCTCATGCTCGTGCCTAATCTTTTCTCATTCGGCAACATAGATGCATCAGGTGCCCGCTCTCTGGAGGATGGCGGCTACAGCAGGGTCCGCAACAATGCGGTGTTCGCCAATGTCGAACTCGGATGGAAGAGCATGCTCTACCTTACACTCACAGGAAGGGAAGACTGGAACTCCAGACTCGTCAACACAAAGCAGCCGGGCGTATTCTATCCTTCCATCGGACTTTCCGCCATCATTTCAGAGATGGTCGAGATGCCGCGCTGGTTCTCTTACCTGAAGGTCCGCGGATCATATACTGAAGTCGGTGCTCCTATTTCCCGTTCAGGTCTTACTCCGGGGACAGTCACCACTCCTATTGTCGGCGGTATTCTTCAGGAAACAGGTATCTATCAGTTCACTGATTTCAGACCGGAGAAAACCCGTTCGTATGAATTCGGTCTCGAACTGCGTCTGTGGGACAATCTCCGCGCCCAGGTGACATACTACAAGTCCAATACATTCAACCAGACTTTCCTCGGCGAGCTTCCTGAATATTCAGGCTACAAGCAGATTTATCTCCAGGCAGGTAATGTGGAGAACCGCGGTTGGGAGGCATCTCTCGGATACACCAACACATTCAAGGACTTCTATGTGTCATCAATGCTCACATTCTCAAGGAATGTCAATGAAATCAAGGAGATGGTTCATGACTACCACACTGACATGAGTGAGCAACCTATCAATATCCCTGAAGTGCTGAAGGACAACGGCCGCGTCATCCTGAAGGAAGGCGGCAGCCTCAACGACATCTACGCCAACACCTTCTTCAAGAAGGACAGCCAGGGATTCGTCGAGATGGGAGGTGACGGCAGCTATTCCATGGAAACAGGTGACCCGGTATATCTCGGACATACGACTCCGGACTTCACTCTCGGATGGAACAATGCGTTCTCCTATAAGGGCTTCAACCTCAGTTTCCTCATCAATGGCCGCTTCGGAGGTGTCGTGACATCTTCAACAGAAGCCATCCTTGACCGTTTCGGTGTATCCAAGGCTTCTGGCGATGCCCGCATGGCCGGCGGAGTAATGCTTCCGGGACAGGGTCTTGTCGATGCGAAGACTTATTACGGAATGGTCGGAACCGGAGACTACACCACATCCGGCTACTACCTGTACAGTGCTACCAATATCCGTCTTCAGGAGGTTACATTCGGCTATACTTTCCCGGACAAATGGTTCAACAATGTGCTCAAGGGTCTCACCCTCACATTCATCGCCAACAATCCGTGGATGATCTATTGCAAGGCTCCATACGATCCGGAACTCACTCCGTCTACCGGAACATATGGACAGGGCAACGACTATTTCATGCAGCCGAGCGTGAGAAGCTATGCCGTAAGTGTCAAGTTTAAATTCTAAAGCAAGATGAAAAGAATCATTTATAAATCATTGCTGTGTGCCGGGGCCTTGTCGCTGCTGACGCTCCCGTCATGCAACTATGAGGAAATCAATACCAATCCGTATGAGATGACGGAGGAGATGGGTGCCATGGACGGCATTACCATGGGAGCTTCCGTCACCACTATGCAGCGCTTCGTGTTTCCTGTGGGTACGCAGGCAGACGGTACAGACATGATCAACCAGTATCAGGTGGCATACGCCCTCTCTGCCGACGGCTGGAGCGGCTATATCGCTGAAGACAACAACTGGCAGAGCGGCAACAACAATCTGACATATTATCTGTATGATGACTGGGTATCCGCCACCTACAGGAATTCTTACACGGAACTGCTTTCCCCTTGGAAGAAAATCAAACAGGAGAGTGAAAAAGTCGGTGACGATGCCACTTTTTCCCTTGCTCAGATATTGAAAATCTCCGCATGGCACAAGACACTTGAGACTTTCGGGCCTATCCCTTATATTCATGCCGGAGACATGGCTCTTGTGATTCCTTTCGACAGCGAGGAGGAAGTCTACAAAGCGATGTTCAATGACCTCAAGGCTGCGGTGGAGGCTCTGACTCCTCTTGCCGAGTCCGGCGGTACCGTAGCTGCAAGTTATGATGCAGTATATGCCGGAGATGCAAGGAAGTGGGTGAAATATGCCAATTCCCTGATGCTCCGTCTTGCAATGCGCCTCAGGTATGTGGATGAGAGCCTGTCCTACCAGTGGGTGGCCGAGGCGCTCAACAATGGCATCGGCGTGATGACTGATGCATCCGATGCAGCCCAGATGAGCACAGGCGCAGGATATGTATTTGTCAACAATATCGCTTATCTTGCTGCGAATTACGGTGAGGCCAGGGCATGTACATCCATGTTTGCATATCTTGATGGCTATCAGGATCCGCGTCTGGGCGCCTATATCCAGACTTCGGAATCTGCGGATGCACTTACGGGATACGACGGGCAGAAGTATGCTCCTGTCCCTCCGGGAACGGCGGCTACAGCCGATACATACCAAGAATATTCTCTTCCTAACATTACAAGCTCTACTCCTACATATTGGATGAAGGCTTCCGAGGTCTATTTCCTCAGGGCAGAGGCTGCACTATATTGGCCTGAGTTCGGTTCGGCGGAAAGCCTGTACCGTCAGGGAGTTGAGATGTCATTCCAGGAAAACGGTGTCAGTGCCGATGTCACTGCATATCTCAGTTCCGATCTGACGCCTCGGTCAGTGAGCATCAACGGGTACAGTGCTCCGCAGCCGACTACGGCGACTCCTGAGTTTACAGGCAGTACAGAAGAGAAACTTGAGAAAATCATGATTCAGAAATGGATTTCCATGTATCCTAACGGGCAGGAAGCCTGGACAGAATGGAGAAGAACTGGATATCCGAAGCTGAATCCGGTCCAGACCAACAATGGTGCGGGTGCAGGCATTACAAGCACCGACGGTATCCGCCGTATGGTATATCCTGTCAGCTTCTCCCAGTCTGCAGAGGATGCGGCCAATTATGCCGATGCAGTGAGCAAGCTTCGCGGAGGAGTGGATGCCGCTACTACAAGACTCTGGTGGGACTGCAGATAATATGTCCATGTATCAATGAGCAATGCAGCGCATAAAAAGACAAATATATTATGAACAATAAATTCACAAAATCCCTTATGATTCCGGCGCTGGCCGCCGGTATGGCGATGTTCTCGTGTACTGATGTCGAAAAAATCCAGGTGGAGCATATCGGCGGCTACAACACGATGAACAATGAGGAGAGCGAGGCATATTACGCCCGTCTCCGTGAATACAAGGACCAGATTTATGGTTACGGCCGTCCTGTGGCCTTCGGCTGGTTCTCCGACTGGGCTCCGTACGGTGCCGCAAGAGGCGGTTATCTGACATCCGTTCCGGACAGCATGGACATCATTTCCATGTGGAGCGGTGCTCCGGGTCGATTTGAAATCACTCCGGAACAGAAGGCCGACAAAGAGTTCGTGCAGAAGAAGAAAGGCATCAAGCTTCTTGAAGTCAGTCTCCTTTCTTATCTCGGGAAAGGAAGAACCCCGGATTCGATATATGCCCCTCTCTATGAACAGGCAGAGGAAGAGGGCTGGTCTGATTCCCAGCTTTCTGAAGCAATGAGGCTTGCCCGTTGGGAATATTGGGGCATCGGTCCTGACGACCTGAATGATCTTGACAAGATGAAAGAGGCCCATACAAGATTTGCAAAGGCTCTTTGTGATTCTCTCGTGGTGAACGAGTGGGACGGGTTTGACATCGACTGGGAGCCGGGCAGCGGATTCAACGATGCTGACGGCACCCTGGCAGGCAATCTCTACCAGAATGAACTGATAGTACACCTGGTCAAGGAAATGGGCAAGTACATCGGCCCGATGAGCGACCCTGAGAACAAGGGACACAAACTCCTCTGTGTCGACGGTGTTATAGGGACATTTGTTTCCAACTGTCCTGAATATATTGACTACTTTATCCTCCAGTCTTACGGCAGAGTGGATAATCTTGACGGGTACGCCCCGAATACCCACAAGTTCATCCTGACCGAGAACTTCGAGAGTTCTGCGGTAACCGGAGGACAACTCATGAGGCAGGCTGCCTACATGCCGAGCAGCGGCTATAAGGGCGGAGTCGGTGCATACCGTTTCCAGAAGGACTATGACAATACTCCGGACTACAAGTGGATGCGTAAGGCCATCCAGGAAAACCAGCGTGTCTTCAACGAGTGGAAGGCTGCCCAGGAGGGCACTGCTCCTGAAGATGGTACAGAACAGTAAAATTTGATGAAGATGAAAAGAAATAAATTAAGAATAGCAGCTGTCTTGGGGTTCAGTGCAGTGCTCGTTGCCGGATGCCGGGACAAGGAAGCCGAACTGCTGGCTCCGCAACTCTACTTTGAGACAGTTGAAAACACAATTGAAGTTGAGGATGTTGCCACAATGTCCATTGACCTGCAGTCCCGTCTTTCTTCCATGGCATCTTCTGATGTCAATGTCACTTATTCGATAGCCGGCGCTGATGTCGTGGCTGACTATAACCAGAAATACGGAAGGGAGTATCTTCCGTTCGATTCGGCTTCGCTTGCCGAGTCAAGTGCAACCATTGCTGCCGGAGACATCTATTCCAACATTGTGTCGCTTGATCTGAACGGGCTTGATGCAGTGGCCGAGGGCAACACCTATCTGCTGCCGGTAAGGGTGGAGACAGGTGATGTTCCTGTCATCAGCGGGACAGACATCGTATATTATGTGATACGCAAGCCGGTACGGATAATGAATGTGGCAAGGTTCAACAACAATTTCTTCAAGATACCGATTTCACCGCTCAATGTCTTCACCGAAGTGACTTACGAGGCATTGGTCAATGTGTCGCGCTTCGGTGACAACAATACTATTATGGGTTGCGAAGGAGTGATGATAATGCGTATCGGAGATGCAGGCGGAGGAACTGTTCCTCGCGACATTCTCCAGATGGCGGGAGGTGCCGAGATGACATGGAGCGACAATCCTATTTCCCCGGGACAGTGGTATCATCTCGCATTCACCTGCAACTCCGCGAACGAAGGACATCTTTATGTAAACGGAGAAGAAGTGATAGCCGGAACATTCAAGATGGCTTCCGATCTGACTGCGAACAATGCCGACTTCGGATTCTCAGTCGGACAGGTGCCGAGATTCATGTGGGGGACCCGTCCGTTCTACGGATATATGTCGGAGGTCAGACTCTGGAATGTTGCACGTACTGCAAACCAGATAAAGGAGAATATGCTGACGGTCGATCCGGCTTCACCGGGACTTCTTGCCTACTATAAGCTCAACGGTGAACTCAAGGACGCCACTGAAAACCATCTTGACCCTACGGATCTCAGCATGCCGTCATTCGTACAGCTCAGTACGCCGGTGGCCATCGGCGGAGGCCTTACGGAGGAATAGCCTGAGAGACATTCTCATCATGATGTTCCGGCTTTGATCCGGAGGCGGAGCCGGGTGGAGGCAGGCAGTATCTCCCCCGGTTCCGCTTGGCATTATAGGGATATTGGACCCTTGCTGCTTCGGATGGGGCATCATATGACTGGGTGAGCCCGGACAAGACTTCCGGCTCAAACGGTGACCGGGTCATTTTTGAGGTGGATCCGAATACGGATGCGGAGAGGACTGCCGCTTTTGTCTTCACATGCGGCACCGCCACTGCGGATTTCAAGATAATTTCCACCCCTGGGGAAGTTGTGATCCCGGAGATTGAAGTGACCTCGGCCAATCCTGTTGAGCTCGAAAGCGGCAGCGGGACATTCCAGGTTATACTGTCGGTGTCGGAGAATGTGGAATACACCGGCCTTGGAGCGACGGTTCAGCAGGAAGGTGAGTGGCTGTCCTATACCGGTTCTGAAGCCGGTTCTTCTGCCGGTACGGCCGTGATGTCTTTCTCATATTCCGCGAATGAAGTACAGGAAGCCCGCAAGGCCACGGTGACCATCTCGTATCCGAATGCCGATCCTGCCACAGTCACCGTGTCCCAGAAAGGCAAGACAGAGGAAGGCGGGGGCGAGGAACCGGTTGAGGAAAGATATGTCGCTTATATGAAAAACCACTATGCAGGTGCCGCCTCTTGGGCCAGGCCTGATGTCATGAAGTTCGGCACTACCATTACGGTGGAAATGCTTGTGAAACATGATGAAGAGTTTGTATCCAAAACAGGTGAATCCAGTCAATGGGTAGGGGACTGGATCGGCTCGCTGTTCGGTATAGAAACACGTTTCCTTATCCGGCATGGAGACAATACTGATAATTATCAGGAATGGGAACTTGTATATGTAGATACCGAAAATAATGAAATAAAGATTAAGTCTGCAATATATTTGCCTGCCGATGAATGGGTTCATATTGCCGTTGTCCTTAACGGAGATGAAAAGACGGTAACACTTTATCAGGACGGCAAGGTGGCTGCAACTGAAACCATGGACAGCAATATCAAGGATATAGATCTGACAGAGACATATAATAATTGGCAGAATGACCTGCAGATGTTTGCTCTCGGACGGTCATACGATAATACAAGGGACTTCTGCGGCATGATGTCCGAAGTCCGTGTCTGGAACAGGGCTCTTTCCGCAGATGAAATAAATGCTGACGGTCATTTCTATTCTGTTTCTCATGATTCCGATGGCCTTGTGGCATATTGGAAACTGGATGATGGGGGAGGGTAATGTCATAAAAGATTATACCTCCAACGGCAATGATCTGACAGGGTATGTATTTGATGGCAGCCAGTGGAATAATTATCATGGAGAAGAGCATTGGTCTCCTGGTATGGAGTGGGTCAGGAGCCGGCTTACGGAATAAGACAATGGACTGCTGTATAAACAGATAAAATCCACCATAATAAATGATCAGGCCGGGAAGCCGGTGTATTGCCGTGAAAGGCATTCTCCGGGGCTTTCCGGCTTTTCTGTTCAAAATCAAGTCATGATGTTCAATAGAATACCATATTTGGCATGTGCATTTGCAGCCGCCCTTTTTCTGACTTCGTGTACGGAGGATATTGTCCATGAAGAGGAGCCGGTGCCTTCGGGCAGCGGCGACTGCGAACTGCTTTCTTTTTCTCTTCCGGCTGCTCCCAACGGACTGGACGGGGCATTGTCCTTTGATTATGACAAGGCATCTTCGACCTTTTCTGCCATGTATCTCAAATGGATTGAGAAGGATTCGCCGGAGATGCTCGTTCCGGAATTCAGGACAGACGGGGCAAGGGTGCTGCTTGGCGGGAATGAGGTTGTCTCTGGAGAAACAGCCGTTTCGTTCGCGGAGGATTTCATTTTGACCGTGGAGGCGGAAAACGGTGACACGAAAGATTATGTCATAAGCCTCAACTGTCCCCAGATCAATACTGAACTGCCTGTTCTCCGTCTGGAGCCGGAAAGGGAAATAGCGGACAAGGAGAATTATGTAGACACCGATGTAACCCTCTACAGCCCTTTCACTGATGCCGGCCGGTGGTCTCCGGAAGACGGTGCGGTGGAGGTGCGCGGCCGCGGCAATTCGACATGGATTCTCCCGAAGAAGCCATACCGGCTGAAGTTCCCGGAGAAGGTGAGCCCGATAGGTCTGGACCACACGAAGGCGAAGAGCTGGGTGATCCTTGCTCATGACATGGACAAGTCCTTGCTGCGCAACCATATCGCGTTTGAGGTGTCCAGAATCCTGTTCAACCCTTCTGAGGACAGGCATGATCCGTCTGCGGTGCTTTTTACCCCTTGCTCACAGTTCGTCAATGTGTATATGAACGATGATTACCACGGGCTTTACCAGATGAGCGACCATATGGAACAGCGGGAGGGCCGCATAGCCGTTGAGGAGCTCACGGACAAGGACGGAGCTGATCCGGAGAAGATCACGGGAGGCTATATCATCGAGACGGACATCCATGAGGGGAACCGCTACACCGCGCAAAAGAACATAAGGATGACCTACAAATATCCCGATGACGAGGAATATGACCCTGCGCAATATGAATACATTTCCGGCTTCATCAATGAGGCCGAGCGTGTGTTGTATTCGACAGATTTCACGGACCCTTCGTCCGGCTGGCGCCGTTATTTCGATGAAAGGACCCTCGTGGACTTTGTCATCGCGAAGGAGTTCTGCGGGGATATGGACGGTTATACTGCCACCTATATGTACAAGAGGCGCGGGGTGGACAAGCTTTTCTTCGGCCCCGTCTGGGATGTGGACAAAGGTTGGGACAATGATCGGCGTGTGCCCCATCCGCAGTATCAGCCGCTTGACAATCTGATGATTTATGCCGGCTTCTGCATGCCGCCGGATGTGAACTATGACTGGTTCCAGCGGCTGTGGGACGACGCCACTTTCCGTCAGAGCGTGGCGGCCCGCTGGGCTGAGGTGCGGGACCGTCTTGTGGCCAAGGTCGATGAGGTGCTCAAGGTGCAGCCTGCCGCGATGAGGAAGGCGATAGAGGCCAACTTCACCGTCTGGCCGTTCTATTACCAGGCAAGCGAGGAGGCGAAAATGCCTGCGGCCACCTATGAGGAGGAACTGGAGCGGATAAGCGGCCTGACGGAGCGGAGGGCGGCTCTGCTGGACAGGCTTTTCGCTGACTTTTAAATCATTGAAAATCACGAAAATTTTGTTTATAAATAAAATTTTGCTATCTTTGCGCCCCTCCATGTAGTGTGGAGGGTCGCAATTTTTAGTATTAACCAATTAAAGATCAAGACAGTGGACACACAGAGTTACAAGACTGTATCGCTGAAAGCCGGCGATATCAAGAAAGAGTGGGTCGTGATCGACGCTACCGACTTGGTGCTCGGCCGTCTTGCTTCCAGGGTTGCGCTGATTCTTCGCGGGAAGAACAAGCCGAGCTATACCCCTCACATGGATTGCGGTGACAATGTCATCGTCATCAATGCTGGCAAGGTAAGGCTTACCGGGAAAAAGATGACTGACAGGGTGTATGTCCGCCATACCGGATATCCGGGCGGGCAGAGGTTTACCACTCCTAAGGAGGTCCTTCACAAGAAGCCTACTGAATTGGTAAGGATGGCTGTCAAAGGCATGCTTCCAAAGAACCGTCTCGGTGCAAAGCTCATCAACAACCTGTACCTGTATCAGGGCAGCGAGCATCCTCACGAGGCACAGAAACCAAAAACAATCAAGTTAAACGAAATCTAAGCAGAGCATGAAACAAGTAAACGCCCTTGGAAGACGTAAATCAGCAGTCGCACGCGTTTATCTCGTGCCTGGCAAAGGTAACATCACGATCAACGGCCGTGACCTCAACGAGTATTTCGCTGAGGATGCTCTCCGTTACATTGTGAACCAGCCTTTTGAAGTTACAGGCACGGCAGCTCAGTTTGACGTAAAGGCCAACATCGACGGAGGCGGAATCAAAGGTCAGGCAGAAGCAATGAGACTCGGCATCGCCCGCGCACTTTGCGAGGTGGACAAAGAGGCTTATCGCGCTACCCTCAAGGCCGCCGGATTCCTTACCCGTGATGCTCGCGAAGTCGAGAGAAAGAAGCCTGGTCAGCCTGGTGCACGTAAACGCTTCCAGTTCAGCAAACGTTAATCGTTCTTATCTGTTGATTTGCAGAAAAGCACAGTCCGGAACAAAATTTCGGGACCCATGCCGCGGATGTGAATCCGTCGTGGCTGCCTGAATTTGCCGTGGCTGCGGAAAATCGGGGAGACCGGCAAGGCCGCTGCTCACCGGTTGAAGAAAAGAGCCCCGACAGGGAACCGGCAAAGACCTGGAGGGAAATTAAAGAACAAATAAAATTAAAAACAATGCCAAGAACAAATTTCCAGGAATTGCTTGATGCAGGTGTTCACTTCGGACACTTGGCGAGAAAATGGAATCCGAAAATGGCCCCATATATCTTTGACCAGAAGAACGGAACCCATATCATCGACCTGCATAAAAGTATAGTAAAGATCGAAGAGGCTTCCAATGTGCTGAAGCAGCTTGCGCGTTCAGGCCGCAAGATTCTCTTCGTCGCTACAAAGAAACAGGCAAAGGACATTGTCGCAGAGAAGGCGGCAGCTGTCAACATGCCGTTTGTGACAGAAAGATGGCCGGGCGGAATGCTCACCAATTTCCCGACCATCCGCAAGGCTGTCAAGAAGATGAATACCATCGACAAGATGATTGAAGATGGCACTTTCGATACTCTCGCAAAGCGTGAGCGTCTCCAGGTGACCCGCCAGAGGGCCAAACTGGAGAAGAACCTCGGTTCAATCAAGGATCTGAGCCGTCTCCCATCAGCACTTTTCGTAGTGGACGTACAGAAAGAGATGAATGCCGTAAAAGAGGCAAACCGTCTCAACATACCGGTGATCGCTATGGTTGATACTTGTTGCGACCCTACTCCGATTGATTATGTGATCCCGGCCAATGATGACGGCGCCAAGTCCATCGCTCTGATTATGGACGTTGTATGCGGTGCCATCGCAGAGGGGCTGAACGAAAGGAAGCTCGAGAAGGAGAAGGAAGTTCCGGAGCAGTCTGAGGACAAGGCTCCTGCAGGAAAGAAACTCCGTGCACGCAAGGGCGCTCCAAAGTCTGAGGCTGCCGAAGAGGCTGCACCTGCCGTTGAAGCCGCTGCAGAACCTGCAGTTGTCCCAGTTCCTGCTGAGGAAGCCGCTCCTGCCGCTGAGGCTAAGGCCGAATAATGCTTTCGGGAAGTAAAACAATCTAATTTTCTGAACAAAAATGGAAATCAAAGCAGCAGACGTAATGAAACTGCGTCAAATGACCGGTGCCGGAATGATGGACTGCAAGAAGGCTCTTGTAGAGGCTAACGGTGACTATGCCAGGGCTCAGGAGATCATCCGTGAGAAAGGCAAGCTCGTTGCCGCCAAGAGGGCTGACCGAGAGACCACTGAGGGTGCCGTGATAGCTGAAGTGAACGGAGGCAAGGCCGTCCTCGTATGTCTCAGCTGTGAGACAGACTTCGTGGCAAAGAATGCCGAGTTCCAGGCTACTGCGAAGGCTATAGCAGATGCAGCCATGGCTTCTTTCCCTGCAGATGCAGAGGCCCTCAAGGCCTGCACTGTAGCTGACGGACAGACCGTTGAGGCTGTCATCACCCAGCAGACCGGAAAGACCGGAGAAAAACACACTCTTGCTTATTATGACAAGCTTGAGGCTCCTTATATTTCGTCTTATGTCCACACCATCAACGGCAAGCTCGGCGCCATCGTTGCCTTTAACAAGGAGGTTCCTGCCGAAGCAGGCAAGGGCATCGCAATGCAGGTGGCTTCAATGAATCCTGTGGCAGTCAACAAGGAGTCAGTGCCTCAGAGCGTCATCGACAATGAGCTCGCGGTGGCTGTAGAGAAGACCAAGGAGGAGCTTGTGAAGAAAGCCGTGAACTCAGCCCTTGAAAAGGCAGGCATCAACCCTGCACATGTAGACAGCGAGGCTCACATCGAGTCCAACACCGCAAAGGGCTGGCTCACACAAGAGCAGGCTGACAAGGCCCGTGAGATCATCAGGACCGTGTCTGCAGAGAAGTCTGCAAATCTTCCTGAGGCAATGATCAACAACATCGCCAACGGCCGTCTGAACAAATTCTTCAAGGAGAACACCCTTGAGGAGCAGGAGTACCAGATGGGCGACGGCAAGACTTCCGTGAAGGATTTCCTTGCCGGAGTAGACAAGGAAGCCAAGGTGGTTGCCTTCAAAAGATTCTCTCTCAACGACTGATAAAGTTTTTCATAATACATCGGAAAGGCCGATCCGGAATCGAAAGATTACAGACCGGCCTTTTGTTGTGTTTTTACTTCACTGCTCCGAAGACATTCATCGGGTCTGGCGGGCCTTCATCATCTGCATTGTCCCGCTCTGGACGGGCGTAGTGGTGGGAAGGAGCCGGATTTCAACGAAAACGGGGAGGTGGTCGGAGGCGGTGGCTGTATTTCCGGAGAGGAAACTGCGGCACACTTCTGCCTTGACGGTTTCATATTTCGCTCCGTTGTTCAGGATTGCGATGTAGTCGATGCACTCTTTCGGGGAGGTTGACGGGATGGTGGCATCCAGCGGGGACAATATGGTCCAGTCTTTTTTAAGCTCGGCGATTGTCTCGCTTTCAGGTGTGCTGTTGAAGTCTCCGCACAGGAATACCGGTTTCCCGGATCTGCCGTATCTTTCCTTGAGGGTGCCGGTCACTATCTTCATCTGCTCCAGCCTTGCCTGATCGGAGACATGGTCAAGATGGACGGAGGCGACGGCAAATTCTTTCGTTTCGATTACCGCCAATGCCCTTGCTTCCGCTCCCTGACCTTGCGGCAGGCTTACTGAAAACGAGGATATCGGATTGAATTCCGGGGATATGGCCATTCCGGTTCCGTATCCGCCTCCTTCAAACGGGATTGCGCGGGCAAACCTGTAGTGCCAGTCTCCCATCTCCTTTGCAAATTCCTTCAGCTGGAAGATGTCTTTTCCGGAACGGTTGGCGCAGCTGTCGAGTTCCTGCATGGCTATCATGTCCGGCTCAAGCTCCTTCATCATCCCGGCGATGAGGTCAATGCTGCTTTCATCGGTCTTGCCGAATACGCCCACATTGTAGCTTGCTATTCTGAGTACTTTGTCTCCCTTGTCCGTGACTCTTTCACTGCCGTCATAGGCAAAGGACAATGCCGGATGCACGACAGCACATCCGGCAATTATGATTAATGAAAATAATCTGTTCATTGTAAGGTCTGTTGTCTTCCTTAGGGGTGTTTCCCCTTAAAAGGAATTGTCATTTGACTATGATTTCGTCCACGAAGAGGAATCCCGGACTTCCTGCCCGGCCATGCCATGAAGGCATTGAATCAACGGTCCTGGCCTCGATACGGAGGTATTTTGCAGCCGTTTCCGGGAATTCGACCGTGTATTCGCGGAGATTGTCAGGATTGGATCTCACCTCCATCGGGATTTCAAGCCTGCCGGCTTCAGTGAAATTGGTCCCGTCATCGGAAGTGCTGACAACAAGACTGAGCGGAGGGAATACATCCTCGTCCTTTATGACCATCGTCCCGAGGGTCACGCTGCTGTAGGATACTTCTCCTCCCATCTCTATCTTGGCTTCAAGAGGGTCGGAGTACCAGCCAGCCCATTGTCCTGAACTGTACTGGAACACGCCCCTGATGCCGTCTACGAATGAATCCGGTGCTCCGTATCTGTATTTTTCACGAGGCTGGGTGAGCAGTTCCACATTTCTTCCCATTGCCTTGTTGTCAACGAATTCCTGGCTCCAGACGGTGGTCTTCATGTTGTCCCTTTCCACTTTGGCCTTGACGGTGCAGGCTCCCTTGACTTCTATAGGTCCGGTGTATAGGGTTGATTCGTGGCCCGGTTCCGTGCCGTCGAGGGTGTATCTTATAGGGGCGTCTCCCTGGGTGCTCAGCACCACTTCCACGCAATGTTTCTCCTTGTTGAGGCGGGTCTTGCTGATGATTTGGAATGCCGTGGTGGCAAAGTTGTAGCCGAGAAGTTCATATATGGCCACTTCATGGGTCAGGCTGCTGAGGAACCTGTCCCAGTCCTTTGTTTCCGGACGGCACCACTGGACTTCCGCAAGGGCGGCCTGGCGTGGGTAGAGCATATATTCGAGATGGGCGTTGTCCAGGATGTATTCGGTCCACAGATTGGCCTGTACTCCGAGGATGTGTTTCCTGGCATTTTCATCCATGTCTTCGGTGAACGGTTCGTAGGAATATACCTTCTCGATCGGAACATATCCGCCTATGCCGAACGGCTCTGTCGAAGGGTCCGGTGCCTGGTAGTAGTCGAAGTAGAAATGGGAGTTCGGGGTCATAATCACATCGTGTCCCATCTTTGATGCCTTGATGCCGCCTTCGCTGCCTCTCCATGACATTATGGTCGCATCCGGTCCCGGTGTGCCTTCGAGGATTTCATCCCATCCGATGATCTTTTTTCCCTTCCCGGCTAGGAACTTCTCCATCCTCTCCATCACATAACTCTGGAGATAGTGTTCTGCAGTGTATTCTTCGGTGTCAGAAAGTCCGAGCTCCTTGATCTTGGCCTGGCATACAGGGCATTTTTCCCAGCGCACCTTAGGGCATTCGTCTCCGCCGATGTGGATATATTCGGAAGGGAAGAGGTCTGCCACTTCTGACAGCACATCTTCGAGGAAGCGCATGGTCTTTTCCTTGCCTGCGCAGAGCACCTCGTCCGCTACTCCCCATCTGCCCCAGACTTCGTACGGGCCTCCGGTGCATCCGAGGTCAGGATATGCAGTCAGGGCGGCAAGCATGTGGCCCGGAAGGTCTATTTCAGGGATTATGGTTATGCCCTTGGATGCTGCATAGTCTATCACATTCTTTATCTGCTCCTGGGTGTAATATCCTCCGTAAGGGATGCCGTCGTACTGGTCCCAGTTCTTCTGGACGACAGTGCCTTTCCTGATGGAACCCACCTCGGTCAGGCGGGGATATTTCTTGATTTCTATTCTCCAGCCCTGGTCGTCAGTAAGGTGCCAGTGCAGGGTGTTCATCTTGTGTATGCACATCATGTCGATGACCTTCTTCATTTCGTCCGTGCTGAAGAAGTGCCTTGCCACATCTATGTGCTGGCCCCTGTAGCTGAAGCGCGGTGCATCCTTTATCGTCACGCAAGGCAGGCTCCAGTCTTCTCCTGCGGCTTCGGCCTCTCCATAGACGGCTACAGGCAGCATCTGTTTCAGAGTTTCGATTGCATAGATGAAGCCGTTGAATGAAGAAGCCTTCACTGTCGCCTTTTTCTTTGTGATGTCGATTTCGTATCCTTCTTCAGGCAGTGAATTGTCAGTCATGAAGATGAAGCCGTTGTTGCCGTCGCCTTCCGTCATTCGGCTGTCATTGCCTGTAACGAGTGAAAGCTTTGATGCGAATCCGGAGATAAGTTCCTTTTCCCTGCCACCGATTTCAGGGCTGCAGTGGAACTCCGCGCCTGAGGCGGCGAAGGTTCCGCAATGCGTTTCTACTGAATTGGGGTAAGGGATGATGGCCAGTTCCTGGCCGGTGTTGTTGCAGCCGACTGCCGCAGTCATCAGGGCAGCTGCAAGAAAAGAAGTGGTTCTGTTCATAACCGGTTATCAGAATTATTTGATTGATGATATATGGATTTCCTGTTCAGACAGGGCAAGCCCCATATTGCATGCCGGGCGAAAAAACGTATTGATACAATTCTTTCGTCCGGCGCACAAATATAAGAAATATTTTGACAGAGTCAGTTGTTCAGATGCTTTTGGCGACCTTTTCGTCTGACGGTCATTTTTTCATCTCATTTTCCAGAATCGTTCTGAGTCTTGCGGCTTCATCCGGATGTCCGGCCGTCAGGTCAGTGTCCTCATACATGTCGTCTCCGCTGATTCTGTAGAGCTGTTCCTGCATGCTGTTGCCGAGTTCGGTCTTTGTGTATTTTTCTACTGCCGCCCCGCGTGAAGGCATGATGTATTTCCATCCCTGGCTGTCAAGTACGGACAGCGTGGAGTTGAGGTTCTGTTCAATGATATAGTCTCTTCCGCATTCATCCTCTCCGAGCAGGGTTTTCAATGCGCTTCTGCTGTCAGGGGCGCTTCCTTCAGGAAGTTCCGCTCCGGTCAGTTCCGCAAGCGATGCGAAGATGTCTATGTGAGAGAGAAGGGCATCTGACACCTTGCCTTTCTCTGTCTGGCTCCAGCAGACTATCATCGGGACTCTGGTGCCTGCCTCGAATGCACTGTACTTCCCGCCTCTGAACTCTCCCCACGGCTTGTGGCTGCCGAGGAGCTCCCAAGCCATGTCCGCATATCCGTCATCGACTACAGGGCCGTTGTCGCTGCTCAGTATGATGAGGGTGTTGTCAAGGATGCCAAGGTCCTCCAGATGTGCCGTCACCCTGCCGACAGTCTCGTCAAATGAAAGGAGGGCGTCTCCGCGCGCTCCCATTCCACTTTTCCCTGCAAACCTCTCATGCGGTACCCTCGGGACATGGATGTCGTTTGTTCCCAGATACAGGAAAAACGGCCTGTCCTTGTTCTCTGATATGAAGCCCAGGGCTTTTTCTGTGATTGTGTCCGCAATGTCTTCGTCTTTCCACAGTGCCGCCTTTCCGCCTTTCATATAGCCTATTCTCGAAATGCCGTTCACTATTGCCTGGTCGTGCCCGTGTGACGGATGCATCTTCAGAAGCTCAGGATTGTCTTTGCCTGTAGGCTCTCCCTCGAACGGCTTTTCGTAGCTGACTTCAATTGGGTCGGAAGGGTCAAGCCCGTCCACTTTCCCGTTTTCAATGAATACGCATGGAACCCTGTCTCCGGTGGCTGCCATGATATATGAATAGTCAAAGCCTATGTCCTTAAGTCCCGGGGTCACCGTGCCGTTCCAGTCCTGCGTCCCGGTCTTGTCTCCCAGCCCGAGATGCCATTTGCCGACTGCTCCTGTGACATAGCCTGCGTCATGGAGCATGTCCGCCATCGTGTATTGTTCCGGCCGGATGATCATTCCTGCATTTCCTGCCGCTATTCCTGTGCCCTCTTTTCTCCACGGATATTGTCCGGTGAGCAGACCGTAGCGGGAAGGTGTGCTTACGGATGATGTGGAGTGCGCATTGGTGAACCGTATCCCTTCTTCGGCAAGCCGGTCCACATTGGGGGTGCTGATTGCCGTGGCCCCGTTGCAGCTGAAATCCCCGAATCCTATGTCGTCCGCATAGATGATTATTATGTTGGGGTTCTGTTCCACGGCTTTTCCGCATCCGGATATTCCTGCAGTGACGAGCAGGGGTACAATGATCTTCGCTTTGCTTTTTTTCATGAGTCAGTGGTTTTGTTGTACAAAATTGGATTTATTGTACAAAAATAATCAATCGCCCTCGAAATGACAGTACATGTTTATTTCAAAAATGTCTCATTTGGTGTATTTTCTCTGTTTGCGGGAGTCTGTCTGGGCAGAAATGGTCAGAAGACCAGCAGTATCAGCTGTGCCGTTATGACCCTGACAAAGATGGACAGCGGGTAGACGGTGGCGTATGCGACTGACGGTTCGTCACCGGCCACTGTCGTGTTGGCATAGTTGAGGGCCATCGGGTTGGCCATGCTGCCGCAGAGCATTCCGACATTGTGGGCGTAGTCCACCTTGCAGAACTTTGTGGCAATCCATCCCATGATCAGGACGGGAACTATTGCAAGGGCAAAGCCGATGGCGACCCATATCAGGCCTTCAGTCCTGAATACCGTTTCGAAGAAATGCTCTCCGGAGTCGAGTCCGAGTCCGGCAAGGTAGATGACAAGACCGAATTCCCTCATCATGAGATTGGCGCTTTCCGTCGTGTAGGTGGTCAGGTGGATGCGCGGACCGAAAGCTCCCATGAGGATACCGACGATTATAGGGCCTCCGGCTATGCCGAGCTTCACCGGAGTGCTCATGCCCGGTATCGAGAGCGGTATCGCTCCGAGGAACACGCCTACGGCAAGGCCGATGAAGATGGCGAGCAGGTTCGGCTTGTTGAGCCGCTTCGCCTCGTCGCCGAGCAGTTTGCCGACATTGTTCACCGAGTTGGCTTCGCCCACGATTGTAAGTTTGTCTCCCACCTGCAGATGGAGGTCCGGGGAGGCGAGCAGGTCGATTCCCGCCCTGTTGACACGGGTGATGTTGATGCCGTAGAGGTTACGCAGCCGCAGGGAGCCGAGCTTCACTCCGTTTATCTTGTTGCGTGTGACGAGGATGCGCCTGGAAATGAGCTGGCTGTCAATGGCATTCCAGTCGATGTCCTCCTTGTTCCAGTCCTCCTCGTACTCCTGTTCTCCGAAAAGGGCGGTGGCGTTTTCCACATCTGCCTTCACTGAAACGACAAGCAGTTTGTCGCCTTTCTGCAGCAGGGTGTCCGAGGTCGGGATGCGTACCTTGCCGTCCCTCCATATCCTTGAGATGACGAAATGCCTGTCAGTCATGTGCATGGCTTCCTTGATGCTCTTGCCGAAGATGGCCGGGTTGCTTACGAGAAATTCCGCCACATATGTCTTGGTGGCATTCTCTTTCGGGGAAGCCTTGCTGTCCTGCACATTGAAGACTTTTTTCAGGACGATTATCGCCAATATCACCCCTATCACGCCCAGCGGATAGGCGACTGCACAGGCAAGCGCCATGTCCGTGGCTCCCTTTGCATTGTCCGGGTCCACCTGAAGGAGGGCCTGTTGGGCGGCTCCGAGCATCGGGGTGTTGGTCACGGCTCCGGACAGGAGTCCCATCATGTCGGACAGGGGAATGTCAGTTGCCCATGTCAGCGCCAGGGCCATAAGTGTGCCTAGAAAGACCACCCCCATAGAAAGCATGTTCAGTTTGACCCCTCCTTTTTTCAGTGAAGAGAAGAATCCCGGCCCGACCTGCAGCCCGAGAGTGTATATGAACAGTATAAGCCCGAAATTCTGTGCGAATGCGAGCATGTCATGATTGACTTTCACCCCGAAATGGCTTGCCACAATCCCTGTAAAGAAGACGAAGGTGACCCCCAACGATATGCCGAAAAATTTCAACTTGCCGAGATATACCCCCGCCGCAGACACGACGGACAGCACTATTACAGTCTGGATGACTGACGGTTGGCACAATATTTCCTGAATCCAGTTCATTTTTTGTCTTGCCGAAAAGGGCTGCAAAGATATAACAATTTCAATTCATTTTGCCGTTACAATGAAAAATGAAATGAATGTCAGTATAGCAGAAGCCCCAATATTCCCCCGGCGATGATTACCGCAATCGGATTGGCCTTTCCCCACCAGGAGGCGATGAAGGCCGCGGCGAACAGCATCCAGCTTTTCCAGTCCGGGAAATTCTCCTTTGTCATCAGGGTGATGGCTGCAGCCCCGATGAGCCCGGCCACGGCAGGTTTCAGACCGTCCATCACGCTTCCGAAAATGTTGTTGCTGCGGAACCGGGAATACATCCTGCAGATTGTCAGCACAATGATGAAAGACGGCAGGACCACCGCCAATGTGGTGCTGAAAGAGCCGAGGATGCACATGAATTCCGATGCCCCCGACTGTTCGAGAACCGTATATCCTATATAGGTGGCGCTGTTTATTCCCACAGGGCCGGGGGTCATCTGCGAGATGGCGACGATGTCGGTGAAGGTGTCCTCGTCGATCCAGCTGTGGATGGTCACCACCTGGGCCTGGATGAGGGAGAGCATGGCATATCCTCCGCCTATGGTGAACAGACCGATCATGAAAAATGTTGTGAACAGTTCCAGATATATCATCTGCCCTCCTTTTTCCGTGCGCTGTCACGGTATTTGGCTGCGGTGTATGAAATGACCGTCACAATTATCAGAATATATATCGGAGACACTTTCAGAAATGCCACCAGACAGATTGTCGCTATGCTTATCGTCCAGGAAAACCAGTTGCGGTTTGCCTTTTTCGCCATCTGGAGCATAGGCACGGCTATCAGGGCCACCACAACGGGTCTGATGCCCTGAAAAATCCGTATCACAATCGGGTCATCCTGAAATCCGGAAAATATCATGGCTATGAGCAGGATTATCAGAAATGAAGGGAAAATGCTGCCCAATGTAGCCACGATGCTCCCTTTTACCCCTTTCAACCTGTACCCTATGAAAATGGATATGTTCACGGCGAGCAGCCCCGGGGCGGATTGGGCAAGGGCCAGAATGTCGGAGAAGTCCTTTTCTTCGATCCAGCCTCTTTTTATGATCTCGCTCTCGATGATGGGTATCATGGCATAGCCTCCACCTATTGTGAAGGCCCCTATCTTTGCGAACACTATCAGAATCTGCCAGTAAGATGCCATGTCTGTGAGGATAAAGACTTTGTTCAGCCGCCTGTTCCGGACGGTCCGACTGCAAAGTTGAGAAAAATATTTGAAAAAAGTTGCGAAAAAATTTGGAGAGATGAAAAAAGTCCGTATCTTTGCAGCCCATTTCGGAAATAACCATGACAAACCGACAGGTTCTGACGAGGTTGAACCGGAAGAGGATCAAGTGTTTTGAGTGTTCTTTGAAAATACTGAAAGACTATAGTACAAGCAAAAGTACCGAAACAATAAGAGAGAGCGTTGATTCTTTTTGAGATTGAATCATAAGCCGATGGATTGAGCTTAGAAATTTATGATTTGTTATACAAAGAAGAGTTTGATCCTGGCTCAGGATGAACGCTAGCGGCAGGCCTAACACATGCAAGTCGAGGGGCAGCGCGGGGAGCAGCAATGCTTTCTGGCGGCGACCGGCGCAAGGGTGCGTAACGCGTGAGCGACATGCCCGGCACAGGGGGATAACCCGGAGAAATCCGGACTAATACCGCATACGTGCATCAGCTGCATGGCTGGTGCATGAAAGCCGAGAGGCGGTGTCGGATTGGCTCGCGAGGCATTAGCTGGACGGCGGGGTAACGGCCCACCGTGGCGACGATGTCTAGGGGAACTGAGAGGTTGGTCCCCCACACTGGAACTGAGACACGGTCCAGACCCCTACGGGAGGCAGCAGTGAGGAATATTGGACAATGGGCGGAAGCCTGATCCAGCCATGCCGCGTGAAGGATTACGGTCCTATGGATTTTAAACTTCTTTTGTACGTGAGCAATAAGGGTCACGCGTGGCCCGATGAGAGTAGCGTACGAATAAGCATCGGCTAACTC
>JADIMO010000065.1 GCA_017694755.1 Candidatus Cryptobacteroides merdavium
GGAAAAAATTCCGGCATATATGTGAGTTCGATGAAATTTAATTCATTGAATTTCATCGAACAACCGTTTCAGGAGCAGGATGTAATCCTGCGACAGTCCTCCCGGAGAGGGAGGAATAAGGTGGGTGACGCCCCTTGGAAAGGGGCTGTCGCGAAGCGACTGGGGATTAAGACAGACGGATTTCGAAGAAATCCTTAACGACGGTTCGACGAATTCCCTGGGTCGTAGTATAATAAATTCGTCGAACTGACGTTATGTTATGAAAAGCATAATTACAATATCATTATCCGTTTTGCTGCTGGCTTTTGCCGCTTCATCGTCTGCCGCCGTCTTTCCCTTGGCAGAGGGACTGACAACTTTTTCAACAGAGAAGCCGCGGAAGGAACTGAAGGAAGTCACATTTTCAGTATCAATGCATTGCGAGAACTGTGTGAAGAAAATCACGGAAAACATATCTTTCGAGAAAGGTGTCAAGGATCTGGAGGTGTCCCTGGAGGACCGTACTGTCCGGGTGAAATACGATGCCTCGAAGACTGACTCCGCCACTCTTGCAAAGGCCATTGAAAAACTCGGATATGAGGTGCGTGAACTTTAGGAATCTTTAGAATAGGAAAAATGATATGTTTGAAATAGTTTCAAAGGAGATGCTTTCCCCGGCCATCTGCAGGATGAAGATCCATGCTCCGAGGCTTGCGTCATCTGCGCAGCCCGGGCAGTTCCTCATAGTGATCCCTGAAGATCACGGCGAACGCATACCGTTGACCATCAGTGATTATGACAGGGAAGAGGGTACGGTGACAATAGTCACCCAGAGGATAGGGGTGTCCACGGGTGAGATCTGCTCTCTGAATGAAGGAGATTCGTTCAGCGATGTTGCAGGTCCTCTCGGGCAGCCGTCCGAGTTTGTGGACATGGACAGGAAAGAGCTTGCGGAAGCTCGCTATATCTTCATCGGCGGGGGAGTCGGCACTGCTCCGGTGTATCCCCAGGTGAAATATCTCCATTCTCTCGGTGTGCCGGTGGATGTGATAATAGGGGCAAAGACATCAGAACTGATCATTTACAGGGAGCAGATGAAGGCTGTCTGCGACAATCTCTACATCTGTACCGATGACGGTTCCGAAGGCTTTCACGGGATGGTGACAGGACTGCTTGAAAAGCTTGTCATTGAGGATGGAAAGAAATACACGCAGGCTGTGGCGATAGGCCCGATGATAATGATGAAATTCGCGTCTTTGACGGCGAAAAAGCTCGGGCTTCCGATCATAGTCAGCCTCAACACCCTGATGGTGGACGGGACCGGAATGTGCGGGGCCTGCCGTGTGACTGTGGGCGGAAAGACCCGTTTTGCCTGTGTGGAAGGCCCTGAATTTGACGGATATGAAGTGGATTTCGACGAAGCCATGCGCCGACAGGGGATGTATCGTACACAGGAGCATGAAGCAGAGGTGGAATATGAGCACGAATGCCGTCTGGGAAAGACCGTAATCAATGGGAGGACAGAATAATGGCAAACAGAATACCGAGAGTGCCTGTGCGTGAACAGGACCCGAAAGTCAGGGCCGCCAATTTCGAAGAGGTATGCTACGGATATGACATGAATGAGGCCATGCTTGAGGCCACGCGGTGCCTCCACTGCAAGAATCCGCGCTGTGTCAGCGCCTGTCCTGTGAATGTGTCCATCCCGGAATTCATAGCGGCCGTAGCAGCGGGAAACTTTGCGGATGCCGCTTCAGTCATAGCCAGGGATTCTTCCCTGCCTGCTGTCTGCGGAAGGGTATGTCCGCAGGAGACCCAGTGCGAGGGCAGCTGTGTCCTCGGCGTGAAGTCAGAACCGGTGGCTATCGGCAAGCTTGAACGCTTTGTGGCCGACTGGAGCATGAAGAACGGCAAGAAGGATGTGGAAAAGGCCCCGTCCAACGGACATAAGGTGGCGATAGTCGGCAGCGGTCCTTCAGGGCTCGCCTGTGCCACGGACCTTGCCAGGCTCGGATATGATGTCACCATTTTCGAGGCCCTCCACAAGGCCGGGGGAGTGCTGGAATATGGCATTCCGGAGTTCCGCCTCCCGAAAGAGAGGGTGGTGGCGGCCGAAATCGGTGAGGTGAGGAAACTTGGTGTGAAGATCGAAACGGATGTCGTGGTCGGAAGGACAGTGACTGTGGATTCCCTGCTTGACAAGGAAGGGTTTTCTGCGGTGTTCATCGGCTCCGGTGCAGGTCTTCCGCGCTTCATGAACATTCCCGGGGAAAATCTGAACGGAGTGTTTTCCGCAAATGAATTCCTCACAAGGAACAATCTCATGAAGGCCTATCGCCATGACTATCTGACACCGGTATATACGGGAAGGAAAGTGGTAGTGGTCGGCGGCGGGAATGTGGCGATGGATGCGGCAAGGACCGCCCTCCGTCTTGGCGCCGAAACGACGATAGTATACAGAAGGACTGAAAATGAACTTCCTGCCCGCCGGGAAGAGGTTCACCATGCCAAGGAAGAAGGCATAGAGTTCAGGATGCTCACCAATCCGGTGGAAATCCTGGGCGATGAAAAAGGCTGGGTGCGCGGAATACGCTGCATAAGGATGGAGCTTGGGGAGCCGGACGAGAGCGCCAGGCGTTCTCCTGTCCCTGTGCCCGGCTCTGAATTTGAGATAGAGACTGATTCGGTCATAATGGCTTTGGGAACATCCCCTAACCCTCTGATTGCCCGTACCACATCCGGACTTGAAACCAACAGGCGGGGATGCATAGTTGCCGACGACAACGGCGTGACATCCCGTCCTGGAGTCTTCGCAGGCGGAGATGCCGTTACCGGGGCAGCCACAGTGATTCTTGCCATGGGAGCGGGACGCAAGGCCGCTGCAGCCATTGACAGTTATATCCGCGGACTTGTCTGACAAATGTCCTGTTGTAATTCGTATGATTGTAACATTTTTATATAGACCGTTCCTGCGACGGCTTCTGAAGGTTGTGTCCGCCGTCGTCGCCGCCCTGGTCTTTCTGCCTATGCTCTCGTCCTGCGAGTTCAGTGGCAGCAGCGCCCCTGGCGGAAGGTATGACCTGCCTTATGCCGATTTTGAAATCAGCGGTACAGTCATAGATGACCTCGGGCAGCCTGTCCAGGGCATCAGGGTCTATTATGTGGATCCCATATACGGTTCATGGTACTATGACACCCATCCGGACGGCACTTTTTACCTCGAAGGTACATTCACACCTTCATCCAGCATAATGCTCGGTACATTCGACCTCGGGGATGGCCAGAACTGGTATGACTATCAGGATGCCACATTGTCAGTGCAGCTCGACCTCGTTGAAGAACCTGATGACGACGATGACGCATGGTTTCAGGGTGTGTATGCCGCCCATAATGTCCAGATACAGATTTTCCGCAATATGGATATCTGACGTAAAACCTGCCCATTCATCAAAAAAATCAATGAAATTATTTTTTTGCATCGATGCAACATTTTGGATCAGACATGCATCTATAGGGTGTTGTTTGATTGATAATCGTTAAATTGTTGCGTCATGAGAGAATTTCTTGTAGAAGCGGTAAAAAGAGTGGGGGCCTTTGCAGTCGTGGCCTTGATTCTCTCGTCTTTTATGTGGCTTTCATGAGAGAATCCCTGATTTCCCGTATCGGTGCATGAGATGCCGGTGCCGGGGTGAAGAATATAAAGAGCGGGGCGCCGTCAAGGCAGCCCCGTTTTTTGTTGCATATCTGTTCGCCTCGGCAATTGCAAACAAGTTTGCATTGCTCTCGGCTTCTGCGTATATTTGCACCGCGTTAAGATGAATGTTTATATGGCACAGAAACCGTCCATACCGAAAGGTACCAGAGATTTCGGTCCGGCTGAGATGGCCGGGAGAAATTATATTTTCGACACCATCAGGGCAGTGTTCAAGACATACGGCTATGCCCCGATAGAGACTCCTTCAATGGAAAATCTCAGCACGCTGCTCGGAAAATACGGGGAAGAGGGGGACAAGCTCCTGTTCCGCATACTCAATTCAGGAGATGCGTTTTCGGGGATTGACTTCAATGAATACCGTCTTGAAGAAGGGGAGAACAGCTACAACAGCAAGGCTCTTTCGCTGAAGGTATGTGAAAAGGGGTTGAGGTATGACCTCACCGTCCCTTTTGCCAGGTTTGTGGTACAGCATCAGAATGAACTTTCGTTCCCTTTCAAGAGATACCAGATCCAGCCGGTATGGAGGGCTGACAGGCCGCAGAAAGGCCGCTACAGGGAGTTCTACCAGTGTGACGTGGATGTCATCGGCTCCTCTTCGCTTCTGAATGAGCTGGAGCTGGTGCAGATGGTCGACAAGGTATTCGGCACATTCGGTGTGGCAGTCTGCATAAAGATCAACAACAGGAAGGTCCTCACCGGACTTGCCGAGATCTGCGGCTTCCCGGACAAGGTGGTGGACATAACCGTCGCCATAGACAAGATAGACAAGATCGGTCTGGAGGCAGTTGAGGCTGAAATGCTTGAAAAAGGGCTTACCGAAGAGGCCGTGAAGGTGATAGAGCCCGTGCTGCAGCTTTCCGGCACTACAGCGGAGAAGCTTGCCTCCATGCGAGACCTGATGACGGGCAATTCTGCCTCCGGAATCGTTTCGGAGACCGGTGTCAAGGGACTGGACGAACTGGAGGAACTTTTCGGACTGATATCTGCTGCCGATATCGTGCAGGATGTCGAGCTCGACCTTTCCCTTGCGAGGGGTCTGAACTATTATACCGGTGCCATCTTCGAGGTGAAGGCCAAGGACTTCCAGATAGGAAGCATCTGCGGTGGAGGAAGATACGACAATCTTACCGGCATATTCGGCCTTCCTGGCATGTCCGGAGTGGGCATTTCCTTTGGGGCTGACCGTATCTACGATGTCCTCAAGGGGCTGGACCTCTTCCCTAAGGAAGTGACGGCCTCCACCAAGGTACTTTTTGCCAACATGGGAGCAGAAGAGCTGAAATATGTCATCCCTGTGGTGAAGAAGCTCCGCGATGCCGGTGTGGCATGTGAAATCTGGCATGAGGCCGGCAAGCTCAAGAAGCAGTTCGACTATGCGGCGAAGAAGTCCATTCCTTTCATGTCCATAGTCGGAGGCGACGAGATTGCACGGGGAGAGGTGAACATCAAGAACCTTTCTTCAGGCGAGCAGAAATCATTCAGCGTTTCCGACCTGTCCGGAATGGTTGGTTTCATAGGGCAGTAGCCGGGAACAGTCTTTATTAAATACTGTATTAAATAAAGTTGGCAGTCAGTCATGTCTGTTGATTCTTTGTCTGCGTCTTCATCCGGGATTCCCGGACAGAAGCGGCCTGCTGCGGTATGGGGTTATGCGGCGGGCATCATCACCGGTGTAACATACGGTCTCAATCCCCTTTTTGCAGTTCCGCTCATCAGGCAGGGCATATCCGTGGATACGATTCTACTTTTCAGGTATCTGCTTGCCGTTGTGATACTCGGCGGGTGGCTTGCCGTCAGGAAAGAGAATTTCAGGGTGAGCCGGAAGCAGGTCTCACGCCTTGTCCTGCTCGGCCTGCTCTTTTCCATGAGCAGCCTCACACTGTTCGAGGCATATAACTACATCCCATCGGGAGTGGCCACCACCATCGTGTTCCTCTACCCGGTGCTTGTGGCCATCATAATGGTGTTCATGCGGGTATATCCGACCTGGCAGGTCTGGCTTGCGATAGTCATGACATTTGTCGGGGTCCTGTTCCTGTGCCGCACGGACGGGAACGGCATGCTCCATTGGCGCGGACTTGCGCTTTCGTTCGCCTCTGCCCTCGCATACGCCATGTTCATTGTGATAGTCAACCGGAGCCGTACCATCAGGAGCGTCTCCAACAGCCTGCTCACATTCTATGCACTTCTCACAGGAGTGTGCATCTTTCTTGTCCACGGGCTTGTGTCACAGGGCGGCGTATCCTCTCTCATGAAAGGCCTTGGCCATCCGTCGGTATGGCTCAACCTTACCGGCCTTGCCGTCATGCCGACTGTCGTGTCTACAGCCACTCTTGCAATGGCCACCCGCATTATCGGGGCCACGAAGACATCAGTACTCGGCGTGTTCGAGCCTGTCACTGCCATCCTTGTCGGTGCCGTCGCCTTCGGGGAGAGCATTACGGCCAATGTGATCATCGGCATTGCCATAACCATGGCTGCCATCACTTTCATGATTGTATCGTCGTCAAAGGGCGAAAAGACAAAAACTAAAAAGGTTCAGAATTAAAAAACAGTTAAAAATCAGAGAGAATTTGGATAGTGTAACCATTTTATTACTATCTTTGTGACGAACGAATTTAAGCAAGGAATCCAGGACCGTTGCCTGGATTCAATAGAATTTAACAGAGGTATGAAAACATTTCATTTTTTTGGGGCCATCGTGTTGTCGCTTCTTATGACAATGGTGGCGAGTACAGGTGCTTCGGCCCAGGAAAACAACAACAGGGACGAAAACAACAAGGTGGTAAGAGGTCCGTACGAGACCAACAGGCTTTTTGACAATGTCTGGATCGGTGTCGCAGGCGGTATCAATGTTTTTGAAAATTCTTTCAGTGACATCGGAGGCGTAAATCCCGCTCTTGACATCAACATCGGTAAATGGGTGACCCCGAGCGTCGGTCTCAGAATAGGATATCAGGGTCTTTCCGCTTCTTCATGGGCATCACAGCAGTATCCATATTTCAAGAAGATGGGCGATGACGGAAGGTACAGAAACGCATTCAACCATGCCTATATCCATGGTGATGTTCTCTGGAACATTTCCAATGCCTTCAGCGGATACAAAGAGACCAGGACATGGAATTTTGTCCCGTTTGTTTCTGCGGGTCTTGCCCGTTCATTCAAGAACGGTACGGCAAACAATGAATTTGCCATAGGAGCAGGTCTCCTCAACAACATCAGGGTCAGCAACAGGGTTGACCTTACTCTTGAGGTACGCCAGCTTGTCGTAAGGCAGGGATATGACTCATCCTTGGAAGGCGGTGTCGCCGGAATGACTTCTGCTACATTCGGAGTTTCCGTCAAGCTCGGAAAGACCGGCTTCAAACGTTCACATACTGCTGAATACGAGCGTAATATCAATGATCTCAAGGCATTGAACGCATCTCTTGCAAGTGAGAAGGAAGACGTTGAAAATGACAAGGACGAGCTTGCTGCGGAGAACGCTGCTCTCAAAGATGCAGTGAAGGAACTTCAGGCAAAGCCTGCAGTCGTTGAGAAAGTAATGCTTGATGTGACTCCAGGTGCAGTGTTCTTTGAAATAGGACAGGCTGAACTCAGTCCTCAGGAACTTTTCCATCTTGACTTCTATTTGCAGAATGTGATTGCTCAGGATGAAGACAAGGTATTCACTCTGACAGGGTATGCAGACAAGCAGACAGGAAGCAGGAAGCGCAACCAGCAGCTCAGCCAGATGCGTGTCGAGTATGTCTACAATCTTCTCCAGACCAAATATAATGTTCCTGCAGAACGCCTTGTGATCAAGGCTGCAGGTTCTGAAGTGGACAGGTGGGGAAATCCGCTTCTCAACAGATGCGTTGTCATAGAGTAATTCTTTGATTGTCTGTAGATGACAAAGGGATCGGCTTCAATTCCAGCCGGTCCCTTTTTTGTGTTCTTGTTTTTTCGGGGCTATTTCTTTAATTTTACATCGGCTTTGCCGTGATGTTGTTGTGGGTGCATCCTTGTATGCGGCCATACTTCTTTACGTTTCATCTTTGTCGGAGAGTATGTCAGAGAATGTCAGCACAATCCGTGACTGTACCGGATGTTGGGCATGTTATAATGCATGTCCGGCAGGCTGCATAGTGATGAAACCTGCCGGCAGGTCAGGGCATATCCGGCCGCATGTGGAAGCGGGTGGATGTGTAGGCTGCGGACTGTGCCTTAAGGCATGTCCGTCATACGGGGAGATTGATCTGCATTATCCGCTGAAGGCCTTTGCCTCAAGAGTCAGGGACAAATCCGATTATATGACAAGCTCATCGGGCGGAATGGCCTCCGTCCTTTCATCACATGTCATCGGACAGGGCGGCGTGGTGTACGGCTGCTGTGCCGACGGCATTGACATACGGCATGTAAGGGCGGCCTCCAAGGACGAACTGCCGAAATTCAAGGGTTCTAAATATGTCCAGAGCAGCATATATGACGCCTTCAGGAAGATAAAGACTGACCTTGCAGCCGGTCTTCCGGTCCTCTTCATAGGCACTCCGTGCCAGGTGGCCGGTCTCAGGAAATATATCGGGAGGGTCCCTGACAGACTCTATCTTGTGGATCTCATCTGCCATGGCGTACCTTCACGGAAGATGTTCAGCGAGCATCTGAGGCATGTCACAGGTAAGGAGATGCCTGATGCCGTATCATTCAGGACAGGCAGCCGTTTTGAATTGACTGTATATTCTTCGGGAAAGCTTCTTTATAAGAGTGAATTCTGGAGAGACCCTTTTGAAGACATGTATTACAGGGCGTTCTTCTATGGGGTTTCCTACAGGGACAGTTGCTACAAGTGCCGTTTTGCCCGGCCGGAAAGGGTTTCGGACATCACAATAGGGGATTTTTGGGGCATAAAGAATCCGGACACGCTTCCATTCGGTACGGAAGACGGACTTTCTGTGGCCCTGCCGGTTACAGAAAAGGGGCTTGTCCTGCTGGATGCCGTTGAGGACAGGCTTTTCATTGAAGAACGGCCGGTCGGGGAAGCTGTTTCCGGAAATGACCAGCTCAGGCATCCTTTCAGATTCACGAGGCGCGTAAGCCTGTTCAGGATGCTTTACGGGGTTCTGCCGTTCGATGCCGCCGCCAGGCTGGCATTTGCCGACAGACAGGCTGTGAGATGGATGACGGCCATGAAACATAAGATACTGCAGAGGGATGCAAAGTGAGGAAAAGAAAAGGATAGCAGTGAATACTGCAATGCTGTATATCCGCATGATCATTGTCATGCTGGTCTCTCTTTTCACATCCCGGAAGGTCCTGGAAGTCCTTGGCGTGGATGATTACGGCATTTATAATGTTGTCGGAGGAGTGGTCTCCATGCTTTCTTTCCTGAACGGTTCCATGACAGTGGCCACCCAGCGTTTCCTGACGTATGAACTAGGGAGAAATGACCTGCGGCAGTTCAGAAAAGTGTTCAGCATGGCATTCGGCATCCATTGCATTCTTGCCGTGATTGTCCTCATTCTTGCCGAGACGGCGGGCCTGTGGCTTGTCAATACGCATCTTGTCATTCCTGAAGAAAGGCTCGGAGCGGCGAACTGGATTTACCAGACTTCTGTACTCGTAATGCTTGTGTCCATTGTCCGGACTCCGTACAATGCCTCGATCATTTCACATGAAAGGATGGGCATCTATGCGTATGTGAGCGTCCTTGAGGTGGTGCTGAAGCTTCTGACAGTGTATCTCCTCGTTTTCCTGCCGTATGACAAGCTTGCAGTCTACGGTGTGCTCGGACTTGCGGTCCAGGTGGCGGTGGCGCTGATATATTTCGTCTATTGCAGGAAAAACTGGCCTGAATGCCGGCTTCTTGCCTTCTGGGACAGCCGGATTTTCAAGGATATGGCCGGTTTCACAGGCTGGAACATGTTCGGAACTGTGGCATGGATTCTCAAGGACCAGGGTGTGAATATCCTCATGAACATGTTCAGCGGACCTGCCGTAAATGCGGCAAGAGGCATTTCAATACAGGTGACGGGAGCTGTCAAGAATCTTGTCAACGGGTTCCAGACAGCCGTAAACCCCCAGATAACCAAGACGTATGCGGCAGACAGGAGGCAGGAGATGCATTCTCTTCTGTGCTCAAGTTCCAAGATATCCTTTTATCTGCTTCTGTGCATTGCCTTGCCGCTGGGCCTGGAGGCACCGTATATACTTGACCTTTGGCTGGTGGATGTACCGGAATATGCTGTCCTTTTCACGAGGATCATCCTGCTGGAAGTCCTTCTCGACACCTTGTCCGGTCCGATGATAACAGGGCTCATGGCCACGGGAAAAATCAAGTGGTACCAGATTGTAGTCGGCAGCATCCTGCTTCTCAATATCCCCGTGTCGTATGTCCTTCTGCGTTGCGGCCTGCCCATATATGTCCCCCTTGCCGTTTCATGTACCCTTACGGCCGCAGCCATTGTCGCCCGCCAGATCTTTGCATCCAGGATGCTTGCTCTCCCGTTGGGACGATATGCCCGCCGCGTGGTTCTGCCTGTCCTTGCTGTCGCCGTATTGTCTCCGCTGGTGCCGTACATGATCATGTCGCATATTGACACAGGATTTGCAAGGCTGGTCATTGTCACGGCGTCCGCCGTGGCTGCCGTGGTATGGATTGCGTATCTGGCGGGGCTCGACAGACGGGAGAAGGATATGGTCTGCGGCATCGTGAAAAATCTTGTCAAAAGGAGGAAAAGATGAAGACAGCAGGCATAATCACATTTCATGCGTCGCACAATTACGGTTCCATGCTGCAGGCCTATGCATTGCAGCGTGCGCTCTCGGATATGGGGCTTCACAGCGAAATAATCAATTTCAGGTCTGCAAGGCAGAAGGATTTCTACCGTCCTCCATTTCAGAAAGGCCGTATTTACCGGAGGCTGTACCGGATGCTGGAATACCGGAAGCATATCCGGGCATTGCTCAGGAGAGGTGAACTTTTCGAGAAGTTCATGTCGGAAAATATGGTCTTGTCCGCCATGGAATACAATACTCTTGCCCAGCTGGAGGCTGCAGATCTGAAATATGACATCTGCATCTCCGGAAGTGACCAGATATGGAACATCAACTGTTTCGATTATGATCCCGCCTATTTTCTCGGCTTCATTTCCGGGTGCAGAAAAGTGGCTTATGCGCCGAGCATGGGCCCGTTGCCTGGAATTGATGAGAAAGATCGGGCCTTTATCGCTGCTTCTGTTGATGATTATGACTTTGTCAGCGTCCGCGAGCAGCAGACTGCGGACATCATAAGGGAGATAACGGGCCGAGATGTCCGTATAATGCCTGATCCGACATTGCTCCTGTCGACTGAGACGTGGAATGCAATGGCCGGTGCAGAACCTTTGATAAAGGAGGACTACATCTTTCTGTATTCCCCTTCATACAGGCCGTCTGTTTTCAGGCAGGCGGCAATGCTGGCCGGAAAGTCCGGACTGAAGGTAGTGGTGCCGATTGTATATGGAAAGGGTCGCGACGGATGGATGGGTGACCCTGTGTTTTGTCCGTATCTGGAAGCCGGTCCGTCCGAGTTTCTGAATCTTTGCAGACATGCCTCCTGTGTCGTTGGGGCCTCATTTCATCTTGCGGTCTTTTCCCTGCTTTTCCACAGGCCTCTGTGGACAGAGTCCCCGAGGGAAGATGCCCGTGTCAGAACCCTGATGGAGACGGCTGGAATCCCTTTGGCGGAGGACAGCTCCGGCATGTCCAGGGTCATTCCTGAAGGCTATGACTTTGTCCGTGCGGATGAATGTCTGGAGCGTGAACGGGAGAAGGGGATTGTGTGGCTTGGGGAAGCCTGTTCCTTGTGAGACTCCGGTATTCTCGACATGTCTGGACATCAATGATATGCTGCCTGAACAGGCAGAATTGATTTTTTTCAATTCCCGAAAAAATTTTTTTCCGAATGCCTCTTTTGAAAAAAAGGCGTTCTGT
>JADIMO010000066.1 GCA_017694755.1 Candidatus Cryptobacteroides merdavium
AATTCAGAGGATTCAAGGTTGAGCATATAGACATACAGCTCATCGGAAGATCTTCAAGGAAGAAATTCCAGACCGTCTGACGGAGGCTTACACCGGAAACCGCAAGTGACCATGAAAGTTCTCTGGCTATCTTCAGCAAATACCCTATATGCCGAAAAAGGCGACAGGGCGTACAACGGGAAGGGATGGATAGCCTCCCTTCAGGATGCCGTCAGAGAATACGCTCCTTCAATAAGACTTGCTATAGCCTTTCTGAGCACAGAAGACTCGGGGGCCATTGTCCAGGACGGAGTATCATACTACAAGATAAGAAGACGCACGCCGGCAGGCTTCCGCAAGCTGATGCACAACTGGAGCAATGATGTATCTGAAAACTATGACAACCGCATCAGACAGATTGCCGATGACTTCAAGCCGGACATCATACAGGTCTTCGGATGTGAGACAAAGCTCGCAAGCGCAATACTTTCAATCAAGGACATACCTGTAATAGTGCATATCCAGGGAATACTGAATGAATGTCTCCCATGTTTTTTCCCTCCGGGATTCTGTACGGAAGACATGGTCACATCGTCTACCTTCATAAATGAAAAGATCCTCAGAAACGGATATATCCATCTTTATGATGACTACCGGAGAAGGGCCATCAAGGAAAAGTCCTATCTGTCAGGTATGCGGTATGCCATGGGACGCACATTTTGGGACAAGGCTGCAGTACAGAAATATTCTTCTGCATGCTATTTCCATGTCGATGAAGTGCTACGGCCTGTATTCTACAGCTATGCTGCAGGTGCAGGACCAGGCAAAGCAGACAACATGACTTCAGGCCACGCATGGTATGGCGGCAATGGACACATCATCAGACTGGCAAGCACGATATCACCAGTACCGTACAAAGGCCTTGACCTGATTCTGAGGACCGCATCTATTCTGAAGAAGGACGGGAGAAAAGTCAGATGGGATGTCGCCGGCATCAATCCAGGTTCAGATATTGTCAGGATATTCGAGAAAAAGACAGGGATCAAGGCTGAGGATAACGGGATACGTTTCCTCGGAGTCATAGACGAAGTACGGCTGGCACAAACGCTCCTTGATTCAGACATATATGTCCATCCGTCATACATCGACAATTCCCCCAACAGTGTATGTGAAGCACAGATGCTGGGGATACCGGCAGTTGTGACAGATGCAGGTGGCACATCCGCCCTCGTAAAGGACGGGACCACAGGCAAGGTCGTCGCCACCGGAGACAGCGCAGCAATGGCTGAAGCGATAGCCGGCTATATGGACCGGCCACAAGAAGCATATGCAACAGCAAAGGCCGCAGCAGAAGCCGCGGCCTTGAGGCATGACAGAAGAAAAATCGTTTCCGATCTCCTGTCGGTATATCAGCTCATTCTACAGGAATCTCGGAGCGCTGTACTCTGAAGACTTGACTGAAGGTGTCGCACGTACATCTTCCGGAATAGCTTCTCTCCTGTATACTGCAGTTTCCTCATTCGGGGTATTGGAGACAAATGTCATGACATTGTTCCCGTCGGAGAATGAGAATGTGTACGATGCGCCCCATTGCAGCCCGTCGCTGTAGACTCCGGACACAACATCCCCGGAAACTGTATATGTTCCGGTGAATTTCACGAAATGCGAGGACCTTTCGTCAGTGAACATTTCAAAAGTACCGTCCTTGGCGAAGGAAAGATAAACGTCGAAGTCCTCCTGCTCTTCGGAAAGCCAGGAATCGAGATGCCACTCGCCGACCATCGGGCTGTTTATCTCAACCGTGTCCTTCTGGCATCCTGACACAATTGCAGCCGCACATACGGCAAATATCGTATAAATTATCTTTTTCATCTGTTGTCGTCAATTTAACAGCTTGTATTAAACATGCACGGCCTGCTACAGCCAGCCTCCGTTGGCGGCTCCGGTATCCCTGGAGACCACTGCAAATTCCTTTGTGATTTCCATTCCGCCCATCTGGATGTCCGAGGAAAGGTTGTCCCCTCCTGCGATGGCGCGCACCTTGATGCGGGCCACACCAGGCAAAGTACACTTGATTCTCAGTCTTCCGTTATGCATTTCCGGATCAAATTCCATCCCGAGTTTCCGGGCATCTTCGTCGGAAATCTCCACTCCGAGATATGTCAGGTCGGCTGCATCGCCTCCGAAATAATCCGTGAGGGCAATGAGATTGAAGTCGCCGGTGCTCACACGCAGGCATGGAGTACCTTCAATCTGCATGAGAAGCTGATATGCATCGATGGCTCCTGTTCCCATCTGGCCGACATAGTTCCTCAGGTCCATGACTGTCCCGGACCCTTGCTTTTCTCCGACAAATCTGGAGTCGAATTCATTGACTGAAGTCAGAACCATCGACATGAACTCATCCCAAGTGTAATGCTTGCCGAGCTTAAGGGCATATGAAAGTCCGAGTGCTATGACTCCGGAGACATGAGGGCATGCCATGGATGTTCCCTGCATATAGCCGTAGTCTTCACCGTTGTTCGTCTCAGAGCACAGAGTCGAAAGAACTCCTGCCCTCTCGGCTCCTGTGAATCCGGACAATTCGCCTCCCGGCGCGGCAATGTTGCAGCCCGGGCCGAAATTGGTATAATAGGCAGGAAGATAGTCAGGGGCGAACGCTGTCACTGAAATGCAAGGCCCGTATGCTCCAGGATAAGCCGAAATCGGCTCGCCTTCATTACCTGCGGCATATACTGCGATACCGCCGTCAACCACTCCGCAGGTTTTGTCCGATGCAAGGAAATAGTCGATTCCCGCCTTTGTCATCGGAGAATATTCATTGAAATGGGTGTCATTGCGCACTGTCCCTGCATTATACCCGTATGAGCACTGGAGAACGGACGCACCCCTGTCCGCCGCATATTTGATGGCCCGGCCGGTCATGACATCATCTGCCGTGGCGCCCTGGGCGAAAATCTGGCATGAAAGGAGTCTCACACCGTCATTGTTGCCGGTACCGCCGGCCACGCCGCAGACTCCGATGCCGTTGTTGTTCACAGCTGCAACAGTACCTGCCACATGTGTCCCGTGGCCTCCGTCATCTGTGGAATCGTAGGAAATTTCACCCGTATCTACGGCGAAGTTATAGCCGTAGATGTCATCCACATAGCCGTTTCCGTCATCATCGACGCCCGGCTGTCCGTAGAGCTCCGCCTCATTTATCAGCATGTTTGCCGCAAGGTCCGGATGGTTGTATTTCACACCGCCGTCGACGATGGCAACAATCACCCTCGGGTCTCCTCCTGTCAGTTTCCAGGCTTCAGCGACATTGATGTCCGCTCCTGCCACAGTCTCCGTACCGACGGCCTGGTCGGCATTGTTAATATAATGCCACTGCCAGAACAGCTGCGGGTCATTGAAATCAGATGTCACCACCCCTTTGGTCATGCCGTGGGATGCACCAGAGAATGGTACGGACTGGCCCGTATAGGACCTGTACACCCTTGCATTGAACTGGATGCGCAGAACCTCCGGCACCTGTGCAAGCTGTGCCGCAGCCTCGTCAAGATTCTTCTCAGGGGCGAACTTCAGAAGATACCACCTGTGAAGTCCTGCGGCGCGGGTGCGCTCCTCGTTTTTCCCCGCATACGGGTAAACTCTCTCAAGTGAAACCACTCCGATTTCACCGAGGGCCACATCGACTGCGGAAATGCCCGAACGGGTCAGCGGAGAGGCAGACCTGGCCATGTCCTGCGCAGACGATTCAAGGGCAGCCACTGCCTTGTCATTGAATTCTACGATCAGCATGCCTTCCTTGGCATCAGAAGATGTATTGCATATCTTTTCAGACACAAGGCCCGCGCCATCCGGCAGAGCGGGAGTCACCTCCTGAAGCTCTGCCGTACACGCCGCCAGACACACTGAAAAAACCGGTATCAACAGTTTTCTGTATTGCATAATTCTTTCTTATAGTCTTATAGTGATTTCTGAATCTATTCTGCCAAAGTCATTTTTCTCGGAGCAGTCCCGGTCATGGAGAAATCCATTCCTGTCTGTACCGGAGCCTGATAATCCGAATATTCCACCTGCACATCGGCAGCCTTTGCCTTCGGCGCACTTGCCGGGATGGATGCCTGTGCCTTGTTGGCCGGGGTCGTCCTGCCGGAAGTCATTGCCGCCGGAGCAGTCCAGTCAACAGGGAGTTCGACGAAGTTGTCCGGGCTGTGGAATCCGAGGGCCCTTGAGCGGAGTGCGCTGATGCGCTCGGAAGCTCCGTCAGGAAGACCGCCCATGTCCTTGGCCGGATCAACAAGCATCATCTCGCCCATGAGGGAGTATGCAGTCGTCGTGCCGCCCGTATAGAAGTAGCTGAGTGTATATCCCTGCTCGACGATTGCCGGGCTCGGAACAAAGTAAAGGTATCCGTCAGCAACCGCGCCGGCATACATTCCGACTCCGTTGTAGGCATTGCCGTCCTCCTCGGCAAAGAATGCGCAATAGACAGGCTGTCCGTCGATTGTTCCGAGAGAATTGCCGTCAGAATAGAGGGCAAGTACTCCGTTGTATCCATCTGTGGCCGCAGAGTTAGGCATATACACTACAGGTATTCCACCGCCGCTGTCAAACTCCACTCCGGATATACCGTAGATGGTCATGAAGTCGAGGCCTGGCTGGTCAGCCGCACTTTCCTCTATGGTCACCTGCCCTATGAGCTTGCGCACAGGGTTCTCCTCCATATAATTGGTAGCATAGTAGTTCCACTTCACGGAAGTAAGGTCGCCCTTTGACGGCTGGTCAGAGAGGAAGTCGCTGTATTCATAGTCCTCCATGGCAGGATTGAATTTGCCTGTTGTATGGCAGGTGAAAGTCTTGTATGCGGTATAATAACCGTTGTACGCCCTGAGGATAAGGGTATAGTCGCTGTCACCGTTCAGGCCAGTGAGAAGCCTGCTGTAATGTCCGGCATTGAGCTGCTCGAGTTCAGTCTCCGAGAAGCTCTCGCCTGCATCGTCAAGCACCATTCCCCAGTCATCCTCGCCGAGGCCGGCGATGTCCTTGTTGCGGAACATCCCCCAGTCAAGACTGCGGATATCCTCTCCGTATGCATAGAACTTGATGGAATTGTCCGTAGTGTAACCCTGTCCTCCATATTCATTGGTCTGCTCGAGTCCTGCTGTCAGGATGACAGGCATTTCATCGCCGCTTGCGACATAGCCGAAGGTAATGTAACCGTAGCCGGTCATTCCGGAGTTTTCCTCTCCGCCGTACAGACATGCCACAAGGGTATATTCTCCTGTCTTCGGACAGGTAATGCGGAGGTTTCTGTCGGCGGAAACGACACCGTCGAATGCCGAAGTGCCGTCTGCCACATATTCGTCATTCAAGTCCTGAGCATTGAGGCTGGCCTGGGCATCATCGAGGGCCCCTTCGAACACCTTGTATCCCATGAAGGCAACATCATCGCTCATGTCAACGCCGATGGTGACGGACCCGTTGGCCGGCTCGTTCTTGGTGAATTTCACATTATAGTCATATACCTTTGCCCCAGGAAGCATGATACGGAGCATGCCGTTGGTATTGGCACTGTACCAAAGATCCCCCATTGTGGAGAAATTGACTGCAATGCTCTGCTGAGGGAAAGTGATGACTCCTTCTGTCATTGTCCCGTACTGGCTGTCCGATGCATCCAGAGAGAAGTTCTCGGACACATAGGAGCCTATCTTGATGGAGCCGTCTGTCGAAGAAAGTTCCACGCCAGTCTCCTGGACAGGAATATAAACAGCCTCAGGGTCAGTCGCATCCACGATTGTCATCAGGCCCTGTGTCTGGACTCCCACACCGAAGAGAGCCTCAATGAGCTGCTGGGTAAAGACCTGCATCCTGTAATATCCCGGAGAATCCTCCCTTTCGAAAATCTCAACATCGATTTCAGCGTAGGAATTGGTGACATTATAGAGTGAGGAGAAGATGTCATCCCTCCATTTTCCGGTACCGAGGCTCTTCCAGTCGGCACGCAGGACTGTAAAAGAAAGGCCTGTGCTGTTTGAGCCGTAGATATGCACATAGTCAGGATCCTCTACCTTTATGTCACACGTATAGGTCACACCCATCTGCGCATTTGGGAAAGTCACCTTGAGGTCCGCTTCCTCTTCACCGGCGGCAAACACAAGCGGCTCAACTTCAAAGATACCGTCTTCGCTTGCCGAGACAACAACAGGGACGGTGATTTCGTCTATTACTTTGGTACGCCTTACCTTATAAGTCACTTCAGTCGGATCGTCAGACTCAAGGAAAAGGTTGGTCGATGCAGTCTGAGTCGGGAACCAGACGCCATAGCAGTCCGGATTCTCTGGCTGTCCCTTCTCATATATCTCCTCCTGGGCACATCCGGGCAAAAGCAGGAATGCAGAAAGGACAGGCGCAATATACTTTAATATTTTCACAATATCTTGCATTTAAGGTTCATAAAAAACATTGCTGTCATCAGTTCCATGCCTTGATGCAGTCTGACGGATCCGGATTGTTCTGGTTTGCGACAGCCGGATTGTTCTGGGTCTCGCCGCGTGAAATCACAAAATTCCACCAGGGGGCACGGCCTTCTGTGTTGAGTCTGTAAGACGCAGGAGCATTCGTTCCCACATATCCTCTTCTGGTGGACATGTTCAGGCGCTTCATGTCGAACATCACGATGCCCTCTCCCCAGAATTCAATTCTCTTCTGGAGCATGAGCTCATTGGTGAAGCTCTCAGGCGTAGTGGCCCTTGATGAGCAGTCATACTTCACGTTCCCAGTCATACGCCAGTTGTTCATGAAGTCATTCAGAAGGCGGGCGCCCTCCGAGAGATTGCTGTGGGCAGCAGCCTCGGCCTCAATGAAATACATTTCCTCGACCCTCATCATGCAGTGGTCCGCAGCTCCGCCGGCTATAGGGTCCTGATAGTTTCCTCCTGCAGGACGGAACTTGATGTTGGCGTAGTCTTTCAGGGTCTGCCTGAAATATGTCGTGCCGTCAGGACGGCAGCTCTTGTATTCATAGAATCCTCTGTCAGGGTCAAGCCATGAGTGCTTGCGGAAATCATAGCGGTTGATGCTGTTGTAGAGGTTGCGGTTGATGGCGCGTCCCACATCATTTCCGTATGCACTCCAGGCATTCTCCGTACTCATGTGGGCAGTGAAGCCAAGGAGGTTGGACACGCTTTCCGCAGGAATGGCCAGACCCCAGATCCATGCATTGTTGGAAACGGCGCTGTTGAATCCGTTTGACGGGTCTTCCCACTGGGTCTGCGTCAGAGGAGTACAGCCGCTGGCAGTGATGGCCATGCGCGCATATTCAGCCGCCTTTGCATATGCCTCTGATGCCGCAGAAGCATCACCGGCGTCATCACCTGCAGTACCGCGCTCAAGATATACCCGGGCTTTCATGCCATAGACGAATGCCAGTGAAATAGTGTACTTGTCAGTCGCGGAAAAGCCTGTCAGCAGTTCCTCTGCCCGGTTGAGGTCAGGAATTATGATATTGTTGTATATGTCATCAACGCTGGCCCTCGGATTGTTCTTGGCCTGCTCCTCTGTAGTCTCCGGAAGGACGACAGGCACTCCGAGTCCGAGTATGCTCTCAGGAACCCTGTAGGTTGTATTCGGGTCTGTCACGGGCTTGGCCTCATAGAGACGCACAAGGTCAAAGTAGAACATGGCCCTGTATGCGTAGGCGAAGCCGAGGTATGACTTCTCGGTGGACGTAAGTTCATCGATGTCACGCCCGCTTATCTGGCGGATGACATCATTTGCCATCTTTATCCATGAATAATATGTGTTCCATGTCAATGCGGCCACAGCATATTCGGACCCGAGGGCCGTATTGGTACCGAACTGGGCAAACCAGTCATAGCCGGTGTTGCCGGTAACCACGAGGTCTCCGGTCATGGACTCGGTGGCAATGTGTATGGCAGGAAGACCGAAATCCCATGCCTGACCTTGGGAAGCATATCCTGCGGAGCCCACCTGAACAAGTGCGGCAGGAATACCGCGCACCAGAGTCTCGAGGGACACCTGGGGCTGAGTTGCGACATCAGTCGGAACAGCCTCTTTGATGCAGCCGGTCAGAAAAGACGGTACTGCTGCTGCTATAGCCAATGCTTTTATTATTGTTTTTCTCATATCAGATAATCCCCCTTAGTTAAAATTGAATATTGAGACCACCGGAAATCGTACGCACCGGAGAATATGTAGCCTGGCTCGTGGCGCCGCTGTATGAATAACGCGGGTCGAAGCCCTTTCTCCTTGACCAGTACCATACGTTCTCGCATGATATGTAGATTCTGAGCCTGTCCACCTTGAATTTCTGGGAAATTCTCGTCGGAAGAGTATATCCGAAGTTGATGTTCTGGAGATTGAGGTAGCTGGCATCAGTCAGGAATCTGTCTGAGGTATTGTTATAGTCCTTGTCCTCATACTGCAGACGAGGGATGTTGCTGTCCGGATTCTCAGGAGTCCATGCCTTGAGAATGTCCTTGTGCCAGTTCATGCCCGTAGAACGGTTGGCAGGAGAATACATCGCGGCAGCGTATCCGGAATCGTATGCAAGTCCGCCTATCTGATAGGTGAAGTTGATGCCGAAGTCAAAGCCGTAGAAAGTGAGTGTAGTGCCGAATCCTCCGTAGACATCCGGAATAGGGTCTCCGCAGAGATAGTCAGTCGCACT
>JADIMO010000067.1 GCA_017694755.1 Candidatus Cryptobacteroides merdavium
CAATATGCCTGTCCAACCCTTTTGCTGCAAGAGCGTTCCGGATCTTGAGCCTGCCCCATCCGGAAATGGATGACTTGTCTCTGGCAAAGGCGACGGCATATCTCTTGTCATCAAGATACCTGTCTTCAACAAGGGATGCAATCATCAGGAATGCCAGCTTTTCTGCCGTTGCATCATCCGGGATGCCCCTTTCTTCCCCTGATCCAGCCTTCTCCCATGTTCCGGAAACTTTCTGTCCACGCACGGTTCCTGAACCGGATACCATATCACTGGAAACATGCTCCGGGTATTTTGACAATGATGCAGCCAAGGCAGAAGAAGCTTTCCTGTACATGTCAGCCGTACAATATTCCCGCCGTGAGCAGAGGCGGCGCATCCTGTCAAGGATCCTGCCGTATTCTTTGTCTAAATCTGTCATAAAATTTTTTCAGAGCAGCGATAATGTTTTCAGAAACTGTATCCGAGGCTTATATAGAAGCCCACCCTGTGTGTCAGACTCGACCAATGCACATCCGCGCTCAAAGGGCCGAAGATGGAATCATACGAATATTCCAGTCCTGCACCGAAGATTCCGGAGCCTTCCATATAGGACCTGAAGCTGTCGCTGTCCCTTGCATAGTTCACAATACCGCACACATAATGGTTTTTCGCCACATTGAAACGGAAATCGGCCCTGACCGTTGTCAGTATGTTCCTCATGGATGTTATATTGGTAATGCCTATGAACGGCATCTGCTGGGTCATATATCTCCCGGCTAGACTTCCTCCCATACAATTCATATATGACACCGGAACATCAGCCCCGAACAGGAAGCGGCAGTTGAATGAAGGGATGAAGGCAAACACATTTCCGGCAGGAACCACGAATTTGCCATCTGTCTGCACCGCATGGAAATTATTGAATCTGTTGGGGCCTCCGGCAAATGTCCAGTTGTACTGGACCCCCACTGTAAATCCCTTTTTCGGGAAATAACCGTCATCAAATGTATCGGCCCTTCCGTCCGCAAAAAGCGACACATAGTCGTTTGAAAGATGCCTCAGATCATAGTCTCCGAGAATAGGCTCCGAGGAAAGGAGCGACCTTACATTGAAATATTCATTCCTGATCCCGGCCCTTATGTCGAAAAGGGACCATTTCAGGTTGGATAAGTATGCCTCCTGCCCCACCTTGAGATAGCTCATGTTGAACCTTCCGTAGCCGAAATCCAGCAGATTCATGTCGGTCCAGCTTATGTAGGCCGAGGCATTCAGTGTAGGAGACTTGGGAGCATCGTACGAATAATGGAACCGGAAATATGGATTGGCGCTGATTTTTCCGGCAAAGTCGAATCTGGAGCCCTGAAGCCTGTGCGCATTCAGACCTATATTGAGCAGTACAGATACAATCTCCTCAGTGTCAAGCCTGACGCCCACACCGAACTGGTGAATCGGACCAGGCTGGCAAGTGATCACGAGGTTGAACGGCTGCTCCTTGCCCTGCATCTCATATGTCACATAGTCAAACGACTGCGAGCCGAAAATGCCCGCGACTATATTCTCTATGTCCTGCCTGCACACCTTGTCCCCGGGAAGGATGTCTATTTTTCTCATGAGAATGGCCTTCTCCTTTCCTGTGACACCCCTTATGTCAACACTCTTCACCATGACGGAATCCACATTTATGTCTATGGCATCAGGAACTCCCGACCCCGCCTTTCTTCCGCCGGTACGGGCCTTTATGCCCAGGAGAGCATCTTCATTGCGGTAGGCTGCCTCGTAGCCGCGCTGGATGATTATGGAAACGCTCTTCTGGTCGAAACTCATCATGTTGTACTCTTCAAGCTCAGGCTTTATGGTGACATCCGGAAGCACTGCATTCTTTTCGTACATGGACCTTCCCAGCATATCTATCCCGGCGTTGATGATGTCGCCTATATTGTTGATCTCGTCATATTGCTTCCTTCCGCTTGACAGGTCCACGCCGATCACGATATCTGCCCCCATCTCACGGGCAAGTCCAGTGGGGTAATTGTCTCTCATCCCCCCGTCCACAAGCACCATCCCGTCCATCTTGACCGGAGCGAAGACTCCCGGTATTGACATGGTGGAACGCAGTGCGACATTGATCTTGCCGTTGTGCCATATCTTGGCAGTTCCGCTTACAAGGTCTGTCGCCACGCAGGCAAACGGTATCGGCAGGTCATTGAAACACAGGGAATCCTGATACCCGACAGAAAGGCTGCTGAAGATGTTGCTCACATTCTGCCCGTAGATGTAGCCTGACGGCAGGCTTCCGAGAAGATTGTCCTTTATGAGGTCAGAAGCGCCCTTCGCGGCATCCGCCCCTATGCTGAAAGACTCATGACGCTTGGTGTCGGCAAAGCGCATTTCATCTGCCTTGCGCTCCATGTAGTCCTGCCTGCGGTAGAAGAACGGGAATGAAAGCAGATATTTTTCCCTGTACTTTGTCTCTGCGTATGATATGTATTCCCTCGGCACCCTGTCGCTCAGAGCATACGACCAGTCCATGTTTCTTATGAGCGAATCAAGCTCCTCCACCCCGTATCCCAGTGCATACAGTCCCCCGACCAGGCCTCCCATGCTGGTTCCAAGGACCATGTCTATGGGCATGTCTATGGATTCAAGGTACCTCAGGGCACCCACATGAGCAGCCCCTTTGGCCCCGCCTCCGCTCAGCACAAGGGCCACTGCCGGCCTCTGTTTCCTGATTTCAGCCATCCTTGCCCTTATCTCTTCCATTGCAAGGGTGTCTGCAGCCGTAAGAAGAGCACTCTCAGGAGCAAGCCCGTCGGATGCCTCCGCCGCGTCATCCCTTGCATCCCCGGCCGCTCCCGCCCGAAGAACAGCTCCGGACAGCAGCATGCACAGCAGCAATATGCCTTTCAAACTTTTCATTTCCCGTTATGTTTTCCTGCTAGCATTCCGCATGCAGCCAGGATGTCTTCACCCCTCGATGCCCGGATCGTGGCAGTTATGCCGGCCCTGCCCAGACGGTCTCTGAAATTCTCCATCACTGCATCAGGAGAGGACACATACGGGAAATCCGGTATCTTGTGGAACCTTATCAGATTCACCCTGCATTCAAGTCCCGAAAGCAGCCTCGTCAGGGCATCAGCATGGCGCTTGGTGTCATTGAAGCCCGAAAACATGGTATATTCGAAGCTCACGCGCCTCTGCCCCGTGAAGTCATACTGCCGGATCAGCTCCACCACATCCCTTATCGGCCATGCCTTTTCGACAGGCATCATGGACAGGCGCTCGTCACTGAAAGGATTGTGCAGGCTGACAGCCAGATGGCACCTGCTCTCATCCAGAAATCTCTTCAGCGCAGGAATGTCACCGATGGTGGAAAGGGTAATCCGTTTCGGACTCCAGCCGAATCCCCAGTCCGAAGTCAGTATCTCTATGGTCCTCATGACATTGTCGTAATTGTCAAGCGGCTCGCCCATGCCCATGAACACGGCATTGGTCAGCACATCCGACTCGTCCACCGCCATGAACTGCGACATTATGTCCGCCACGGAAAGATGCCCGTGGAATCCCTGCCTGCCCGTCATGCAGAAGCGGCACCCCATCCTGCAGCCGGACTGCGAGGACACGCAGAGAGTCGCACGCTCCTTGTCAGGTATCATCACTGCCTCCACTGCCCCGCTTTCCAGAGAGCTGTCCCCGGACGGACTTCCCGGAACAGCATCATGTGCCTGGACCGCATTTTCACCTGCAGCCGGGCGCACATCTCCATTGTCAAGTCCTTTCCTGTGGGATGCAGTAACCGGAAAAAGATATTTCTTCGTGCCGTCCGAAGACGCCTGGAGTCCGGAATATTCCGTCACCCCCACCTCATATCTTTCAGCGAGCCTTGCCCGGCCCTCCTTGGATATATTCGTCATCTCATCTATACTTCTGACTTTCTTGACATAAAGCCACTGCGCCATCTGGCCTGCGGCGAACTTAGGAAGCCCGGCCTCCTGCGCGACCGTCTTCAATTCTTCCGGATTCTTCCCGAGCAGTCTTATTTTCATCTCAACAATAATTTTGTACAAAAATAAAAAAACTGTGTCAAAAAATCTTTACTCTTGCAAAGGGAAAACCGGGTTATTTTCATATCTTTGTTTCTTGGCGCGTCTGCACAAAGCGGCCGCATTTATCAACAACCAAACATAAGACTTATGGCAAAAGAAACAGAAAAAGAAGGGACAGATGTGAATGCCGCGAAACTGAAGGCATTGCAGGCTACGATCGACAAGCTTGAAAAGGACTACGGGAAAGGTATTGTCATGCCGCTCGGAGCCAAGGCGGAAGAGAATGTTTCTGTGATACCGAGCGGTTCGATCGCGCTCGACCATGCGCTCGGAATCGGAGGCTACCCGAGGGGAAGGGTGGTCGAGATCTACGGACCGGAATCCAGCGGAAAGACCACGCTGGCCATACACGCCATCGCAGAAGCCCAGAAACAGGGCGGAATCGGCGCCATAATAGATGCAGAGCACGCATTCGACAGGACATACGCCAAGAATCTCGGCGTTGACCTCGACTCACTTCTCATTTCACAGCCGGACAACGGGGAACAGGCCCTTGAAATCGCCGAGAACCTGATCAGGTCCGGGGCCATTGACATCATTGTGATAGACTCAGTGGCAGCCCTCACCCCGAAGGCCGAGATTGAAGGCGAGATGGGCGATGCGAAGATGGGACTCCAGGCAAGGCTGATGAGCCAGGCCCTCAGGAAGCTCACCGCCAGCATCAGCAAGACCAACACCTGCTGCATCTTCATCAACCAGCTGCGTGACAAGATCGGAGTAATGTTCGGCAACCCGGAGACCACCACCGGAGGAAACGCCCTGAAATTCTACGCCTCGGTGAGGGTGGATGTGCGCAGGACCACCCAGATCAAGGACGGAGAGGAGGCCCTCGGAAACAGGACAAGGGTGAAAATCGTGAAGAACAAGCTCGCCCCTCCTTTCAAGAAGGCGGAATTCGACATTGTCTTCGGCGAAGGCATCTCAAAGGTAGGTGAAATCATCGACCTCGGTGTGGAATTCGACATCATCAAGAAAAGCGGCTCATGGTTCAGCTACAATGACTCCAGGCTGGCCCAGGGACGCGAAGCCGTCAAGCAGCTTCTCACCGACAATGTCGAACTGTGCGACGAGATCGAAGCCAAGATCCGCGAGGCCATAAAGAATGTGCAGGACTGACAGACAGTCAGGACCGGACAATGCAGGAGGCCGGATCATGACCCGGCCTCCTGATTTATATGTTTCATGCTCCGGCAGGAATGCAAACGGCAGGACACAGAAATGAGCGGCATTGAAGATATCCTGAAGAAACAGAGGGAATTTTTCCGCAGCGGCAGGACCCTGGCTGCCGGATACAGGAAAGAATGTCTTGAAAGACTGAAATCCGCCATACTCGAAATGGATGGCGAGATTTCCTGTGCTCTGAAGACAGACTTGGAGAAAAACACCACCGAAGCCTACATGACTGAAACCGGGATGGTACTTTCTGAGATATCCCATGCGGTCAGACATGTCAGGAAATGGAGCAGGAGGCGCATGACGGGCACTCCACTCGCCCAGTTCCCTGCCAGAAGCTTCATTGTACCGGAACCATACGGGAATGTCCTCATCATGAGCCCGTGGAACTATCCTTTCCTGCTCTGCATCTCCCCGCTGGTCAGTGCAGTGGCAGCCGGCAACACAGCCGTCGTCAAGCCGAGCGCATATTCTCCCGCCACATCGGCGGCCATAAGGAAACTCCTCGGGAAAGTGTTCCCGGAAGAGCATGTGGCCGTCATCGAAGGAGGACGGGAAGTGAACGCAGACCTTCTGGAACAGAAATTCGACTATATCTTCTTCACCGGCAGCAAGAATGTCGGAAGGCTTGTCATGGGAAAGGCGGCGGCGCACCTTACTCCGGTCACCCTTGAGCTTGGAGGCAAAAGCCCTGTCATAGTGGCACCTGATGCAGACATCAATGTCTCCGCCGCAAGGACAGTGTTCGGAAAATTCCTCAACTGCGGACAGACCTGCGTGGCACCCGACTATATCCTTGTGCATGAAAACATTGCGGAAAAGTTCATCGGCGCATGCATCAGCAAGACAAGGGAAATGCTCGGCGACAGCCCGATTGACAATCCCGAATACGGGAGAATCGTGAACATGAAGCATTTCGACAGGCTCTCCAGAGTGCTGCTGGAATGCGACGGACATATAGCCTACAGCACAGGATGTGATGCGGAAAGGCTGAAAATCGGACCGGCCATAATAAGGCTCGGTGACATCGGGGAATCATGGATGGACGGACTGGAGATAATGCAGGAAGAAATCTTCGGACCGCTCATGCCGGTCATCACATGGAAAAGCCTTGATGATGTCATCAGATACATAGACAGCCGTCCGCGTCCTCTCGCCGCATACATATTCACAAAAGACAGGCGGGTAAAGGAAAAACTCCTGTCGGCCCTCCACTTCGGCGGAGGATGTGTCAACGATACCATCATCCATCTCGCATCCGACAAACTGCCTTTCGGAGGGGTCGGGGAAAGCGGAATGGGCCATTATCACGGCAGTTACGGCTTCGACACCTTCTCCCACTTCAAAAGCATCGTGGACAAGCCGCTTTGGCTCGACCTGCCGATGCGCTACCGGCCATATACCGCATTGAAGGACAAGCTCATCAGGATGTTTCTGAAATAGAGGCAGGCAGCCTCCGGCAAATGCACTCCGAAGTTTATGAGGAAGGAAACATCTTATTGTTGCATACAATTACAAACTTTTTGTACTTTTGCGCCGTAATCAATCAAAACGGATCTGACAAATGGGAGGCATATTCGGCACCATCTCCAAAGAGAGATGCATCAACGACCTTTTCTACGGCACTGACTACAATTCCCACATGGGTACAAAGCGCGGCGGAATGGCCACCTGGAGCCGTGAAGACGGATTCCAGAGATCCATCCATAATCTCCAGAGCGCATATTTCAGGAGCAAGTTCGAGGATGAACTCGACAAGTTCAGAAACGGCACGGCAGGAATAGGCGTCATCAGCGACACCGACCCGCAGCCTATCATGATAAACTCGCACCTCGGCAAGTTCGCCATTGTGACCGTGGCGAGGGTGGTCAACATGAAGGAGATAGAAGAAAGTATGCTTGCGAAGGGATGCCATTTCGCGGAACTCAGCTCAGGCGGAACAAACCAGACCGAACTGATAGCCCTCCTCATCATCCAGGGAAAGGACTTCGTTGAGGGCATAGAAAATGTCTTCAGACACATAAAAGGCTCATGCTCAATGCTCATCCTCACAGAGGACGGGATCATTGCAGCAAGGGACAAATGGGGAAGGACTCCGATTGTGCTCGGGAAAAAGGAAGGGGCATATGCGGCCACAAGCGAGTCATGCAGCTTCCCGAACCTGGACTATGAAATCGACAGGTACCTCGGCCCGGGAGAAATAGTCAGAATCCGCCCTGACGGAGTGGAACAGCTCCGCAAGCCCGAAGAAAAGATGCAGATATGTTCTTTCCTCTGGGTTTATTACGGATTCCCGACTTCAAGTTACGAGGGACGGAATGTGGAGGAAGTCCGTCTCATAAGCGGCTATAAGATGGGGAAGACCGACACCTCCGAAGCGGACTGCATCTGCGGCATCCCCGACTCTGGAGTAGGCCAGGCCCTCGGCTATGCTGAAGGGAAAGGTATTCCATATCATAGGGCTGTGACCAAATATACCCCGACATGGCCACGCAGCTTCACACCGAGCAACCAGGAGATGCGTTCCCTTGTCGCCAAGATGAAACTCATCCCGAACCGCGCCATGCTGCAGGGAAAGCGCATAATCTTCTGTGATGACTCCATCGTCCGTGGCACACAGCTCCGTGACAATGTGCGCATCCTCTTCGACTACGGTGCAAAGGAAGTCCACATGAGAATAGGCTGCCCTCCTCTCATCTACGGCTGCCCGTTCATAGGCTTCTCGGCATCAAAGACGGATCTTGAACTGATTTCCCGCCGCATCATCAAGGAATTTGAGGGCGACCCTGACAAGAATCTTGAAAAATACGCCACGACAGGCTCCCCGGAATACAAGAGACTGGTGGACGCCATAGCCGGAAGATTCGGGCTCACTTCACTCAAGTTCAATACGATAGAAACACTGGTAGAGGCTATAGGGCTGCCGAAATGCAATGTTTGTACACATTGCTTTGACGGCTCCAGCTGCTTCTGATACGACGCGAGATAACAGCGTTAAACTTCAGGGTGCAGCGATACGGCACCGGGAGAGTTTGGCTGCGGATTCTGAAGAGATTACGCCGGCATCTTCAAGGGCCTGGACGCTCCATGAGGATGCCGGATTGTTCTCACGGAAAAGTACAATGCCGTGGGCCACGGCGTAGGAGCCTATATAGGGATGAAGCCTCAAGGAATCTTCAGGAAGTGTCCACAAGGGATAGGGATGGACCTGGGCGGAATCCACGGCAATGAGATCGGACAGGCCGTCATATTTCTCCCTGTCGAAATTCCAGATGTCCATAAGCTGCTCCTTGTATGAATATGAGCCGCCCAATTTCTTCCTGTACTCCACCATCTTTGCGGCAAAATATCCGCCTATTCCAGGAAGGGCGTCAAATCCGGCAGAGTCAGCCAGATTGAGATCCACAAGCGGGATATCAATATACGGTTCAAGCCTCTTGTACACGGAATCCGCCACGACATACGACCTGGCAAAATCGCTCCTGCGGCGGAACTTTCCTCCTTTTTTCCTGTAATTGTCAATTGACACCGCCTGCCTTTCGGAAAATCCGAGCCGCACAAGGTCGGCCACGGAAACGGTATTGGGATTGAACCGGAAAGACTCCACCGTCCTGACGGCATATTCAGACCTTATCGTCTCCACTTCGGGAGAATGCGGAGAATCTTTTCTTATTACAATCCTGACATCCCTGTCTGCATTGGAATCTTTTCCTTTTGTGAAGTGGTCCCTGCCTGAAACGAATGAATACTCCCCGGCATCCGACATTGCCCCGGCCAAAACGGACCTTGCAATCTCCGGATCAATGACATAGACCGTGTCTGGATGGTCCCTGTTGCCCAAGATCTTAACGACAGCCGCCTTATGCACAAAAAGTGCTGTCTGATAGCCCGTAACAAGAAACACAAGGGCGACAGCCCCCGTCATGAACGATGCGGACATCCTTTTCCTGCCGCCCGCACTTTTCCCGTTGTCTTTCATTTTCCCTCCAATCCTGCGCCTCACCCTGTCCTTTCCATCGCCTGTCCGGCTTTATCGCCGGACCATAATATCTTAACCTGTCTCTTCTGTTATCGTTTTATAAGCCTGTCCTCAAAAGACTTCCCCGGTCAGTTGTCTTCCCGGGCGAACTCGGAGGATCCATCCATATCCTTCTGACTGTGCCTGGAATCCGGTTTCCCGCCCACAATGACCACAATCTCTCCCTTCGGCTCATGCTCCCGATACCATGCAGCCACTTCCTCCAGAGTACCACGCCGGTGCTCCTCATGCAGCTTGGATATCTCCCTCGCCACGGAACACCTCCTGTCCGGGCCAAAATATTCCGCAAACTGGTCCAGAGTCTTCACAAGGCGGTAAGGGGACTCATAGAAAATCATTGTCCTCGGTTCCTCCGCAAGTTCCTTGAGCCTGGTCTGGCGTCCTTTCTTCACCGGCAGGAACCCTTCAAAACAGAACCTGTCACACGGAAACCCCGAACTCACCAGAGCCGGGACAAAAGCCGTAGCCCCCGGGAGGGTCTGCACCTCAATCCCTTCCTCCACACATGTCCTCACAAGAAGGAATCCCGGATCTGAAATGCCCGGCGTGCCGGCATCGCTTATAAGAGCCACATTCATTCCTGAAAGGATCCTGTCCCTTACAATGGAAACCGTCTTGTGCTCATTGAACTTGTGATGTGATTCGAGCCTGCCGTGAATGTCATAATGCTTCAGCAACACAGAACTTGTCCTCGTGTCCTCGGCAAGTATAAGATCCGCCGAACGGAGAACATTCACCGCCCTGAATGTCATGTCTTCAAGATTGCCGACAGGTGTCGGCACTATATAAAGGACTCCGGACTCTGCCGGAACACTGCCTTTCCTTTCCATTTTCATCTCACTTTTCTCCTCACAGCCATCATGAAACGGTAAACAGCATCGGATTCCATATCCCACTCCGGGAAAAATTCCTTGAGATATGCCTCCACTTCAGCCAAAGTCTCCATCCCGTTTATCTCCGTTATAGAATTGCTGAACAGCAGCGGATCCTCCCTGAAAAGTACCCTGATGAACGAAGCCCTGTCATTCAGGGAAATGGCACTGCGCACATCCCTTACAGGCTGCCCCGGCATATCCTTCCTCCATGCCTCCTTTTCCGACATCACATCCATCACTGACAGCGGGACACTTGCTCCGGTGCCGGAAGCATTTCCGTCTTCGCCGGCAAAAGGAAGCAGCATGTCATCCTCAACGGTCATATCAAGAACTCCTTCTTCACTCTCCACGGCAGATACTTCCTCTTCCGTATCAGGCACAAAAATTCCTCCCTGCTGCTCCGGTTCAGATTCCCGAACAGGAATTTCCTTCTTCGCCTCGTCTTTCAAAGCATCAACAGCAGGAGTCCCATTTTCATCCCCGTACACCGCACCGTCATCCGCAAAGGCATCTTCCGGCAGGTTCGCCGGCTCTTCCGGCATCATGTCAACAGAATGAGGCAGATCTGCCGCCTCCTGAAAGATATCAACAGGAACCTCAGCGGCCACATTTTCCGCATCTCTCTGAAGCTCAGCCAATCTGCTTTCAAGCAGGACAAGCTGCTCCCTTATGGATGCAGCCAAGGCCATTATTTCCGACAAAGCTGTCTGAGGTGAATTTTCCATAAAAAGCATTATCTTTGTGCCCGTCAAAAAAGTCAGGCAATACCAAAGCAAAAATAAGGAAATGTTTTCAGAAAATGCAAAAAAAGCAGGGTGTATCGAAGTGATATGCGGATCAATGTTTTCGGGCAAGACGGAAGAACTCATAAGACGGCTCAGAAGGGCCCAGTTCGCCAATCTGAAAGTAGAGATCTACAAGCCTTCGGTAGATGTCAGATATGCTGAAGACCAGGTGGTTTCACATGACCTGCACAGCATTCCGTCCACTCCGATAGATTCCCCTGCCAGCATGCTTCTGCTTTCCGGTGACGTTGACGTGGTCGGCATCGACGAGGCGCAGTTCTTCGATGACACTATCGTGGAAGTGGCCCAGACCCTTGCCGACAGAGGCGTCAGGGTCATCATTGCCGGTCTTGACACTGATTTTTCAGGCAAGCCTTTCGGCCCGATGCCGGCCCTTATGGCAGTCGCCGAGGATGTCCAGAAGGTCCATGCCATCTGCGTCAAATGCGGCAACCTTGCCAACCGCTCCCACCGTCTCTCCGCCAGCGACCAGCTCGTCGTCCTCGGCGAAAAGGACACCTACGAACCTCTCTGTCGCCACTGCTACAACAAGGCCACAGGAAAAGGCATAGAAGAATAGGTGAACGACTTCCGGCAAAATATCAGCAGACTGCTGCCTGGAACGCAACAGGACTTTCCGGGCATCAGTGCCGCACCGGACCGTCCTGCCTCTTTCTAGGATGATGCTCAAGGATGGACTGCTGCCAAGAGCGGCTTTCGATGTGGGTGTAGATTTCGGTGGTGAGGATGCTTTCGTGGCCGAGCATTTCCTGGACGGAGCGGAGGTCGGCACCATGCTCGATGAGATGGGTGGCGAAAGAATGGCGGAAGGTGTGGGGCGAAATTTCCTTGTTGATGCCGGCGGCCATTGCCTGGCGCTTGATCATCTTGAATACATAGACACGGCTCAGGCATCTGCCGTTGCGGTTCAGAAAAAGGATGTCTTCGTATGCGCGTCCGTCAGGTTCGGGACGGCACCGGAGATATTTCAGCATGGCATCAGAAGCCATTTCTCCGAGAGGCACTATCCTCTCCTTGTCGCCCTTTCCTCTCACCCGGACAAATGACTCGGTGAAAAAGACATCTGAAATGGCCATTCCGACGGCTTCCGACACGCGCAGGCCGCAGCCGTAAAGCACCTCGAGGATGGCCTTGTCCCGCAGCCCCGTCCATGAATCAGAAGGAACAGATGAAATGATGCGGCTGACTTCCTCCTCCGAAAGGACTTCGGGAAGATAACGGCCAAGCTTTGGGGCATCTATGCGGTCACAGGGATTCTCCCTGATCTGTCCCTCCAGGATCAGATAATTGAAAAATGACCTCATGGAACTGAGGAGCCTCGCCTGGGAACGTTTTGAAAGGACGGTACGGGACGCCACATAATCCATTATCATCTCAGTGGTCACCTGCACTGCAGGAACTTCCGTCTGCTCCAGAAAAGCGGAGATATCAGAACAATACGATGCCACCGTATTCGGTGACATCGCACGTTCTATCTGCAGATAGTCTGAATAATCCTTCAGTATCCTGCCGTTGAAATCCATCTCATTTCTCATCTGCCGGACGGCATACGCAGGGGAACAGATCAGAGTGTGGCGTATTTCCTGCCATACTCCAGCATCTGCCCGAGATAGTCGTCCGTATAAAGTATCTTGTAATCCACGACCTTTCCGCCGCGTCTGACAGGAACAATCTCAGGATTGACAAAGCCTCCGTACGGCTTCAGTCCGAGGGCGGCATATCTTTCCTTGACCTCCTTGTGCAGGGCAGGGTCGATGTTGACTGCATATTTTTCCACAAGAGCCTTCCCGGCAGCATAGTCACCTTCCGACTTGATCCTCTGCACTTCGGCAAGCAGTTCTGCAAACAAGCCGCGGAGTACCTCGAAGTCATTCACCACGAAATAAGTCTTCCCGTCACGCACCTTCTTCTCTATCACATTATCCTTCAAGCCTTTTTCATAGCACCATTCGGCTATCAGCTTGCGGTTCTGCATGTGGGCTTCTGTATTCTTCTTTCCGAGGTCGACACGGGTGAACTGGACCATGATACCGTTGCGGATATAATTGGCATACTGGGCCTTGTAAGCCTCCTTGTCAGGCAGGATTCCGAGCTCCACCAGTTTCGGGTCTGCTATATAATAAAGTCCGAAAAGGTCTGCACGGGTCTCTTCAAGTGTGGAGCTGTATTCTCCGAGGGCATTCGGTGATGTCCCAGGGAGAAGCTGGCCGGAGCCGTGTCCAAGACATTCATGAAGGTCCGTGTGTATCTCGTCTGTGATTGCGGAATATTTCTTCTCCCTTGCAATCTCCTCCTCCGACCAGGCGAATTCAGAAAGCGTATTCTTCGGAGACTCCTGTGCCGCAAGGTCGTATGCATGGGTTATGTTGGCGATGGTCACTGACTTGGAGCCATAGTCACGCCTTATCCAGTCAGCATTCGGGAGATTTATTCCGATAGGGGTGGAAGGATAGCAGTCACCTGCAAGGGCCACTGCATCTATAACCTTGGCGGAAACTCCCTTCACATGCGGCTTCCTGAAGCGCGGGTCAACAGGGGAATGGTCCTCGAACCACTGTGCCTCGGCACTCAGGATCTCGGTACGCTGCGAGGCTTCGTGATCCTTTATGTTCACAAGCCCTTCCCAGGTGGCCTTGCGGCCGAGAGGGTCATTATAGTCCTCAACGAAGCCGTTCACGAAATCCACGGTGCCGAGAGTGTCCTGCACCCATTCTATATTGTATTTGTCCCAGAGATTCAGATCCCCGGTCCTGTAATATTCCACAAGTGTGGCTATATATTGCTTCTGGGCATCATTCTCGGCAAATTCCGCCGCCTTTTCCAGCTCCGCCACAATCTTTTCTATGGCAGCTCCGTAAAGGCCTCCGACCTTATAGACTTCCTCCCGGATGACACCGTCCTCACCTTTCACCACCTTGCTGTTCAGCCCGTATGAAACCGGAGTGTCATCGGACGGGTCCAACATCGCCTTGTAGAAGGCATCCACTTCGTCCCTAGTCACATTTTCATAGAAATTGACGGCCGAAGCCTGCACGATGTCTTTAGTCGGGTCATTGGACTTCCTCTGCGGAAAGACTTCAGGGTCATATATCACCGGAAGCAGTTCAGCACATTTCTCCCCGTCACCCACGGCCTCCATCAGCGACCTGAAATATTCCTCGGAGCATTCAGGGAAGAACTTGTCCTCAGCATAATGGTGATGTATGCCGTTGCTGAAGAAGACACGCTTGGCATAGACCGTAAAGTCCTGAAAATCCTTGCAATCCCTATCCCCGCCATAGTTTTCGAGGATGTTTTCGAGCACCTTCCTTACAGGGAGGTTGTACCTGCAGTTCTGCATCCAGATGATGTCCCTTCCGTATTTGGCGGCCTCGCTCAGATGGTATACATATTCCTTCTGCCTGAGGGAGAGGCTGTCCCACCCGGGCACCTGGTATCTCATTATCTTAAGATCGGCAAACTCATCTATCAGATATTTGAATTCCCCGTCCGCACTGCCGTTTCCGGACGGGCTGCATGCCGCTGCAGATGCGGCCATTCCTGCAATGAAAAACATTTTTCCAGCCGTATTCATCATAAAAAATTTTCAAACAGGGGCAAAAATAATAAAAACACGCCACAAATGAAACAGTCATGAAGTCTTGCGGTAGCTCCTGACGGCCCAGAAAAGGACGGTGACTCCGATTGCCAGCAGGCCGGCGGCATCATACCACAGGTCAGCCACTGAACTGCCTTTCAGGAAGATGGCCCTCATGGCATCTGCATAATAGCGGAGAGGATTGGCGTACGTGATGGCCCTGGCCCATGCAGGCATGGAGGAAACCGGGGTGAAGACTCCGCTCATCAGCATGAATATCAGCACGAAGAACATCATTATGAACATGGCCTGCTGGGCATTTTCGCTGTAGCTGGAAATCAGCAGACCGAGCCCTGCCGTCACCATTATGTGCAGCACCGTGAACAGCACCACGCCCCAGAGACTGCCCCTGCACACATAGCCGAACACGAGCCAGGCAATGAGGAGGCACATTCCGAGCATGAAGAATGTTATCACCCAATATGGGATCATCTTGCAGACGATGAAAGCGGTCTTGCTCACCGGGGAAACATTCATTTGCTCTATTGTCCCCGCCTCCTTCTCGCCTACGATGTTCAGAGCGGGGAAAAAGCCGGTCACCATCGTGACGGCTATGACCATGAGCGCAGGTACCATGAACACCTTATAGTCCATATAAGGATTGTAGTAATATTTTGGGGCGGTGTCTATCACTGGGCCGGAAGCGGTCTGCGGAGAAGAGGAGCCGTCGCCCGCGAACTGCTTCATGAACAGCATTATGCAGTCTGAGAGATACTGCGAGCCGATGCTTCCCTTGGTCCCGTTCACGGTATTCACCTTTATGCCCACGGGAAAGTCCTCTCCCGTCACTATACCCAGGCTGAAGCCCTGTCCTATGGTAAGGATGGCATCCACCGTGTTCCTGTCCATCATCTCCTGCGCCTCACGGGGATCGCTGCATACGGCCTTGAGCCGGAAATAGCCCGAGCCTGTGCACTTCTCTATCAGTTCGGCAGAAATGTCCGTCCTGTCATTGTCCACCACGACAAGATTGATGTTCTTCACTTCCATGTTGGCCGCGAAAGGGAACACCAGCATCATGAGCAGAGGGAACACGATGACTATCCTCGGGAGCATGGGATCCCGGAAAAACTGTCTGAACTCCTTTTCAATCAAATATTTCCACATACTAATTCTTTTTTTGAGGTCATGCCGGTCCTGATGTCTGAAAGATCGTGAAATCTACGGCAAACCGATCATTACCGGCATATCCGGACGGCCGTCTACAGCCTGATTCTGAACTTTCTGACACCCACCGTCAGCAGAAATGCGGTCATCCCTGCCAATATGCAGAACTCCTTTATTATATAAGGGAATCCCGCTCCCTGTATCATTATCTTCTTTACCATGATTATGAACCATTTGGCAGGAATGAGATGCGAAAGCCACTGCAATACCGCAGGCATGTTCTCACACGGGAATATGATACCCGAAAGCAGCACCGTAGGCATCATCAGCCCCATCCCGGAAAGCAGCAAGGCAGTCTTCTGCGTGGATGCCACCACGGAAATGAGCAGGCCGAGGGAAAGGGAGGTGAACACGAACAGGACAGCCACTGCGGACAGGAGAAGGAGGCTGCCCCTGAGCGGCACACCCATCATATACCTCGACAGCAGAAGAATCGTGATGAAGTTGACGGTGGACACGAGCAGATACGGAAGGACCTTGCTGACCAATATCCACAGCGGCTTGACAGGAGAGGCAAGCAACAGTTCCATTGTCCCGGTCTCCTTCTCCCTGACTATGGACACCGAAGTCATCATCGAACATATTATCATCAGAATCAGCCCCATGACTCCGGGGACGAAATTATATGCCGACTTCATGGCAGGATTGTACATCAGCTGCACGGAAGGGGTGAACGCCACGGAGGATTCCTGACCGGAAAGCTCTGCGGAGATTTCCGCCTGCTCACTCCGGAGGACACCCATCACATAATTCACAATCATCTGCGCTGAATTCGGGTCAGATCCGTCCCCGATCACCTTCACATGGCCCGTGCCGGTCTTGCCGAGTCTGGTGCCGAAATCCCGCTCAAAGCACACCGCCACATCAGCCTCGTTCCTTTTGAACCTTGAGGAAATGAGCCCCGTGGAAGGAAGCACCTCCTGAATGTCGAGGTACCTGTTGTTGTCCATCCTGTCAACTATCCTCCTGACCTCCGGATCGGACATGTCGCCGACCACATCCACACGGGCATGCTCGATCTCGGTACGCACGGCATAGCCGAAAAGTATCATCTGCACCACCGGCAGGATGAGTACTATCAGCATGGTCCTCCTGTCTCTGAGGATATGGTTGAACTCTTTTCTGACAAATGCAAGAAACTCTTTCATCAGAAAACCCTCCTATTCTTTACGCACGGCCCTTCCTGCCAATATCCGGAACACTCCGTCCATGTCCGCCGCCCCGTATGTCCGCTTGAGCCCGGCAGGAGAGTCAAGGGCGGCGATCCTGCCGTCTACCATGACGGACACTCTGTCACAATATTCAGCTTCATCCATATAATGAGTGGTCACGAACACCGTGACTCCCCTGGTGGCGGCATCATATATCAGTTCCCAGAACCTGCGTCTGGTCTCCGGATCCACCCCGCCCGTCGGCTCGTCCAGAAAGACTATGTCCGGCTCATGGATCATCGCTATGCTGAACGACAGCTTCTGTTTCCAGCCGAGAGGAAGCGAGGACACGAACGAATTACGCACATCCTCCATGCCCAAGGCCGACAGGATTTCCGATGTCTTTGCAGCTATCTCCTTGCCGGAAAGACCGTATATGCCCCCGAAAAGCCTGATGTTCTCCCAGACCTTCAGGTCGGAATAAAGCGAAAACTTCTGGCTCATGTAGCCTATATGCCTCTTTATCTTCTCAGGCTGCCTGACAATGTCATATCCGGCTACGGTGCCGCCGCCGGATGTCGGCACGCTCAGCCCGCACAATATCCTCATGGCCGTGGT
>JADIMO010000068.1 GCA_017694755.1 Candidatus Cryptobacteroides merdavium
CATTAGGAATTGTCGTCATGATGAGTTAAATTTGGAGATGACAATAAAACTTTCCAAATCATGAAAAAAATCCTTTCCTTTTTCGTGCTGCTGTCCGTTGTCTGGGCATGCAGCGATGAAGCCGATCTCCAGAGTCAGATCGACGGACTGGACGACCGTCTTTCCTCTTTGGAGGAAAAAGTCGAGTCTCTCAATTCCGAATTGTCAAGCCTTTATGACCTCATTTCGGGAAAACGTTTCATCACCGGAGTCACTGAAAATGAAGACGGGAGCTATACGATAGAAATGGTTTCTGCTGACGGGACCGCTTCGTCCGTTACCGTGCGGGACGGCGCGGCTGGATATTCTCCTCAGATAGGAGTGCTCATGGATTCCGATGGGGTCTACTGCTGGACCCTGGACGGTGAGTTCATACTGGACGACGAGGGCAACAGGCTGCCTGTGTCAGGCAATGACGGCGTCACGCCCGAGTTCAAGATTGAAGAAGGAAAATGGTTCGTTTCTTATGACGGCGGCGTAACATGGATTGAATGCGGAGATGCCCAGGCTGATGCTGATCCTTCCCTCATAAAGGATGTCACGGTCAGTGATGACGGAAAGATTGTTTATATCACCCTGCATGATGATACCGTACTTGCCTTTGATGTACATGCCATGTTCGGAATATCTCTTGACCCTGCAGAGGACTATATCAGCCCGGGGGGCAGCATCGAGGTAAGGTTTGTCCTGTCCGGGGCTGACTCATGTGCCGTTGTCGAGGCGATTGCCGGTAACGGATGGATGGCGGAAACGGAAACTGATGAGACCGGGGTATCCGGAGTCATTACTGTGACCGCTCCGGAAAGCGGCTCGACAGGAAAGGTGGTCGTTCTTGCCAATGACGGGGGTTACAGGACAGTGATGAGGACGCTTACATTTGTCACAGGCGAGCTTAACATCTCCACATCATCTGCAGAGGCCCCTGCTTCCGGCGGATCCGTATCGGTTGAGGTTGAGACGGATATGGATTATGACATCGTGATACCGGAGGAGGCCCGGGAGTGGATATCCACTGTGGGGACACGTGCTGAAATGCGCACCGATACCCTGACATTCAATGTGGCGGCCAATGCCGGCGCCATGCGTCAGGCTGAAATCAGGCTGCAGACGGAGGGAGGTTCAGTTCTGGAGACTATACTTATCTGGCAGTTGGCGGACTATGATGATGATGCCCTTGTGTTTTCAGTAAAGGCCTCAGAATACACCGGAAGCGGAGCTTCATATTCCAATATGGTATACCTGCCGTTGAGAGGCGAGGTCAACGTGACCGTGGATTGGGGCGATGGCAATGTCGAAGAGGTCTCAAGGACAGTGTCTGGAGCAAATACCTATATAAATCATACTTATTCCTCTTCCGGGGTATACTATGTTTCTGTCAGTGGCTCGGCTGAACAGATCAACGGACAGCCTGTAAACAGGAATGTGGCAGGAGCCATTACCGGTGTCATCCAGTGGGGCAGGCTCGGTGTGACATCCCTTTCATATGCGTTCAACAACAATACTTCGCTGGTATCAGTGCCGTCGCCGGACCCTGAAGCATTCAGGAATGTCACTTCGGCAAGCAGGATGTTCTACGGATGTTCTTCCCTGACATCGGTTCCGGAGGATCTGCTGTCTTCAGCCGCCGGGCTGGATGATGTCTCGTCCATGTTCTCCGGATGTTCGTCCATTGAGACGGTACCCGGCAACATGTTCGCATCCAACCCTGCCGTAACTGCTGCCTCGTCGCTGTTTGCCGACTGTTCTTCCCTTAAGTCCGTTCCGGACGGCATCCTTTCCAATATGCCTGCGCTTGAGAATGTTTCGGGTATCTTCAACGGATGCGTGTCATTGACGGAAGTCCCTGCCGATCTGTTTGCATCCAATCATGAGATCACCAACATGTCCAGTGCGTTCACGGAATGTTCTTCCATAAGGTCATTCCCTGCAGGATTGCTGCGTAACCAGTCGAAAGTGACGAATGTCGGAACGATGTTCGCCGAATGCTCGGCTTTGGAGACTGTTCCGGAGGGCTTTCTTGATGCCCTTACGGAAGTGACCAACATGCCGAATCTCTTCAGGAACTGCTCTTCTCTCCGCAGTCTGCCGTCAGGTATCTTCGACAGATTGTCCAAGGTGACGAGTGTCTCGTCCATGTTCCAGGGCTGTACATCGCTTTTCGAATTCCCGTCTCTGAAAGGACTGACATCTCTTGTAAATGTGTCCTCACTGTGGCGAGACTGCACGCAGATCACATCCGTGCCATCGGATTATTTCCCGGAAAGCGTCAGCAGAGGGACTACGGTTGCCAACATGTTTGCGAACTGTACATCGCTCAAGACGGTTCCGGAGGACTTCTTTGAGAATTTCACAGGTGTGACCATCATTTCCAACCTGTTCAACGGCTGTACTTCACTGGAGTCTCTTCCGGCAGGAATTTTCGACGGCATGCGCAGCATACGTACGGCTGCAGGCACTTTTGAGGGATGTTCGGCATTCACGGGCGAGTCTCCGTATACCCTGGTGGACGGAAAGAAGGTACATCTTTATGAAAGGTCCGCCGACAACGGCTTTACTGCAATCACTTCATTCCGTGACTGCTTTACAGGATGTACACTGATGGCGGACTATACCATGATTCCTCAGGACTGGGGAGGGATAAGCGACGGCACATCGGATGTCCCTGTCCTTGAGGCTTCCATGACTCCTGCGGAAGGAGCCGAGTATTATTGTCTTGATGTGGCTATCTCCGGCACGGACGTGCGTGAATGCAGATATGTGCTTGCCGAAAAGGCTACAATAGAAGCCAGGGTAGAGGAGATGGGCGGATATGAGCAGGTCTGCAACAGGTACGGTACCGCCATGGGCGGATCCGTGATAGATATGATCAACTCTGATGCAGGTTATAGCGTGCAGTCCTCTGACGACCTGGAGGCAGATACGGACTATATGCTTGTCGTGATGGCAACAAATGTCCATGGCAGGACTATAGTCACGGCGGAGTCCAGGACCGGCAGCATTCCTGAGGGTGAGGCGGCATATGAAAGATATGTCGGAACGTGGACTGTGACTTCTGCTTCTTCAGAAATCTCAGGCCAGCCGCAGGAGTTCACCATCGAGATAGAGCCGTACAGGACAAATGAAAGTTTCAGAGTTTCCGGATGGGGAATCACGACAATAGGAAACAGGGACGTGGCACCGTTCATCATGACCTATGACAACGGTAATGTATCAGTTTCGACATTTGACTACTATGGAATGGTAGGAATGTACTATGCCTATCTGAAATACCGTTTCTATAATCCGGAGCAGGAGTCGTATCTTGTGTGGACAACCAGTAATGTGCTGTGTCACGGCTCATTCGGTGAGGACGGTTCGATTGTGCTTGAATGTGACAGCTTTACAGATCCGGGCAATGGCGAGGAGTACCGTGTCAGCGGTATGGATTATTTCCTGTACAGCGGAGGAAATTACTATGAATCAATGGACCTTTTCAAGCCTGAATATATCGTGAGCGACTACAGCATCGCACCTTACCGGCTTGTCAGGGCATCTTCTGCATCTTCCGTCCCGCTTTCTGAAAATGCAGGAGAGGAATTCATTCTTCTTGGAGCCCGGACTGTGACCTCACCGGTACAGATGACAGGTGCATCGGCTGCATCAGCCAGGTGAGTCTGCAGACCGGACATCCGGAAACTGCATATTCCCGTCTGAAATGAAAGGAACCCTGTCACCCATTGTTCCGCAATGGAGATTGACAGGGTCCTTTTTTGTTTTGCTGCTTATGGTCTGTAACTGTCCTGATCCATGTGTCCGCAGGACATGCGGATGCCTTTGCCGTCAGAGTCAGAACATGTCCCGAAGCCTGTCGAAGAAACTCTTGTCTTCCTTGCTCGGGGAAGGGGTGAATGTGTCGTTGTTCCTTATGCTTTCAAAAAGCTCCTTTTCGTTCTTGTTGAGTTTTTTCGGGATCCATACTATGAATTTGACATAAAGGTCGCCGGTGCCGTAGCTGTTGACTGACGGAAGACCTTTGCCTTTGAGCCTGACTACCGTCCCGGACTGGGTGCCCGGTTCCACCTTGACCTTGTAGTTGCCGTCGAGGCAAGGTATCTCGGCAGTTGTCCCGAGCATGGCGTCCATGACTGAAATTATCTTTGTATATGTGAGGTTGTTCCCGTCACGTTTCAGGTATGGATGCTCAACTTCCTCAATAAGGACGAGGAGGTCGCCGTTCACTCCGTTGTTCTTGGCGGCATGGCCCGCCCCGCGTATTGTGAGCTGCATCCCGTTTTCCACTCCGGCTGGAATGTTCACCTTTACGGTTTCCCTCTTGCGTACCAGACCGCTGCCTCCGCATGTGTGGCAAGGGTTGCTGATGATCTTGCCTTCTCCTCCGCACTGCTGGCAGGTCGAGTAGCTTATGGTCTGGCCGAAGATGCCGTTGACAACCCTCTTGATCTGTCCTGTTCCCTTGCAGGCCGGGCAAGTCTTGATGTCCGCACTGTTTCTTGCGCCTTTCCCGTTGCAGTCAGGGCACGGCACGCTCCTTTCAACTGAAACTTCCTTCTCTGCTCCTCTGGCTATTTCTTCTAGGGTCATCTTCACGCGTACACGGATGTCTCGACCTCTATAGACCCTTTGACCCTGGCTTGAACCTCTGGTCCCGCCGAAGCCTCCGAATCCGCTGAAACCTCCGAACCCGCCTCCGAAGAGGTTGTTCAGGATGTCGTTCAGGTCGCCGAATCCGCCGCTGAAGTCAGGTCCCGGCTGTCCTCCGAGCCCGGCATGTCCGAACTGGTCATATTTGGCTTTCTTGTCAGGATCGCTCAGCACTGAATAAGCCTCTGCGGCTTCCTTGAATTTCTCTTCGGCTTCCTTGTTGCCGGGATTCTTGTCAGGATGATATTGGATTGCCTTTTTCCTGTAGGCCTTCTTTATTTCGTCAAGTGAGGCGTTCCTGTCCACGCCCAGCACTTCATAATAATCTCTTTTCTCTGCCATTTCCTCTTTCTCCTAAATTGTTTTTCAGGTTACTGTCCAGGTTTCCGTTTGTCATCAGATACCTACTACGACCTTGGCAAATCTTATGACCTTGCCGTTGAGCGTGTATCCCGTCTGGACCACGTCGAACACTTTCCCTTTCTTGTCTTCCTCATTGACCGGGAACTGGGCTACGGCTTCGTGTACATCAGTGTTGAACTCCTTGTCCCTTGCCTCGATCGTATCCAGTCCCTTGCTCTTGAGATAGCCCATGAGCTTGTTGAATATCAGCTCCGTGCCTTCCTTTGCGGCATCGCTGTCCGTGGATTTGGCGAGCACGTCAAGTGCCCTTTCACAATCGTCAAGTACCGGGAGCAGCCCTTTTATGGTTTCTTCCGATGCGGTGCTGACAAGATCCAGCTTCTCCTGGGCCGTGCGCCTGCGGAAGTTGTCAAATTCAGCCATGAGCCTGATGTAGTCATCCTTTTCCCTGGCTATCTTCTCCTTTGCCTCGGCCAGTTCCTTTTCCAGCTTCTCTGCTCTTTCCTTTTCCTTCTTCAGTTCCTTGGCCTCTTTCCTTGACATCTTTTCTTCCTTTTTCCCGCTCTCATTCTGTTCCGTTGCTGAAGATTCCTGAGGATTGTCCGGAGTATTCTGGATATTTTCTTCGGAGATGATCTCTTTTTCTTTATTTTCCTGTTCCATATCTTGTCTTTTTTTATTTTTCCTGCTTCATTTTCCGGCATTCTGTCATGCGTCTTGTATGGAGAATGCCGCCCGGCTCCCAACAAAATATCTGCCAATCTGAACTTGTGACATAATGTCAGTCCTGACAACACGTCAGGATGCCGTCATCAGAGACAGATGCCGTTTTGTCATAAAAAGCGACATCCAAAAATGAGCATGATTATCTGAAGACTACCTATGAAGAGCCATCCGGTGTGAAGTCCGCGGGGCATCTGTGCGGATTCTTCCGCTCCGGGCACCATTCTACGGCAGAATGGATTTTGCTGATAGACATTAAAAGAAACGCACCCTGAAAGTATGGGAACTTTCGGGATGCGCTTCCTCTATGTTCAAAGTGGCCGCTGGTATCAGTCAAGTCCTATGACCTTGTATTTAGGCACGAGGGCTTTCATTATCATCCAGGCTACGAGATAGGCCACTGCACAGCAGCAGAATACTATCATATAGCCGGCAGCCTTGCCTTCAAAGCCGAGGAAATGGAATGCAGTTCCCATTTCGGCAGAATAGTCGAAAAGTTTTCCTGCTCCAAGCTGGATGAAGAAAGAACCGATGCCGCCTGCCATGCCTCCGATGCCGGTGATGGTGGAAATGGCGGATTTCGGGAACATGTCACCGATTGTGGAGAACAGGTTGGCAGACCATGCCTGGTGTCCGGCTCCGGCGAGACCGATGATGATCGCCGGCCACCATACTGAAACGGCGCCAGCGCTCTGGGCGAAGAGGGCAGGGAGCGGAAGGAATGCGAATATGAGCATTGCAAGCATGCGGCCTGCGTACGGGTTCATCCCTTTCTTCTCCACGAAAAGCCTCGGGAGGTAGCCCCCGAAGATGGAGAGTACCGTCACTATTGCATAGAGTGTCGTGATCAGGGCGACTCCCATTCCTGAGCTTGAGGCATAGCCGTACTGGTCTGAAAAATATGCCGGAGCCCAGAACAGGTAGAACCACCATACGCCGTCGGTAAAGAACTTGCCGACGATGAATGACCACGTCTGTCTGTAGGTGAAGCATTTCCAGAGCGGGATGCTTTTCTGCTCCGTATTCTGCTTTGCGGCAGCCTCCGGCTCATCCTTCTCGTCCTGGTGGATGTATTCGAGTTCAGCAGCATTCACATGCCTTGACTTTTCAGGCTTGTTGTACATGAACACCCAGAATGCCATCCAGATATATCCGAGGGCACCTATGATGATGAATGCCATTTCCCAGCCGCCGCCGACGCCACGGTCCTTGAAGAACTGGGCGAGGACAGGAATGGTTGCAGGGGCGATCAATGCTCCGATGGATGCCCCGGAGTTGAAGATGGAGGTCGCGAACGCCCTGTCTTTTTTCGGGAAATATTCAGCTGTCACCTTGATCGCTGCAGGAAAGTTCCCGGCTTCACCGAGTGCCAGGATACATCTGGCTGCAATGAAAAGCCACACGCTTGTGGATGCAATGGCCAGTGCCGCGGCGGATCCTGCTTCGACTGCCGTCATGGCAGCTGCACTTTCATAACCTTCGATGTGGACTGTCAGCCAGCCGCAGACTGCGTGGAGGCAGGCTCCCGTTGACCAGATTCCGATGGACCAGAGATATCCCTTCTTTGTCCCCATCCAGTCAACGAACTTGCCGGCAAAGAGCATGCATACTGCGTAGACGATTGAGAATACGGCGGTTATGAGTCCATAGTCGGCATCGGTCCAGTGGAATTCCGGAGCGATGAAATCTTTCCATGTCAGGGAGAGCACCTGGCGGTCCATATAGTTGACGGTAGTGGCCACGAAAAGCAGTACCACCATCCACCAGCGCCAGTTGGTCATCAGTTTTTTTGAAGTACTTTGTTCCATTTGAAATTGTTTGGTTGTTTAGATGTCATTGGGGCTGGCCCCAATGTTAATTCTGTGGTCTATTTCCTGACATCGCGGATGATGTCCAGGGCTGAGCGGCAGAGTTCAGTGATCCTGCCCCATTCTTTGGCGGCTATCACGTCTTTCGGGAAGAGGTTGCTGCCCATCCCTACACATGTCACTCCTGCATTGAACCAGCCTTCGAGATTTTCCTTGGTCGGCTTCACTCCGCCTGTCACCATGATCTGGCTCCACGGCATCGGAGCGCGGAGTCCTTTGACGAAGGCAGGCCCGAGCACGTCTCCCGGGAATACCTTGCAGAGGTCGCATCCGAGTTCCTGTGCGGCTCCGATTTCAGAAACGCTTCCGCAGCCCGGGCAGTACGGGATGAGCCTGCGGTTGCATACGGGGGCGACTGCAGGGTTGAAGAGCGGGCCGACCACAAAATTGGCTCCGAGCTGTATATACAGGGCTGCAGTACCCGGGTCTACTACCGACCCGACGCCGAGGATCATCCCCGGAAGTTCCCTGTTGGCGTATTTCACAAGTTCACCGAACACTTCATGCGCAAAGTCTCCGCGGTTGGTGAATTCGAAGGCTCTCACGCCGCCTTCATAGCAGGCCTTGACCACATTCTTGGCCGTTTCAAGGTCGGCATGATAGAACACCGGGACCATGCCCGTTTCCTTTACTGCCGCCAATACTTCTGATTTGCTGTATTTTGCCATAATCCGATGCATTTATCTTGATACCCTTCCGCTTCCGTCACCTTTCATGAGATTTTCCACTTCGGCCACGGTCACCTGGTTGAAGTCGCCGAAGATGGTGTGCTTCAGGCAGGATGCCGCCACTGCGAAGTCGAGTGCCTTCTGGTCGTCTCCGGTCCAGGTGAGAAGACCGTAGATCAGGCCGCCCATGAACGAATCTCCGCCTCCGACGCGGTCTACGATGTGGGTGATGTCGTAGCGTGGTGACTGATATAACTTTTCTCCGTCGAAGAGGACTCCGCCCCATGTATTGTGGTTAGCGTTGATTGAGCCTCTGAGGGTGATGATGACTTTCTTTGCGCGCGGGAACTTTGCCATGAGCTGGCGGCATACGCTTTCAAATTCCGCTGCGTTCACCTCTCCTTTTGTGGCAGTCACGTCAAAGCCTTCAGGCTTGATGCCGAATACTTTTTCCGCGTCTTCCTCATTTCCGAGGATTACGTCGCATCCCTCCACGAGGGCCGGCATGACTTCTGAAGCAGTCTTCCCGTATTTCCAGAGATTTTTCCTGTAGTTGAGGTCGCAGGACACGGTCACGCCGAGCCTGTTGGCTGCCTGGATAGCTTCGAGGCACACATCTGCAGCTCCCTGGCTGATGGCAGGGGTGATGCCGGTCCAGTGGAACCAGTCGGCTCCTTCGAACACCTTGTCCCAGTCTATCATTCCCTTTTCAATTTCTGAAATTGAGGAATGTGCCCTGTCGTAGACCACCTTGCTCGGACGGGCCACGGCTCCGGTTTCAAGAAAATAGATTCCGAGCCTGTCACCCCCGAAGATGCAGTGCCTTGTGCCGACCCCATAGCTGTGAAGATCCTTTATGCAGCTCTGTGCAATGTCATTTCTCGGGAATCTTGTGACGAATTCCGTCTCTATGCCATAGTTGGCAAGAGATACCGCCACATTTGCTTCTCCGCCTCCGAAGGTGGCTGCAAATTCCCTGGCTTGTGAAAATCTTAGATAACCTGGAGTAGACAGTCTGAGCATGATCTCTCCGAATGTGATTACTTTTGGCATTTTGTATTGATTTAAATGTTTTGTCATTTTTTCAGAAAAGTCTGTTTTCCAATAGGCTTTTGAAGCAAACTTTGCAAAAATAGCAATATTTTCCGATTGTCGTGTGCGTTCACGGAAATTTTTGTAAATTTGTTCCCGCCGTTGAATGGCAGTCCTTTAAAAATGATAAAAAGTTCATGGAATGAAGATGGACAACAAAATAACAATCAATGATGTCGCCCGGCTTTCCGGGGTTTCCAAGGGTACGGTGGACAGGGTTCTGCACAACAGGGGAGAGGTTTCTTCCAAAAGCAGGGAACGGGTGCTGAAGGTCATCGAGGAGCTCGGATACAAGCCGAACATATATGCCTCCCTTCTGGCTTCCAAGAAGGTGCACAAGATAGTGTGCATCATTCCGGAATTTGCTGCAGGGGATTTCTGGGAACTTACAGACAAGGGAATAAAAAAAGGGATGGAGTTCGCTTCCTCTTACGGCATCTCGGTTGTAACCGTGCAGTATGACCAGTATGACATGGAGTCTTTCCAGAGGGCATGTGCAATGACTTTGGAGGAAAACCCTACCGGGGTCATCATCGCCCCTATGTTCAGGATGGAAACCCTTAAATTTGTGAAGGAGTTGAACAACAGGGGAATAGCATACATGTATATTGATTCCAAACTTGAGGATGATGACTATCTGGCATATTTCGGCATGCCGATGTACCAGAGCGGCTATCTGTGTGCCGACCTGCTGACGGACGGGGCGGACGTGAAGAAAGTCACGATAGTGAGGATATCCAGGGACAAGAAAGGTCTTTCGGACCCTACTGTCACACGCAGGACGGGATTCATGGACTATATGAATGAGCATTATCCCGATTGTCTGATAGACAATGTCTTCATAGATCCAAAGGACAGGAATGACATATTTGCCAAACTGGACAGGCTGTTTGCGGCCGGTCCGGAACAGGCAGCCTATATGGTGATGTTCAATTCGAGGATACATCTTGTGGCAGACTATCTCAGGGAAAGGGAGATAAGGTCAAGCCGTGTGGTCGGCTTTGATGTCGTGGAGAAGAATCTTGCAGCACTCAGGGAGGGCTATGTACAGCTGCTCATTGCGCAGCATTCGGACAGCCAGGCCGCCTCGGCCATTTCTGCCATGACCGACTGGCTGCTTATTGGAAAGCCTCTTGTCCGGAAGGACAACTACACCCAGATGGATATCCTCAACAGATACAACTGCGACTATTATCTCTAGCCGGTGACAGTTGTCCGGTCCTGCTGAGGCTCACGTCGTCCCTAAAGAAAGACGGCGTGATTGTACGTCCTTAAAAGACAAAGCCTAGGCTTATGCCGATCTGATTGGTCTTCAATTTCGAATTGATGAGAGGGTCATTCATCCTATATGAATAGAGTTCGTATTTCAATGCGATATTCAACGCAAAATTCTTGCGCATAGCCGTACATATGCCGAATGCCGGCTGCAACAGCAGTCCTCCGGAGGTTCCGTATCCATAATCTATTTTTGTCCCTACATCTACACCGGCCATAAGGTCGAGGTTATTGGCTACGGGGAAATAGCCTTTCACATCGAGATAGATAGGAAAATAGGTTTCTTCATCACTGAAATTCCGTGCTATGCCTATTCCTGCTCCGGCATAAAGGTACCTAGAAAATCTCACTCCGTTGATGATGTCTATTTTTGCATAATGGAAATCTTCTTCAAGGCCGAACGTATATCCCAGCACCGCTTCTCCCTGATACTTGAATCTCTTTTCCTGTGCATTGACAGTCACTGTCATCAGCACGCATAGAAAAATTAATATCCTTTTCATGGTATCGAATCTTAACTGGTCATATAATAATATGGTAATAATATGGCGTCATAATTCATGCCAAAGACAGCAGAACAAATTTCTTATGTTATTTCAGGACTTTTCAATTGTTTCTTGCCGGTGCTGCATGTCGGGTGTCATTTTTGTCCGGGACGTTTGTCTGACAAAATGTCGTATAAATAAAAGAAGATGCCTCAAAAGTCAGGACTTTTCAGAGGCATCTTTTTCAGTATCTGTATCAATGGTGCCTATTTCGTGGCATTCTCGAGTTTCTTCATTATGGAGAATATGAAGAGGGCTGAAAGCAGGCAGAGGGTGATGAGCAGTACCCAGATGCCCCACAGAGGAAGCTTGTCCCAAAGCAATCCGGGTATTGACACGAGATAGTTGCCTACTGCAGTAGCGGCAAACCAGCATCCCATCATCGCTCCCTTATATTTCGGAGGGGCAACCTTTGAAACAAAGGAGATTCCCATAGGGGAGAGAAGGAGTTCCGCAAATGTCAGCACGAGATATGTGGAGATGAGCCAGTTAGGCGATACGAGTTCCGGACTGACGGTTCCGCCGAGCTCTTTCGGAGAGGCCAGGCCTATTGACCCGAATGTGAGGATGAAGAATCCGGCTGCGGCCACAATCATTCCCAATCCGATCTTTCTCGGAGCGGAAGGCTCCTTGCCCTTTTTGGCAAGTGCCCCGAAGATGGCAAGGGATATAGGTGTGAGTGCCACCACGAAGAACGGATTGAACTGCTGGAAGTCTGACGGCTGGATCCTTACTGTCTGGTCCATCTGGCTGTAGAAGAAATATGCACCACCCCAGAGGGCCAGTGTGGCAATGCCTGAGAGCATCTTTCCTCTGCCGGTCTCTGACTGGACTGTCCCTGCAAGAGTGTAGATGGATATTGCTATGAGGGCAAGGCTCCAGATGTTGAATCCGATTCTGGTGACGCCTTCGACTGTGCTCTGGGTGTAGTCCCTTGCGAAGAGGGTCATCGTGGCGCCGTTCTGGTGGAATGACATCCAGAAGAAGATCACCACCGCGAACACGAGGAGAAGGGCGGTGATGCGGCTCTTGGTCTGCTCCGGAGTGAGTTCCGGCTCATTGATGTGGGCTGCCTTCGCCTGCTTGGCGTTCACGTCGGCATGCCTGAACCAAGGTCTGCAGCTGAAATATATCAATACGGAAACTATCAGTGAGAGACATGCCACGGCGAAACCGTAATTGTATGCCGTTGAGAGTTTTTCGATGTATGTGCTGCAGAATGTGGCGAGATCCATTCCTGATGCCCCGGTCATTGTCATCTGGATGCCGGTGAGCTTGTCCATGTTTTCCATGCTGATGGTCCCGTCCATGAACTGGTGGGCGAGGGCAGGCACATTCGCATCATAGGAGAGTCCTGATTTGCCGAGGAAATGGTTGGTCACGGCCTTGGCTGCCGTAGGGGCGAACATTGCACCTATATTGATGGCCATGTAGAAGAGGCTGAATGCCGAATCACGTTTGGCTGAATATTTCGGGTCGTCATAGAGGTTGCCCACCATCACCTGCAGATTGCCCTTGAACAGGCCCGTGCCTATTGATATGAGGGCCAGTGCTCCGAACATCAGCACTTTGCCGAATACATCCGGGCCGGTAGGGATTGAAAGGCAGAGGTAGCCGAGAAACATCACCCCGATGCCTATCGTCACGCATTTCCCGAATCCTATCTTGTCTGCAAGTATTCCTCCGAGGAGAGGCATGAAATATACCGCAGCGAGGAAAATGGAATAGATCTGCGTGGCCGCGGCACTTGAAAAGCCGAACTTGGCCTGGATGAACAGCAGAAAAATCGCCAGCATGGTGTAGTAGCCGAAGCGTTCACCCGTGTTGGCGAGAGCGAGGGCAAAGAGCCCTTTGGGTTGACCTTTGAACATAATGCGTTTATTAAATTTTTGAGTTAATATCAGTATGTTTCAAACAAAGGTAATAATTATGGACAAAAAATTAAGACGGTACCCGAACTTTTCTTGATAAAATTCATACCGATGAAAATTCAAATGGAAATTTAAGTATTATTGCTATCTTTGGAGAGTGTAATTCAGACCCATGATTATGAAATCATATTGCATTGCCGCCCTGATGGGGCTTTTGTGTGCCTTTGTGCCTGTGTATGGGCAGGAGACCGGATCCGCCGAGGACCCTGCAGGTATCATGACTTATTCATTGCCTTCCACTTCCCTGGCCATAGAGGTGGAAGCTGTTCAGGAACATTTTTTTGCAGGTCCGTACGCCGGATATGCTAGGAAGTACCTCGGAATGGATGTCAGGCAGAAGAATGTGGCCGCCTGCAGCATTTCCGGGGTGACTGTGACTCCGCTTGTCGAGGCCGACCAGAGCAGACGCTATGTGCTTGATGCTGCCGGCAAGGATGTTGTGGCGCTGATGCTCCGCCTGACATCCGAAGGTCTTGTCTCTACAGTTGACGGTAACTTTGGCAAAGGCAATTCCTGGCGTTTTCCGGCTGATGTGCAGGGGGATTTCTCAGGGAAGGGCATCATCTCCAATCTGACATCCGGGGAGGCTACCCTGTACAGGAATGTGAAAGGCCGGTCCTCCTTCAATAAGGTCGCCGTGCATCAGGACATGGTGGTGGAAAAATCTCTTGAAAAACGTGCTGCGGAAGCCGCATCCCTCATTTTTGAATTGAGGAACAAACGGCTTCAGATAGTGACCGGGGACACCGATGCCACCTATAGCGGTGAAGCCATGGGGGCGGCAGTGGAAGAGCTTGCGCGCCTTGAAAATGAATATATGACCATGTTTACAGGCTATACCGAGTATCGGACCCAGAAGATGACATTTGAAGTGGTTCCGCAGAAGGACAGGGAGAGCCAGATGTATGTGGCCTTCCGTATTTCCGATACCGATGGCCTGCTGCCTGCTGACAATCTTTCAGGAAGGCCGGTGGTCCTTGAACTGGTGCCTCAGGAAATTCCGTCAGTCCCTGTCGACGAGAAGGCGGCAAAGGCCGCTTCAAAGCTCCTGTCAGTGACATACAGGATACCTTCAATATGTACTGTCCGCCTGCTTGACGGCATGAATGTGGTCATGCAGACGAGGATTCCGGTATACCAGCTCGGCAGGGAGAGTACCATTCCTGCAAGCGTAAAGGTGAAATGAGCTTTCCCGTATATTGACAAACTTTAATACATCATATAATGACAATCAAAGATCTTGATCCATCTCTCGTATGGAAGAATTTTTATGCTCTGACACAGATTCCGAGACCTTCAAAAAAAGAGGCCAAGGCTGTCGGGTACCTTTATGAATTCGGAAAGTCACTCGGTCTGGAGACCATCAAGGATGAAGTGGGGAACATAATCATAAAGAAGCCGGCGACTCCCGGCATGGAAGGGCGCAGGGGCGTGATCCTGCAAGGCCATATCGACATGGTGCCGCAGAAGAATGCCGACAAGGTGCATGACTTTGAAAAAGACCCTATAACGACTTTGGTCGACGGGGACTGGGTGCGTGCAGACGGCACCACTCTAGGGGCTGACAATGGCCTCGGTGTGGCTGTCGCCCTTTCCGTACTGGAATCCAAAGACTTGAAACACGGACCGGTGGAAGTGCTCGTGACCGTAGACGAAGAGACCGGCATGACCGGCGCCAATGCCTTGAAGCCCGGCCTGCTTGACGGCGATATCCTCATTAACCTTGATTCTGAGACCGAAGGCGAGCTGTATGTCGGGTGTGCCGGAGGCCTTGATGCCACCGCTTCCCTCAAATATGAAATGAAGCCTGCTCCGGCAGGATACAAGGCATACAGGATTTCCGCCAAGGGAATGAAGGGGGGACATTCGGGCATGGACATCATCCTTTACCGTGCCAATGCCAACAAGGTGCTCGTCAGGGCGCTTGTGCCTCTTCTCCGTGAAAATGGTGTGAAGCTTGTTTCCGTGGACGGGGGCAACATGAGAAATGCCATCCCGCGTGAGGCATTTGCTGATGTGCTTGTTCCTGAAGACATGGTTTCTGCTGCAGAAAGCTTTGTGGCTTCAGTAAGAAAGGATGTAAAAAATGAGTATGCGGCGACGGATCCTGATGCAGAGCTCCTGATGGAGCCTTTGGATTCTGCCCCGGCTTCATATATTGACGATAATGCCGCATTGTCAATGCTTCGTGCCGTGAACGCATGTCCGAACGGAGTCTGGAGAATGAGTGATGCCGTTCCTGGCCTTGTGGAGACCTCCAACAATGTCGCCATAGTTTCTGCTGCAGACGGACTCTTCCAGGTGAAGACCCTTATGAGAAGCTCCGTGGACAGCGAGAAGGAGGCCCTTGCAGAGGAGTTCCGCTCCCTGTTCGAACTTGCCGGAGCCGAAACCTCATTTACCGGCGGCTATTCCGGTTGGGCTCCAAACAGCAATTCCCTCATCCTTCACACCATGAAGAAAGTCTACAGCGGCATGTACGGGAAGGAACCTGCCGTCATGGCCATCCATGCCGGACTCGAATGCGGCATCCTCGGCGGCACCTACCCTCATTGGGACATGGTTTCCTGCGGCCCTACCATCCTCAGCCCGCATTCCCCTGACGAGCGTGTCAACATCCCTTCCGTCAAGAAATGGTGGGACTTCCTCGTGAAGGTCCTGGAAGAGATTCCGGAGAAATAGGCCGTTCTGCCCACCCTGTGCCGCAAGTGTCATCCTCCATGGCATCTTGACATTTCAGCGGGCAACTCTTTCAAAACGGGGGCTGTATCAAACAATAATTTTGATACAGCCCCTTGCATGTTCGGCTATGTAAAGTTCCCGGCAAAATAAAGATAAATCCCGCCCAAATCATTCGGTGCGGGCCAGAAACGCACTGGATCAGGAAAATCCAACTGCCACGCAAATGCAGGAAATCCGGTCCCGAAGTTCATTCCATACACATTGAATTTAAGGCAATTGTTCACAATGAACGTGGCAGGATTCCTTCTCCACATCGACACCACGTCAAACGGCAGATACGGCAACTTCTTTTCCAGCATCAAACAATAAAGCGGGAAATATTCCGCCTCCGTTTCGGACGAAAGCATCTGCCTGAGGTCGTTTTCCACCAAAACGGCCACATCCTCGGCAGGCAAATCCGCACTGAAAACGGTCGGACGCAGGACAAAAGCCGCATTTCCGGCATAATTTTTCCCGAGCCCGGCAATTCTCTCCCTATGGTCAGCCGTGTGCACAAGACTGATTTCCCGCCCGGACCACCTGAAACGCTCTTTCAGAATCCCGAATGAAATCGCAGACAGGACGGCATTTCTCCCGACACGGACTCCGTGCTTGCTCATGACCGCTTCCTGCATTGCTGTAATCCTGTCTTCGGACACATGACAAGGTCCAGACTGCCTGCGCATCGTTCCCGACACATTCTGCCACATCATGGACAGGAAAGCGGATGACCTTATTCGCTGCATTCCGCCCTGACAGACAAGACTTTCCGCCATTTCATTACCGCTCATGACACGTTTGTACAAATCCGAGGCGGCAAGGATTGACAGTACGGAAGAGTCATTGTATTCGGGCATATCAGAGACATTCTCTCCCCTCGCTATGGCAGCCCATGCGTTCATCATGGCATAAAAAGTTTTGCCGTCGGCACAAAAATGTGAACATTTGACATTCAGAATTGCCGCATCAGCCAACCTGCTGATTTTTACGCTCATGAGCGGAGTTTTGCCGGAATTTGCGCCCTTTGCGTCATAGCAAGCATGAAATTTTTTGTCCGGCAGGATGTTTTTGGGGATATCTGCAGCGGCAATTTTCGGAAAATCAACGGCTTCAAATCCCACACCCGCCCCGTTGCAAAGCACTTCGTTTCCGTTCATGCGCCCGGCAAGCGGATAATAGAGCGTAAGAGTCTCCGAAAGGGAATCCTTCAGCAAATCTGTGTCAGGAAGCCCTTCAAAAAGCCAATAACCATTGATTACAAGCGGTCTGCATGCCATGTCTATGCATGAGCCCTTCCACTTTTCAACATGTCCCTTCCTCGCCGGGGATATATATTCCACCATTATTTATTGTATGAATACCGTCAGCATACAAATTTATTTATTTTTGTAAAAAATTAGGGAATGACGAGGATATTTTATTGTATATCATTGATCTTTATGATATTTGCGGCTGTTGCATGCAATCCGGCAGAGGATTTGGAACAGCGGTTGAGGGAAATTGTCTCCGGAAAGGATGCCGAAGTGGGAATTGCCGTGATTTTCAACGGAAAGGACACATTGACACTGAACAACGACAAGCAATACCCGATGATGAGCGTGTTCAAGTTTCATCAGGCACTGGCCGTCGCAGACCACCTTGCAAAATCAGGCAAACATCTGACCGACAAGATACACATAGAGCCGGAAGACCTGCAAAAAGACACTTACAGCCCCCTTCGGGACAGATTCCCTGACAGCAACTTCGGCATCAGCATTGCCGATCTGCTGCAATACACTCTCCAGCTATCCGACAACAATGCCTGCGACATCCTTTTCAAATACATTATTGGCGTGAAGGAGACTGACCGCTTCATCCGTTCGCTCGGGCCCGGAAATTTTTCCATTTCGGTCAATGAGGACGGCATGCACAAAGACCTCAACCGCTGCTATGACAACTGGAGCAATCCACTTGACGCAGCGAGACTGCTCGAAATTTTCCTCACGCAGGACATTCTGCAAGAGGAATATGCCGATTTTATCCGGAAAACCATGACAGAATGCACAACGGGGCAGGACCGGCTCGTCAAGCCGCTGCTCGGAACAGATGCTGTCATAGGGCACAAGACGGGGACAGGAGACAGGAATGCAGAAGGCAAACTCATTGGCAC
>JADIMO010000009.1 GCA_017694755.1 Candidatus Cryptobacteroides merdavium
GGTGAGTCGTATTTCTGGCAAAGAGCCACGGCGGACTTTATCTTCCCGTCATGTATGAAATCATGGATGTCCTTCATGAAGTTCTTGTCGATCTGCCCTGCCTTGCGGATCATCCACCATTTCTTACCGAAAATGTAGATGGCTACGATTGAAAGGGCGAGCAGCACCCACATGAGGGCGCCTCCCTTGAGGAAAAGGTCGAAAAAGGATAATGTCATTTCCTGCTGCTGAGGAACCGCCTCGACAGCCACGGCATCCATGCCTGATTGCAAAAGATTGAAAAGCATTTCTGTTCTTTGTGTTTTGAAGTGGCAAAAATAGATAAAAAATTTCAGAAACCGCCTTGAAATTTTCAAACATGAATTTCAGGGTTGGAATTTTCCTGCTCCGGATAGCCTACCCTGTTCAGGAAAAGTGCGTTTCCCGGGACGGACTCTCCTGCATCGGAGCGACATCCCGAGCTGACCAGCTCCCTTATCCACTCAGGCTCACGTTTCCCCCGGCCCACATCCACGAGCGAGCCGACTATCGCCCGGACCATGTTCCGCAGGAACCGGTTCGCCCTGATCCTGAACACGAGGAAGTCCCCCTCCTCATACGGGTAGTCCAGTATTCTCACGTGATCCGGTATCCAGGTCTCCCAAAGGGCCTCATTGATTCTACAGATGGAAGTGAGGTTGTTCCCCCCTGTCTTTTCGAAGCAGCTGAAATCGTGTTCTCCGAGAAGGTATTGCGCAGCCGTGTTCATCCTGTCCATGTCGAGCGGGTAGCGGCAATGCCATGAGAAACTCTCCATGAAGGGGTCCTTCTTCCTGTGCAGGAAGTATCTGTATTCCCTTGAAACGGCGGAAAACCTGGCGTGGAAATCATCCGGCACCGGGCGCAACTCATGTACCGTTATCCCTTTGGGCAGGATGGCATTCATTTTGTAGACAAAATGCGCCGGTTCAGGGACGGGATTGCCTTCAGGAATGTCAAAATGGGCAATGCAGTTCACGGCATTCACCCCCGTGTCCGTCCTGCCCGCTCCGGTGACGGATATTTCTTCTCCGAGAAATATGGTGAGTGCCCTTTCGAGTTCTCCCTGTACGGACGGGACATCCCCTTTCTGGCGCTGCCAGCCGAAAAACCGTGAACCGTTGTAGGAAAGCCTTATCGTGTATCGCATGGCGGTGTATGATGAAATTTGTTGAAAAAGATGCAAAATTAAACAAAATATAAGAATTCTTATGGAGAGCGTAAACATTAAGGAATTGAATGACCGCATACAGCGCGAAAGCTCCTTTGTGGACATCCTCACGATGGAGATGGGGAAGGTGATTGTCGGTCAGAAGCATCTGGTGGAGAATCTTCTCATCGGTCTTCTTGCCAACGGCCACATTCTCCTGGAAGGCGTTCCGGGGCTGGCGAAGACGCTTGCCATCAACACCCTCGCCTCGTGTGTGGATGCCAAGTTCAGCAGAATACAGTTCACTCCGGACCTTCTGCCGGCCGATGTCCTCGGAACACTGATATATTCCCAGAAGACCGAGCAGTTCCAGATCCGCAAGGGTCCGATCTTTGCCAATTTCGTGCTTGCGGATGAGATCAACCGTTCCCCGGCCAAGGTGCAGTCCGCCCTTCTGGAGGCGATGCAGGAGCGTCAGGTGACAATCGGGGACGAGACATTCAGGCTTCCGGAGCCGTTCCTCGTGATGGCTACCCAGAACCCTATCGAGCAGGAAGGTACCTATCCTCTCCCGGAGGCGCAGGTGGACCGTTTCATGCTGAAGGTTGTGGTGTCCTATCCGAAGAAGGAGGAAGAGAAGCTGATAGTCAGGATGAACAATACGGGAGAGTTCCCGAAGGCGCACCCGGTAATGAAGCCTGAGGACATCGTGCGTGCCCGCCAGGTGGTCAGGGACGTGTATATGGACGAGAAGATCGAGCGTTACATAGTGGATATCATCTACGCCACAAGGACGCCTCAGGACTATAACCTCGGCAAGCTTTCCAGCCTGATATCCTACGGGGCATCCCCTCGTGCCAGCATCTCCCTTTCAATGGCTTCCAAGGCCTATGCCTTCATAAAGAGGAGGGGCTATGTGATTCCTGAGGACGTGAGGGCGGTATGCAATGAGGTGCTCAGGCACAGGATAGGCCTGACATACGAGGCAGAGGCTGAGAATGTGACCACGGAAAACATCATTTCTGAGATAATTAATGCCGTAGAGGTTCCGTAATGGATAATGGAAGAAGTGCAAACGACCTGCTCAAGAAGGTCAGGAAGATAGAGATTAAGACAAGGGCGCTTTCGCACCAGATATTTGCCGGAGAATACCATTCTGCGTTCAAGGGACGCGGAATGGCATTCAGCGAGGTGCGCGAATACCAGTTCGGGGACGATGTGCGTAACATGGACTGGAATGTGACGGCGCGCCTGAGGTCTCCTTATGTGAAGGTCTTCGAGGAGGAAAGGGAACTGACGGTCGTGCTTCTCATCGACATAAGCCGGTCCGGGCTTTTCGGCACTTCGGGAATGAACAAGAGGGACCTGATTGCGGAGATTGCAGCGGTGCTTTCGTTTTCCGCCATCATCAACAATGACAAGGTCGGGGCCCTGTTCTTCAGCGACAGGGTGGAGAAGTTCATCCCTCCCAAGAAGGGAAGAAGCCATCTCCTTCATATAATAAGGGAAATAATAGAGTTCCGTCCGCAGCATGACGGCACGGACATAAGCGAGGCACTCAGGTATCTGACCAATGCCATCAAGAAACGCTGCACGGCCTTCCTGCTTTCCGACATGCTGGATGTCAATGGGGACGGCACTCCGCGCTATGAGGATGCCCTCAAGGTGGCCGTCAACCGCCATGACCTTTCCGTGATCGAGGTTTATGACCCGAGGGAGCGCAGCATCCCCGATATCGGACTGGTGTATGTGAAGGACTCCGAGACAATGAAGTCCGCATGGGTGAACACTTCCGGAAAGAAGGTCAGGGCCGCATACGAGGAATGGTTCAGGACAGTGTCGCAGACGGCTTCACGCATGTTCATGAAATACAAGGTGGACAGCGTGAGCATAGCCACTGACCAGGATTATGTGAAAGGGCTGATGACATTCTTCCAAAAGAGATAAGACTTGTTATGAATTTGTTATTGAAATCCGTTTCGATATTTTCTGCCGTTGCCATGCTCGTGCCGGTGGCGGAAGCCTCTGCTGAGGAAACGGCCCCGCAGGCGGGTTCCGTGGCGAATCCTGTCCAGGTGCCGCAGACGGGGCTCCGTGCAGGCAGGATAGATATGGAAGGCTCTTTCCTGACGCCTCTCCAGCAGCGTGACTCGGTGCTCATAGCCGACCAGCTTCTCTATGGCTTTTCGCTGGAGAATGTGCCGGAGGGTACGGGAATTGCCTTCCCGGACTGGTCCAAGGGATTCTGCGAAGGGGTGGAAGTGCTGACACCGTGGCAGATAGACACCGTGGCAGTGGAGAAAGGAAAGAAGGGGCAGCCTTCACGGATGAATCTGAAGGCTGGCGTCATTGTCACTTCCTTCGACGAGGGGACATATCAGCTCCCTCCCATTTCCGTGCTCAGGAGGACGCCTGACGGCAGGCTTGACACCTTGTTTTTCGAAAGCCGCACGATGGAGGTCAGGACCATGCCTGTGGACACCGCCACATTCGAACTCCATGACATCAAGGGGCAGATAAGATATCCGGTGACATTCATGGAAGTGCTTCCGTGGCTTGCCGGTGCCCTTGTCATTGTCGGGTTGATTGTCCTTGTGATATGGCTTGTACGCAGATACCGCAGGAACGGGGGGCTGGCCGCCGCAAGGAAGGACCCTCCGCATATTGTCGCTTTGCGGAAACTTGACGGGCTGAGGGGCAACAAGCTTTGGGCGCCTGAGAAGCAGAAGGCCTTCTATTCCGGAGTGACGGACACTCTGAGGGAATATATAGTGTCCCGCTACGGGATTTCCGCTATGGAAATGACCACGAAGGAGATTTTTGACGGGCTTTCGGACAAGGAGGTGCCGGCTGACCTGTATGATGAGATGAAGAATCTCTTCGAGAGGGCGGATTTCGTGAAATTTGCCAAATATGTGGCTTCTGATGAGGAGAACGCCTCTGTGGTGCCGTCTGCAGTGCGTTTCGTGACGCAGACCTACCAGCAGGAGGTGGATGTGCAGGAGGATGCCGCCGCAGGACAGAAGCCAGGTGATGCTTCGGCTGCCGGGCAGAAGACGAAGGATTCAGGAGACATGGCCGGTGCAGGTGACATCTCCGGAGCAGGACAGGTAACCGGGACAGAAGCGGATGGAAAGACTGTGGCCGGAGGAAAGGACACACCCGTAAATGCCGAGAAGGACACCACTTCTGCCAGTGTATGGGGACCTTCCGCAGAGGGAAATGTTGAAAACGGAGAAAAATAGGAGGAGAAGAGATGTTTTTTGAATATCCGAAACTTCTGTGGCTGGAGATAGTCCCTTTTCTGCTGATACTGCACTACATTTACCTTGAACTGTGCTCACGCAGGCCCCATCTGAGGGTGTCGGCCATGACTCCGTGGAAGAGGGGAGGGTTCTCCTTCATGCAGATGTTCAGGCATGTCCCGTTCGCATTGAAGATTCTTGCACTTGTCATGATCATCATCGCCATTGCCCGTCCGCGTTCTTCGGACAAGATGGACAGGGTGGACAGCGAAGGCATAGACATAATGCTGACGATGGACGTCTCCACGAGTATGCTTGCAAGGGACTTCACTCCTGACAGGATAAGCGCCGCCAAGGACATCGCCATAGAGTTCATATCACAGCGTCCGACCGACCGTATGGGAATCGTGGTTTTTGCCGGAGAGAGCTACACGCAGTGCCCGCTGACCACTGACCGCTCCACCCTCATCAATCTCATGAAGGAGGTGCAGACTGACCTGATTGAGGACGGTACCGCCATCGGAAACGGGCTTGCAACCGCAGTGGCGAGGCTGAAGGATTCGGATGCCAAGAGCCGTGTGGTGATACTCCTGACCGACGGTGTCAACAACCGTGGCGAAATCACCCCTCAGATGGCTGCCGAGATAGCCAAGACCTACGGGGTGAGGGTATATACCATCGGTGTCGGAGCGGAAGGCATGGCCCCTTATCCGGTGATGACACCGTGGGGGATAGAGGTGCAGAATGTGCGTGTGGAGATAGATGAAAAGCTGCTCGCCGACATAGCCCAGGCCACCGGCGGAAGATATTTCCGTGCTACGGACAATGCCAAGCTCATGGAGATATACAGTGAGATCAACAAGATGGAGAAGGCCCGCATCACCATAGACAGTTTCCCTGTGTACAAGGAACTGTTCACGGGTTATGCCCTGGTGGCTCTGGCGGCCCTCCTTCTGGGATTTATACTTGATTTGTTTGTAATAAGAAGATTGCCATAAGGGGAGATTTGGACCATGATTAATTTTGCGCAGCCTCAATATCTGCTTTTGATTTTTCTTGTCCCTCTGTTCTTCGTGTTCTATGCGCTCATGCTGCATTTCAGGAAACGGAGGATCAGACGTTTCGGGGACGAAAGGCTTGTGTCTGAGCTCATGCCGTCGGCTTCCCGTGCCAAGGGCTGGGTGAGGATATCGCTGTTCTCGCTTGCATTCTTCTTTTTTGTAATAGGCCTGTCCAGACCGCAGATCGGGGCCAAGCTGAAGGAACACAAGGCAAAGGGGGCGGAAATCATGATCGCCCTCGATGTCTCCAACTCGATGCTGGCAGAGGACTATTCACCGAACCGGCTGGACCGGGCCAAACTCGCCATTTCACGGCTCGTGGACAGGTTGAGGGATGACAGGATAGGACTCATAGTCTTTGCCGGGACTTCATTCGTGCAGCTTCCGGTCACCACCGATTATGTGTCCGCCAAGATGTTCCTCAATTCCATCACCACCGAGTCCGTCCCTATACAGGGCACCGCCATCGGCGACGCCATCAACACCGCCATCAGGAGCTTCAGCGCACAGAGCGAGAAGAGCCGTGCCATAATTGTCATCACAGACGGTGAAAACCATGAGGATGACCCGATTGCGGCCGCAAAGCAGGCTGCAGAGATGGGCATAAGGGTCTTCACCATAGGAGTCGGTTCCGATGAGGGAAAGCCGATTCCTATGAACGGGGAGCTGCTTAAGGACAAGAACGGTGACATCGTCGTCACACGCCTCGATGAGAACACCCTCAAGGAAGTGGCGGCTGCGGGCAACGGTTCCTATGTCCGGGCAGGCAACAGCGAATTCGGGCTGAACCCGATAGTGGACGAGATAAAGAAGATGGAGGCGGAACAGTTCAATTCCATCGTTTTCGAAGAATTTGACGAACAGTACATGTACTTCTTTGCCATTGCCCTTGTCCTCTTCGTGATAGAGATGCTGATAGGGGACAGGCGGATGAAGAGGCATTTGTTTTAGGAGGAGAGAGTGAAATGAAGAATATTCTGGTTTGCATAATGCTTGCCCTGGTGACTGTGGCTGCATCTGCCCAGCCTGACAGGAAGGATGTCAGGAGGGGAAACCGCGATTTCAAGAAAGAGGACTGGAAGGCAGCCGAGATAGATTACAGGAAGGCCCTGGTGAAGGATTCCTCGTCCGTGGCCGCGAACTACAATCTCGGCAACACCCTCTACAGGATGGGGGACATGGAACAGGCTCGGAAGAGCTACGATGCCCTGAAGGAGGTTGCCCCTTCTTCTGCTGCGGCCTCTGACCTTTATTATAATATGGGAAATGCCGCCTCTCAGGCAAAGGACTGGCAGGCTGCCGTGGATGCCTACAAGGAGTCGCTGCTGAGAAATCCCGGCGACATGGACGCCAAGGAAAACTATATCTACGCCAAGGAAATGCTGAAGAACCAGCAGAACCAGGACCAGAATGGAGGCAACCAGAATCAGGACAATCAGCAGGACCAGCAGAATCAGGACGACAAGAACCAGAACAATCAGGACAATAAAGACAATCAGGACAAGAATGATGACCAGAACAAGGATCAGCAGAATGACGGGAACAATCAGGATCAGCAGGACAGTCCTCAGCAGCCTCAGCAGGGGCAGCAGCCGAAGATAACCCCTCAGGCCGCCCAGCAGATGCTCCAGGCCATCCAGGAGAAGGAAAAGGAGACCCAGGAGAAGGTCAAGAAGGAAAAGGCGGAGGCCCTGAAGTCCCGCCAGAAGGAAAAGAACTGGTAATTATTTAATAAGAAGAACATAATAATGAAAAAGGTATTCTTGGCAGCCGTCGCCATCGTGTGGGGCATCAGTGCCCTTGCCCAGACTACATTGCGGGTCGAGGCTCCCAATGTGGTGGCGGCAGATGAGCAGTTCAATGTCACATTTGTGCTTGAAGGGGAGGATTCCCCGTCCGATTTCCAGTGGAGCCAGGGCGGTGATTTCCAGCTTGTATGGGGACCGCAGCAGGGCCGTTCGACAAGTGTGCAGATAATCAACGGGAAAAGGACCAAGTCATCCCAGTTTACCTATACATACATTCTGCGTCCTCTGAAGACGGGAAAGTTCACCCTTCCGCAGGCCAGGGCCAAGGTGAAGGGCAAGGAGCTTGTTTCTGATGCCGCTGTCATAGAAGTGGTGTCCAATGGCTCATCCTCATCCGGGGCGGCTTCTTCATCCGCTTCAGGGGCAGGTTCCGGAAATGCGGGGGCAGGACGCTCCGACAATGTCTCCGGCATATCGGATGACGACATCTTCATGCGTCTGGATCTGAGCAGGACAAATGTCGTGGTCGGGGAGCCGATCACAGCCACTCTCAAGCTCTACCAGAGGGTGAACATAGCAGGTTTCGAGGATGCTAGGTTCCCTTCGTTCAACGGGTTCTGGAGCCAGGAGATAGAGGCTCCGACCAACATCGAGTTCAGGCGTGAGAGCTATGACGACAAGATCTACAATACAGCTGTGCTCAGGAAATATGTCCTGATTCCGCAGCAGTCCGGCTCCATTACCATCGATCCTGCCGAGCTTGTCTGCCTTGTCAATATCAGGGTGTCTTCGGGCGGTTCCGCCAGCATCTTCGATGGATTCTTCGATGACTACAGGACCATAAGGAAGCGTGTGTATTCTTCTTCATACAAGATCAATGTGTCTCCTCTTCCTTCAGGAGCCCCGGCTTCTTTCGGCGGCGGAGTGGGGGATTTCACCATTTCAGCGCAGCTGAGCAAGGATTCGCTCGTGACGCATGAGGCGGCATCGCTTGTGGTGACCATCAAAGGAAAGGGCAATGTATCCCTTCTGGAGGCACCGAAAGTGACCTTCCCGCCTGACTTCGAGGTGTATGATACCAAGGTGTCAGAAAGGACAGATAAAGGCTCCGGCGGTACTTCCGGCAGCAAGACTTATGAATATCCGTTCATCCCGCGCAGCCACGGCGACTTCGCCCTTGCTCCGATCACATACAGTTACTATGACATAAGCGAAGGCCGTTATGTCACCCTGAAGACCGATCCGATACCGTTTACGGTGGTCAAGGGGAATGAGTCGTCATCATCTTCTTCGCAGGTGTCCGTGCCTTCTGTCACAAGACACGGGGTGAAGAGCCTGAACGAGGACATAAGATATATCCGTACCAAGCTGCCGCAGTTCTCTTCCAAAGGCGATTTCTTTGTAGGGTCCGGCTTGTTCTGGGGCCTTTCTGTCGCAGCTGTCATCATTTCAGTACTTGTCTGGCTGCTGTTGAGGGCAATGGCTGCCCGCAGGGCGGATGTGGCCGGCACGAAGACCAGGAAAGCCACCAAGATGGCTCTCAAACGCCTCCGTCTGGCCGGGGACTATCTTAAGCAGAATCTCTATACGGCATTCTATGAGGAACTCCACAAGGCCCTGCTCGGCTTTATTTCCGACAAGCTGAACATTCCTGTGGCAGACCTCTCAAAGGAAAAGGTGGCTGACGCCCTTGCCGGCGCAGGTGTGGATGAAAAACTCGTCAATGACTTTGTGGGCCTGATTGATGCGTGCGAGTTTGCCCGGTATTCGCCTGATGCGGGTCACGATGCCATGAATGCCCATTATCAGGATGCAATTAATGTGATATCTTCTATGGATTCCATGATGAAAGGCAAAAAGAACAACCATGCTTCAAAGACAGCCGCAATGGCCATCATATTCATGCTCGTCATTCCGTTTTCGGCCTCTGCGGCAGGAGACGCATATATTGACTCCCTTTGGACAAACGCCACCGCTGCATACTCTGAAGGAAGATGGGCGGATGCTATAGACGGCTATACTTCGGTAGCTAAGTCCGGTCTTGAGTCTGCTGCCCTTTATTGCAATATAGGAAGCGCGTATTTCAAGGCGGAGGATTATCCTCATGCCATCCTGTATTATGAAAGGGCGCTCAAGCTTGACCCTTCCTATTCAGATGCCAGGTACAATCTTGAGGTGGTTTCCGGCTTCATCCAGGACCGCATCGACCCCGTACCGGAATTTGTCCTGAAGACATGGGCCAAGTCCGTATGCTATATCCTGGATTCTGATGCCTGGGCGGCTCTCTTCATTGTCTTCCTGCTCCTTGCCGGACTGATGACCGTGGTGCTCCTCCTTTCCGCAAGGACAGCCTGGAAGAGGACCGGCTTCTTCAGCGGCATAGTCTTCCTGCTTCTTGCCGTGGCTTCCATCAGCTTCTCCTTATGGCAGAAGAATGACTACATGAGCGCAGACAGGGCAGTGGTCATGCGCCCCGTGACATCGGTCAAGAGTTCTCCGTCAGACGAGGCTTCCACAGACCTCTTCATCCTTCATGAAGGCACTGCAGTCCGTATTCTCGATGCAGTCGGAGACTGGAACAATATCGAGCTTGCCGACGGCCGTCAGGGATGGATACTTTCTGAAGACATAGAAGTCATCTGACTTGAGCAATAATTGCAGAAATGCCCTGCCAAGCTTCCATCCGGAAGAGTGGCGGGTTTTTGGTGAATCTATGCTTTGACGTGGTGTATGTAGATATACCACACACGGTGCTTTTAGAGAAACTGACCGCAGGAAATTTTCCTTTTCTGTGAATTGAATCTCCGGAATGCCTTATCAAAGATTTGTATAAAAAAGAAGATGAGCCAGATTTCTGACCCATCTTTCTGTCGGGATGAGGCGACTCGAACGCCCGACCCCTACGTCCCGAACGTAGTGCGCTACCAACTGCGCTACATCCCGATTTCCCGTATATTGGGAGTAATATGGCTTCTTATGAAAAAGAAGCTGTCCGACGACAGCTTCTCAATCGGGCTATAAGAAAACCTTTTCTTTACGAAAGCTTGTTGATATAATGTGCTATACCGCTCTTGAGGTTTGCAGCCTTGTTCTTGTGAATGACACCGATCTTTGCGAGCTTGTCGATCATTGCGTAAACTTTCGGTGCATTTGCTTCTGCCTGACTCTTGTCAGTGGTATTCCTCAAGTCGCGGATAGCATTCCGCGTAGTCTTTGCATAATATTTATTATGCAACCTGCGTCTCTCGCTCTGGCGATAGCGCTTGTCAGCTGATGCGTGATTTGCCATTTCTTTATTTTTTATATTTCGTAGTGGGTAGGGGAATCGAACCCCTATTGCGAGAATGAAAATCTCGAGTACTAGCCGTTATACGAACCCACCTTACACGCCATTTCATCAAATGGGAGTGCAAAGGTATGTAAAAAAATCTTTACGACAAAATATTTTTATGTCTTTTCTTGTTTTTCTTGCTGTTTTGTTCTGTTTCCATCTTTTCTAAAACCTCAGGCCGGCTGACAGACCGATCCAGCCTTCGGCCTGCATGTCCTTCCATTGGCCTTTCCACATAGTCCAGGGTGCGGGTGACGGCAAGGCTGTCCCGTCGGTGCCAGTGCCTTGGAGGGCGATGTTTATGGCAGGTCCGGCAAAGACTTTGAAATGCTTTGCAAACTCCTTGCATACCGGCAGTCTCAGCTGGATGATGCTGTTTATGGTGCCGTTTGTGGTCAATTTCTGTTCATTGCTGATGCCGAAAGCCTGTATTTCAATCTGGTTGCTCCAGCGCTTCTTCCAGTCGATGCTTGTGCCGAATCCCAGTCCGACGGCATACTCCAGCGGAGAGAAGAAATAGTTCACGCCGCCTGAAAATATTGTGTAGAACCTGTCTGTACCCAGTCTGAATGACAGCAGGGTATTTATGGCATCGGAAAATGACACTTCGAATTCATATTTCCCGCCGTGTTTCGCAATGTTTATCAGGCCTATGGAAACGCCATTTTCACCGTTTTCCATGTAGTTTACCAATCCTATCTGGACACCGTTCACGGATTTTGCCACATTCACAAGGGCCGACAGCTGAAGTCCGTTGACATGTCCTCCGACATTCATCAGTCCGGCTATCTGAAGAGGGGATTTCCCGGCGGATGCGATGTTTCCGAATCCGCTTATCTGTACGGAATTGCAGCTGTTTGCAGAATAGTTCAGAAGGCCGGCTATCTGCAGGCCCTTTGTGTACTCCCTCGACGCATTCCAGATGCCGCCCAACTCGAATATCCTTGTGCCGGCGCTGTATCCCCCCAAAAGATTTATTGAGACGGAGTTTACTGTCTTGCCTGAATTCGTGCCGTTGCTTGATATCGGAGGGAAAAGCCCGAACTGGAAAAACCTTTCTTTTGCATTTGCGGAAAGATTCACCGGAACCAGCACTGACAGCAGGACTGCGATGACCGGAACCAGTATTGATCTTGAAGTTTTCATGTCTTGATGGATGAATTGATAAAATGGCTGTAACCAGACTGCAAACATATCAACTCAGTGTCACTCGGGCAAGCCGTTTCCCGCCAACCGGAGAATTATCGGCATGAACTTCAGAATTTTCAGGGTGAATTTCAGACTATACATCTGTTCTTCAGCAGTGTCCGATAGGGCATTGTTATTTGTCGTCAATCCATTTCAGGAAATCGGGAACACGTGCCCGGCTCAGGACCAGGCTGAAGTCATCATGGCCTTTCAGGGTGACTTTAAGCCTGCTGTTGAAATATTTTGAAACCTTATCTATTGAATTGATGGATACGATGCATCCTCTGATGGCCCTGAAAAACAGTTTCGGGTCAAGCAGAGGTTCCAATGATTCTGAAAATGTCGAAACAGTATCCGTCGGACAGCTGGATGTCCATGAATATCAGGTCGGCGGTGTTTTTCCTGAGCCATTCGGCCGAATCCCTGACTGAGCCGGTGATGCCGGCAATGACGATGTCTGGGGAATGTTTTTTCAGGATTCTGGCAAGTTCTTCCTGTGCAAGGATTTCGTCTTCAACAATAAGTGCTTTCATAACAGAGGCAGTTTTACGGAAAAGATATTGCCGTCATCGGATACGGATATGTCGCGTCCCGCCAGCAGGGCATATTTCTTTGAAAGGTTGTCCAGTCCGATGCCTGTGCCCTCGCTGCGGCTCAGGCGCGGAATGATGTTGTTTGACACGCAGAGGTTCTGTCCGTCGGAGGAGATGCTTATCTTCAGGGGCTTCTCAGGCGAAACGGCATTGTGCTTTACTGCATTTTCCACCAGCAGTTGCAGGGACATCGGCGGCACGGACTTGGACATGTCTTCCGCTCTGATGTCAAATCTGAATTCCAGCCCTTCGTCAAACCGTGTCTTGAGTATGCCGATGTAGTTGCCGATGAATTCCGTTTCTTCCCTGACGGTCACCGTGTCCTTTTCGTCCTGGGTAAGGACATACCTGTAGACGGCGGAAAGCTTCCTGGTGTATTTTGTGGCGAGCCCGCTGTCCTTGTTTATCAGGCTGACAAGGACATTGAGGCTGTTGAAAAGGAAATGGGGATTTATCTGGCTCTTGAGCTGTCTGTATTGCAGTACGGCATTCTCTTTCTGCAGCTGGCGGTTGATGCCTGTCTGTATGACAAATTCTGCGGCCGCCAGTATGAATGTGTTGATCAATGTCGCTGCCGCTACCGATTTCCAGAATGAAGGGGAGCATATATACCCCGCAGGGTCAGGCATGAAAGGCAGATTCACGGCGGCAACGAGTATCCCGGCGACTAGTATGGCAAGCATCCCTTCAGTGATTATCCTCACGGCCACGCTCCGTTTCCGTAATGCAGGCCTGTTCATCAATGCGGCTATCCCGCAATTGGTGATTATACTCAGCAGCAGAAACGGAAGGGACAGCACATAGTTCAGACTGAAGGTTGTCATGTCGGATACCGGTCTGGAGGCCAGCAGCCCGACCATATATTGGATGACGGCAAATGCCGCCAACAATGCGATTGCAACGATAAAAAAAGTTTTTTTGTCCTGTCCTTCATATTAGTGTCTGCGGGAGTCAAAAAATAAAATACCCCCGCTGCCGGCGGCGTTGGCGGGGGTAGAATATATTGCCGGCAATGCCGATGACAGTCTATTTCCCTTCATTTTCTTCTTTTCCCTGCCGGTCTGCCCATTCAAATGAGTATATTATGGACTCGACCTGCCTCAGGTAATTCCTCTTGTCGTATTTCGGGGCATATACAAAGGCTTCCAGGACTATTATGTCTTTCCCGTCAGGGCTGTAGAAGGAATGGGAGATGAACGGGCCGCCCATGAAGTCGTTGTGCACTTCCCAGAATCCTCTTACCTGGGCGAATTCACGGCCTCTGTACTTGAGGTATTCAAGGTTCGGGGCAACGGCCTCGGCTGTGGTCATGTACGTGTTTTCGAACATTCCGGGCACATTGGCCTTGAGGATTTCGTTCCTGCGTGCTATTATGTTGTCAATGGTCAGGATATCCTTTCCTGTTGCAGGATATCTGTATACGAATATGCCCTGGATAGTATATTGTGTGTCATAGCCTATCCAGATGAAGTCATCTGTCTGTTTCTTGAGGCTGTAGCCGGAAGGGAAATACGGAGAACCTCCGAACGCCTTGTTGACTATGGCTCTGAGGGAGGATTCTTCGTATTGTATGCAGTTCATGATCACGCGGTCGCGTTCAGCCTGCTCGAAGGTGTTGAGGATCATGGTCCCGTTTTCCTTTATCAGGCTCACTGCCGTGTCGCTGTCCGGGGCATTTATGATGACCAGGGTCTGTGGCTTGGCCCACTGGTCAACCTTGTATACGACCCCCGGATCGGAGACTTTTGCGTCTATGTTGCAGAAGATGATGTTCCTGTGCAGCTGGAACATGTTGGTGAATCCCGCAGGGGATACATTGGCAAGATTGTAGAGCGGCTCCTTCTGTGGCAGGAAGGGACAGTCGCTTGTGAGAAGGTCCCTCAGTTCTGTGCCGACAGCTCCTTCCCAGTCGCCTTTGTTGATGACAACCGCTATCTCACCGGCTTTTCCGCTGACATTCGGCAGGAGGGCTTTCCCTGAGTTCTTGCAGGAACAGATGGAGAAGAGCGTTGCCATGAAGGCCGTCAAAAAAATCAATCTTTTCATTTTCGTCAGTTTTAATGCATTTTCAATTATTTGAGCAGGCGGCCGATGTCGTTTCCGAATGCGAGGATCATCAGTCCGAACAGGAGGATTATTCCTACGGTCTGTGCCCCTATCAGGAAGTTGTCGCTCGGCTTTCTGCGTGTGATCATCTCATAGATGGTGAATACTATATGGCCTCCGTCGAGCGCCGGTATCGGCAGCAGGTTCATCACTCCAAGCATGATGGAAAGAAGAGCCAGGATGTTCATGAAACTGTACCAGTCCCATGTGTCGGGAAATACCTGTCCTATCGAAATGAAGCTGCCAACGGACTTGTAGGCTTCCGTGCTCGGCGTGAATACCAGCTTCAGGTCACGGACATATCCTCCTATAGTGGAAAATGCGAGCTTCGCCCCGGCCGGTATGGCGGATACCATGTTGTATTCCTTTGTCTTGATGCCCGGAATCTGGGTGATGATGCCGAAAAGTCCGGATGTGTCCACCTGCAGGTCCATCGTCAATGTGTCGGTGTCCCTCACCACTGAAACAGGCACCTTTGTTCCGGCATACTGTTTCAGCAGCTCCCTTGATTCCTGTACATATCTTACTGGAGTGCCGTCGATGGCGGTTATCCTGTCGCCCCGTTTCAGCCCGGCATTGCTGTTGGCGGATGCCGGAGGGATGGTGTCCACCACGAACGGTACGGCGAGGCTGAACATCCCCGGAGTGTTCAGCACATCTCCTATCATGTTCCTGTCGATGTAGATGTCAAGTGTGTCGCCGTCCCTGAGGACAGTGGCCTTGCTTGCCGTCTGCCTTGCCATCTCTATCTGGAGCATCCCGAAGTTCTCCGGGACATAGTCATCGAATTTCAGGATCCTGTCTCCGGTGCGGAATCCCATCTCGTATGCTAGGTCGTTGACGTAGATGCTGTTGCCTTCGTTGCCCACATAGCTCTGTCCCCATCCGGCGAGGATGCCTGCGTAGATGAGTATCGCGAATATGAAGTTGAACAATACGCCCCCGGACATCACGAGAAACCTCTGCCATGCCGGTCTGCTCCTGAATTCCCATGGCTGCGGTTCCTTTTTCAGCGATTCGGTGTCGAATGACTCGTCCACCATCCCGGCTATCTTGCAATAGCCGCCCAGAGGCAGCCATCCGATACCGTATTCCGTGTCTGAATTTTTCGGCTTGAACTTGAACAGTGCACCCCCGATGTCGAAGAAAAGGTAGAATTTTTCCACCCTTATTTTGAAAAGCTTGGCGAATGCGAAATGCCCGAGCTCGTGGACAAGAATCAGTATGGACAGGGCGAGCAGTGTCTGCAGTATTTTTATCAGTATGATCATTGCTTTTCCTTAATGTTGCTGCGGCCTTTGCCGCCATGAAGCTGTTTTCAATTCACACCCAGGATTTCCTTTGCCTTGGACGCTGCGGCCTCGTCTGTGAGGAAAATGGTGTCCAGATCGGGATTTTCCACAAAATCCACACCATTCATGCATTTCTCCACCGTGTCGGTGATGCCGTAGAAGCCGGTCTTCCCCTGAAGGAATGCCGCCACGGCGACTTCATTGGCCGCATTCATTATGCACGGCATGTTGCCTCCCTTGCGGAGTGCCTCCCTTGCCAGCTGCATGGCCGGGAAGCGGTCGGGGTCCGGGGCCTGGAATGATATTGACCCGAGGCTGGCGAAGTCCAGCTTCCTGCTTTCCGACGGAAGCCTGTACGGATATCCGAGGGCATACTGGATGGGACCTCTCATGTCGGGCTGGCCGAGCTGTGCCATGACTGTGCCGTCAGCATATTCCACCATCGAGTGTATTATCGACTCCGGATGCACCACCACATTGATCCTGCTTTCATCGGTGCCGAACAGCCACCGGGCCTCGATGATTTCCAGGCCTTTGTTCATCATTGTGGCGGAGTCCACCGTGATCTTGCTGCCCATCTTCCATTTCGGGTGGCGGAGTGCCTCCTCGGCCGTGGCTTTCGCCATCATGTCCTTTGTCCATGTCCTGAACGGGCCGCCCGATGCCGTGAGATGGATTCTTTCTATGTCGGCTTCCGGGGAGCAGTGCAGGCACTGGAATATTGCCGAATGCTCCGAGTCCACCGGAAGAATGGCTGTGCGGTGTCTGGCTGCAAGGTCCATGACTGCCTCACCGGCAGCCACGAGCGTCTCCTTGTTGGCAAGGGCTACGGTCTTGCCGGCCTTTATTGCCGCCACTGTGGACCTCAGGCCGCTGAAACCCACCATTGCCGTGAGCACTATGTCTATGCTGTCGCTTCCGACAAGGTCGCAGACGGACTGCATTCCGGCGAATACCTTTATATAATGCGGATGGAGGGCGGATGCCACCTCCTCATATTTTTCTTCGTTACAGATTACAACATTGTTGGCATTGAATTCAATGGCCTGGTTTATGAGCAGGCTGCTGCTGTTGTTGGCGGTGAGCAGCTCCACCTCAAACATGTCCGGATGCTGTCTTACCACATCCAGGGCCTGCCTTCCTATGGAGCCTGTAGAGCCGAGTATGGCTATATGCCGTTTTTCCATCAGAAATTGATATATTTGGTTGGATCGACCGCTTCTCCCTTGTACCATAGCTCGAAATGGAGGTGGTCACCTGTGCTGAGCGAGCCCGTGTTGCCCACAAGGGCTACCGGGGAGCCGGCAGTCACCTTGTCCCCGGTCTTTTTCAGGAGCTTCTGGTTGTGCTTGTAGGTCGATACTATGTCGTTGTCGTGCTGTATCTGGATGGTATATCCAGCCTCGTCGTTCCATCCTGCGAAGATGACAGTCCCGTCAAGGACGGACATGACCACGGAGTTGGCAGGGGCGGTGATGTCGATGTAAGGATGGATGATCTTGTCATACCCCTGCGAAACCACGCCTTTGAGAGGTACGAAAAAGTGCATCCCTTCTATTGGCAGATTCCTGCGGTTCCTGTCCGAGAGGTCGAACTGTTCCTCCTTCATGACATTTTCCCTCAGGACAGAATCCCGGCTGCCCGGTTCTGTCCTGTTGCCCGTATTCATGGCCTTGCCGTTCCTGCTGCCGATGATGCTGTCCAGACTTATGGTCGGCTCTCCGTCCAGGACGCGCCTCAGGTTCTCGGAGTAGAGTTCCCATGAGTTGATGACAGTCTCCAGCGAGTCTATTCTCATTGCGTTCCTGATGGCTGCACGCTTGCTGTGCGCATCAGGATAGCCGGGGATGAATGTCCTGATCGGAGTGAAGGCGGCAATCGCGAATATTACCAGCGAGAATATGACAATGGCCGATATCGCCGTCACCAGGAATCCGGTGCGGGTGAATCTCATGATCCATAGCCGTTCATGGGTCTGGTCATCCACGAGGGAGAGCCTGTATTTTGTCGTCTTTTTCTCTTTTTTTTGCTGAGCCATACTTTAATGTTACCTTTGCACACTGATTATGGACAGGATCATCGGTATAGACTATGGAAGGAAACGGACGGGAGTCGCTGTGAGCGACCCGCTCGGGATCTTCGCGTCGGCGTTGGATACAGTCCAGTCTGCAAAGATAATAGAATATCTCAAAACTTATTGCGAAAAAGAAAATGTCTCCGCTTTTGTCGTGGGCTGGCCGGTGAATATGGACAACACCCCTTCAGAAGCGGCGGCTGATGTGTCGGCCTTTGTCAAGAATCTGCGCAGGGCCTTTCCGGATGTGAAGGTGGAGATGGAGGACGAGCGGTTCACTTCCGTCCTGGCTCACAGGGCTATGATTGACGGGGGGATGAAGGCTAAGGAAAGGCGGGACAAGTCTTCCGTGGACCGCATCAGCGCAGCCATCATCCTGCAGGGATATCTTGACAGGAAAAACGGCGGTACGGATTTTGCAGCAACTAACACTTTTGTGCCTGATTCATTGTCAGATAAGGTGACGAAGAAAAAAAGAAGGCATTGAGCAGGGTGTCTCCGTCCGGAGTGACACAACGGGAGAGACATTCTGCCGGCATGCCGGAATTTTTATGACAGAAGGAATTTTTTGATTGTATTATGATACTTCCTATTTATTTATACGGTGCGGAGGTCCTGAGGGAGGCTGCAGCTGAAGCAGACCTTGCCGACAAGGAGCGTATCACCGGGCTTGTGAATGACATGAAGGAGACATTGAAGTCTGCAGACGGATGCGGACTTGCCGCTCCTCAGGTTGGGGTTTCCCTCAGGGTACTCATTGTGGACGGGGATGTCGTCGCGGAAAATTATGACTACCTGAAAGGATTCAGGCGCACCATGATCAATCCGGTGGTCCTTGAAGAGAGTCCGGAGACGAGGGACTATTCAGAAGGCTGCCTGAGCGTGCCCGGCATATATGCCGATGTCCGCCGACCTGCGAAGATCAAGGTAGAATACTATGACGAGAACTTCGAAAAGCATGTTGAGGAGTTCGACAAATTCGCCTGCCGGATGATCCAGCATGAGATGGACCACCTGGACGGCAACCTTTTCGTGGACCGTGTGGCCCCGATAAGGAAAAAGATGATTTCAAAGAGGCTTCAGGGCATAGCCAAGGGCAAGGTGTCCGCCAGGTACAAGACAAAGTAAAAAAGCAAGGGGGGTCGCGAAGCGACTGGAAATTAAGACAAACGGATTTCGAAGAAATCCTTAACGACGGTTCGACGAATTCCTTTGGGCTGAGCATAATAAATTCGTAGAACTGACGTTAATAAAAATAAAATATGGGAGCATTTCACGCATACGACATCAGGGGAATCTACAATGTGGATTTCGACAAGGAGACGGCCTATAAGGTGGGCTATTTCCTGCCTGAACTTCTTCAGACTGACAAGGTCCTTGTCGGAAGGGACTGCAGGGTGTCTTCCGATGAGATACATGAGTATCTGCTGAAGGGCATAACGGATGCAGGGGCGGATGTGCACGACATCGGGCTTAGCACTACGCCAATGGTCTATTTCGGCACTGCGAACTATGGTTTCAAGGCTTCCGTGCAGATAACCGCCTCGCACAATCCTGCCGAGTACAACGGCATGAAGGTTTCGCGTGAAAATGCCCTCCCTGTGGGCCTGGACAATGGTCTTGGCCAGATTCAGGAATGGATAGAGTCCGGGCGTCCGTGTGTCCCGGCGGAGCGTCGCGGACAGGTGAAGGAGATGGATATCCGCAGGGACTATCTTGATTTTCTCCTTAAATACAAGGAGAACTGGAGCGGGCTGAAGATTGCGATGGACCTTTCCAACGGAATGGCCACATTGTTTGCAAAGGAGATTTTCGGGGATGCACCTTCATATATATTCGACACAATGGACGGGCGTTTTCCGAACCATGAGCCGAACCCTCTCATCCCGAAAAATGTCGAAGCCCTTCAGGCTCTCGTGAAAAAGATCGGGGCTGACATAGGGGTGATATATGACGGGGATGCCGACAGGGTGATGTTTACGGACGAAAACGGGCGGTTCATTTCTCCGGACCTGATGATAGCCGTGCTCGGACATCATTTCCTTGAGAAGAAAGGGGAGAAAGGCATTGTTCTCCAGGATATAAGGAGTTCAAAGGCTGTGGGTGAATATCTTGCGCCGATGGGGGCTGAAATGCACACCTGGAAGGTGGGCAGGGCCTTCGCCGCCCGCAAGCTGAGGGAGCTGGACGGAGTCTACGGGGGAGAGCTTGCCGGACATTATTATTTCCGTGACTTCTTTTATTCCGACAGCGGGCTCCTGGCTTCCATGCTGATACTGAATGTGGTGGCGGATATGAAACGGAAGGGGATATCTCTCAGCAGCCTTATATCCGGAATAGAGAAATATCAGAATTCCGGAGAAATCAATTTCCGGATTGAGGACAAGCAGGGGGCCATGGATGCCGTCAGGGATCATTTCATGGAAAATGAAAAGGCTACGGCATATATGGATTTCGACGGTTACAGGGTGGAATTTCCGCAATGGTGGTTCAATATCCGCCCTTCAAACACGGAACCTTATCTCCGCTTCATCTGCGAGGCTTCCTCAAAGGAGCTCCTGGATGAGAAGGTGGCGGAGGTCAGGGATATTCTCGTTTCGCGCTTCGGGGCGCGATGATGTCCGGGATGCAGATGCAGGAGCATCCCGAATTTGTCTTTCCGGGGATTCATGAATATGCCCCGGTCCTGCCATGTTGGACCAAGATTTAAATTATGATAAGAAGAAAAGCAGTATTGTGTGTGTTGTCCCTGATGGCGGGGACTGTCTGCGCTTTCGCCGCAGGTCCCGGGGCTGCAGTCAAGGTTTCCGGTTGCTCTGACGGTTCCGCTTCTCCCGGAGATGAGAAGGACCGGGATGAGGTCATAAGCGGTTTCAGCCTGAGCGGCAGGACATTGCCTCTGACACGCAGCCAGGCGGAAATCATTGTACCGCGTCCTGCGCTGAAGCCGGTGAAATCGATGATGGACACCGATGCCATGGTTCTCGACACCCTTGACACGGTCAATGAACATATCAAGGTGGTCCTTTACAGCGACAACACATGGCAGTATATCAAGGATGCGGACTATATGATGCAGGCTGAGGTCTTCAAGGAACATTGGGACGAATACAGCACCAATCCTTATAAGATGGGGCTCGACAGCCTGGAAAATGTGTGGTCCCTATGGGTGGTGGACAGTCTTAGCCAGTATCATTGCCCTTATATCGGTGACGTGCATCCGCGCGGAAAGTTCGGCATCCGCCGCGGGCGCAGACATCAGGGCATAGACCTTCCTTTGGCCACCGGGACGCCTGTCCACGCGGCTTTTGACGGGGAAGTGAGGGTGTCGCGCTATGCAGGCGGCTATGGCAATCTGGTGGTCATAAGGCATCAGAACGGACTGGAGACTTTCTACGGGCATCTTTCCAGCCGCAAGGTCAAGCCGGGGGACTGGGTGCATGCCGGAGATGTGATAGGCCTGGGCGGCTCCACAGGCCGTTCTACAGGTCCTCATCTTCACTTTGAAACCCGTTACAAAGGCTTTGCATTCGACCCTCAGTGGCTGATAGATTTCGGGACGGGAGACCTGAGATACCGACTTTTCGTGTTGAAGAAGAAGTATTTCAGCCCGTACAGCAATTATGAGCAGGACTTCGAGGATGAGATCCTGAATGCCGAGGATGATGCCAGGGAGGATGCCGAAAGGGCTGCAATGAGGTACTATACCATCAAGTCCGGCGATACCCTCGGGAAGATAGCCGCCAACAACGGCACTTCCGTGACCGCATTGTGCAGGCTCAATGACATCACACCGAAGACCATCCTGAAAATCGGCCGGACAATAAGGGTGAAATGAGGGGGGCTTTTGCGGATAGGCATATTAAATAGTAATGGAAAAACAGAATATAGACTGGTCCCTGTACCTATGTACGGACAGGAGGCTCATGTCGAGCAGCACAATAGAGGAAAATGTGGAATGCGCCCTGAAAGGAGGCGTGACTGCCGTTCAGCTGAGGGAAAAGGAATGCTCCAGCAGGGAGTTCCTGGAACTTGCGCTGCGGGTCAAGGGGCTGACTTCCCGTTACGGGGTGCCTCTGATCATCAATGACAGGGTGGATATTGCCTTGGCGGCCGGAGCTGACGGGGTGCATGTGGGGCAGGATGACCTGCCATGCAGGACGGTGAGGCAGATCGCCGGTCCGGATATGCTCATAGGAGTTTCCGTGTCGGCATTGGATGAGGCCATCCGGGCAGAGCAGGACGGGGCTGACTATCTTGGGGTAGGTGCCATGTTCCCGACAGGGACAAAGACAGATGCGGAGGTCATCACATTGGACCTTCTGAAAGAGATAAGGAAGGCGGTAAGCATTCCCATTGTCATAATAGGAGGCATCAACATGAATACTGCCCCTCAGTTCAAGGGTTTGGGCATAGACGGCATAGCCGTTGTGTCGGCGATAGTCGCCCAGCCTGACGTGGAGGCAGCCGCCAGAGGCCTTCTTGAGCTGTGGAAGGCATGAAGGGTGCCATCTTCGATCTTGACGGGACCATCCTGGATTCCCTCTGGATATGGGAGGAGATAGACAGGCGCTTCCTTGCAAAAAGAGGGATAGCCATGCCTGAAGACTATGTGGATGCAGTCAACCGGATGGAGTTCAGCCAGGCTGCAGAATATACCATAGCCCGTTTCGGGCTTCCGGACGCCCCGGAGTCCCTTATGTCGGAATGGACGGCGATGACCCGGGATGCCTACGCCCATGAAATAGCCCTCAAGCCTGGAGTCAAGGCATATCTGGAAAGCCTTTCTTCCCGTGGTGTCCGCCTCGGCATAGCCACTTCCTCCACTCCGGAGCTTTTTGCCCCGGCATTGGAAAACAACGGGATCTTAAGGCTGTTTTCCGCCATAGCCACGACTTCTGAAGTCCCGCATGGCAAGGACCGCCCTGATGTCTATCTCCTTGCAGCTGAAAGGCTCGGCATGGTTCCGTCAGAGTGCATTGTCTTTGAGGACACCCTCCCCGGCATACGCAGCGCATCTTCCGCCGGTTTCATCACAGCCGGCGTCCGGGACCGGTTCTCCGAGAATGACGCCCAGGCAATAAAGGCTCTTTCTGATTTCTGGATTGACACATTTGAATCTGCTCTATGACATATGGCATCCTGCTTCATCTTCCCGGTTTTATTGTCCCCATTTTGATAATATTTCTCCGGATATTGCCAGATTGGAAGATAAAGCCTTATATTTGCCGGGAATTTTTGTTAACTGGTAAAAAGCGATGAAGATAGTCATAGCAGGAGCGGGGGAGGTCGGGACGCACCTGGCCAAGATGCTCAGCAGACAGGATCATAGCATAATGCTGATTGACAGCGATGAAGAGAAGCTTGCGCAGCTGGAGTCGCAGCTTGACATACTTTCACAGGTGGGATCATGTACTTCAATCGGGGCATTGGAGGACGCCGGGGCAGGAGACTGTGACCTGTTCATAGCGGTCAACCATCAGGAGGAACTGAACATCAATTCTTCCATACTTGCAAAGAAGCTCGGTGCAAAGTACACCATCACAAGGGTGAATAACAGCGAATATCTGGAAGATGCCAACAGGGAGTATCTCAGAACCATAGGAATCGACTCCCTGATATATCCGGAACGTCTTGCAGCTGAAGAGATCGTATCGGCCCTGAAACTCAGCGGCACACGCCAGCAGCATGAATTTTCTGACGGCAGGCTTCAGCTTCTTGGCATAAAGATCTGGGAAAACGCCCCGGTGCTCAACCTTTCGCTTGCCAAGACCGCCCAGCTTTACGGTGCCGACAATTTCCGTGTGGTGGCCATAAAGAGGGGGGACCAGACCATCATACCGCGTGGAAATGACACTTTCCGCTATGGTGACCTGGCGTTTTTTGTGACAAAGCCAATATACATTTCGGAAATATTCTCCATCTGCGGCAAGGCCAGGCATGAGATCAAGAACATCATCATAGTGGGAGGCTCCCGTGTCGGGGCAAAGGCCGCATCGCTTCTGGAACAGCATTACAATGTCAAGCTGATAGAGAAGGACAAGGACAGGTGCTTCCTCCTGGCTGACAAGTTGAAGTCCACGCTCGTCATCAACGGGGACGGCCGGGATCTTACCCTTCTCAGGGAAGAGAACATAAGGAACACCGATGCCTTCATCTGTCTGACAGGCTCTTCCGAAACGAATATCCTGACCTGCCTCCTGGCCAAGAAGCTGGGCGTGAAGAAGACAGTTGCCGAAGTCGAGAACATCGACTATACCGGGCTTGCAGAGAACCTCGGCATAGGTACTCTCATAAATACAAAGCTGATAGCTGCATCCAACATTTACCGATATACTATAAATGTGAATGTCAAGCATCTGAAATTCGTCACTTTTTCCGAGGCTGAGGTCTTTGAGGTGACTGTGGAGGAAGGGGCCAAAATTACAGGCGGGACCCTTGCGGAGCTTGATTTCCCGGACAATGCCAATGTCGGAGGCATCATCCGCAACGGGGGGGCCATAATCGCCAAAGGTGACGTGAGGATAGAGGCGGGTGACGATGTTGTCATCTTCGCTTTGCCGTCAGCCGTCAAGAGAGTTCTGAAAATGTTCCGCAAATGATTGTGCCGGCATGATAAATTTCCGTTTCATAACCAATATTCTCGGAAAGCTTCTCCTTGTGGAGAGCGTTGCGCTCCTGATATGCATGGGCGTTGCCCTCATTTATGGCGAAGATGATGCGGATGCCTTTCTGATTTCAGCAGGGATCACCCTTGCCGTGGCCTGTATCCTGATATTTTCCGTCAGGGTCAAGGACAGGGTCCTGGCCAAGAGGGACGGATATTTCATAGTGTCGTGCGTGTGGATATTGTTCACCGTATTCGGCAGCCTGCCGCTTATGATAAGCGGATACATACCTTCTTTCCCGGATGCTTTCTTTGAGATAATGTCGGGGTTCACCACCACCGGATCTTCGATTTTGAATGATGTGGAAGCTCTTCCGCACGCCTCCCTTTTCTGGAGGGCGCTCACGCAATGGATGGGAGGACTGGGGATAGTCGTCATCCTTCTTGCCATTCTTCCGAGTCTCGGCATTGAGGGTCGGGACTTGTATGTGGCCGAAGTTCCGGGGCCGACCCATGACAAATTCTCGTTTACCTTTTCTTCTACGGCCAGGCGCATGTGTATCATGTACACTGCCCTTACCGCTTCAGAGACTGTGATGCTCATGTTCGGCGGCATGACATTCTTCGATGCCTTGTGCCATTCTTTCGCAAGTATGGCGACTGGAGGATATTCCACCAAGACCGCCAGCGTTGCCTATTGGGATTCTCCTTATATACAATATGTCATCACGGCCTTCATGTTCATAGCCGGTACCAATTATGCCTTGCTCTATTCCCTGTTCAAAGGAAGGACCATGCGCCTGTTCCGGGACGAGGAGTTCAGGCTTTATGCCGGCGTAACCCTTGTCATGTCGCTTGTGATTGCCGGTGTCCTGTATTTTGACGGATATGCCGGCCTGGAGAAATCTTTCAGGGATGCCTCCTTCCAGGTAGTCACCATCATTACCACCACCGGATTTGCTTCTGCCGATTATCTATATTGGCCTTATGTCACGCAGATGCTTCTGTTCATTCTCCTTTTCATAGGGGGATCCGCCGGTTCCACGGTCGGAGGCATCAAATGTATCCGCATCCTCCTTCTTTTCAAGAACGGATTCAACGAACTGAAGAGGATAATCCATCCGAACGGGGTGATAAATGTGAAATATAACGGAAGAAGCGTGCATCCGGAACTGCTGGGCAGCATAACGAGCTTTTTCTGTGTCTACATCTTCACTTTTGCAGTGGGCAGCATAGTCATGTCCTGCTTTACCGACATCCTTACTGCCACGAGTTCTGTCATCACCTGTCTCAGCAATGTCGGTCCAGGGTTCGGGGAGGTCGGGCCCATGTCCAACTTTTCTTCCCTGAACGGATTCTGCAAGATTTTCCTGTCGTTCATCATGCTGATCGGCCGTCTGGAGCTTTTCACATTCCTTGTCATCTTCACCCGTTCATTCTGGAAGCAATAGGAATTGTCAGTGTCCGAAAACGGAAAAGAGGTTGCAGAAAAGTCTGTAACCTCTTGATTTTTAAGTGCTCCTGAACCAGGACTTGAACCTGGGACCCTCTGATTAACAGTCAGATGCTCTAACCAACTGAGCTATTCAGGAATTTTATTTTATCGGGATATTTCCCGAATGGGATTGCAAAGATACAGCTTTTTTCTGACGTTGCAAATTTTTTGAAGATTTTTTTAATGAAAATTCTTTTGATGCTC
>JADIMO010000069.1 GCA_017694755.1 Candidatus Cryptobacteroides merdavium
CCTTCACTGACTGCGCCTGCCGCATTGCCGGCGAACACTGCGCTTCCGCATCCCATGAGAACCAGGACCATGGTCCCGGTCATTTCTGCCAGATACTTTTTCATATTCAATTATTATTTAAAGAAAAAATCAAAAAAACATTTAAAATTATAAATTATTTTCCAATGAGGGCAATAAAACCGGAACTTTTTGACAAACTTTTTTTTGTCAGAGCCGGCATTTGGGGCAGGCAGGCTTGACACAGTGAAATTTTTGCTATCTTTGAAAAATTTATACATGATTTTCATATATGGGAACAATCATATTGAAGAATATAATGTCGGATTCCGTCCAGGCGGACATCGTTGTCGCTGATGGTATTATCCGGAAAATAGCCCCGGCAGGGACGGTGTCTGTGCAGGATGTGCCGCAGGCAGAGACGGAGACTGAAACGGTGGACTGCACCGGGAAGGCTGCGGTCCCGTCTTTCGTCAACATGCATATACATGCGGCCATGTCGCTCATGCGCGGACTGGAGGAGGATGTGCTTTTCCACAAGTGGCTTGAAAAGATATGGAAGGTGGAGTCGGGAATCGATGCGGAATATGTCTATTGGGCTACAAAAGCCGCATGCGTCGAAATGCTCAAGACAGGGACGGTGACATTCAATGACCATTATTGGTTTGCCCAGGCCGCATACAAGGCAGCGTCAGAGACCGGTATCCGTCCGGTGGAGTCGTATGTCTTCCTCGACAAATATGATGCCGGGACGGCGGAAAGGCAGAAGGATGAGTGCATTGCCCTGTATGAGGAGTCTCTCGGATGGGGGGATTCCGGCCGTTTTACGGTGGGCATACATTCTATGTATGCGGTGAGCGAGGAGACGATGCTGTGGGCGGCAGATTTCGCAAGGAAGCACGGGCTGAAGATACATATCCACCTGTGCGAAACCAGAAAGGAGGTCAACGACTGTATGGGAAGGCACGGAATCACCCCAGTGGAATATCTTGAACGGCTCGGCATGCTCGGTCCGGACCTTCTTGCCGCCCACACCCTCTGGCTTTCTGACCATGATGTCGAACTGCTCGGAAGCCGCCATGTGAACTGCGTACACAACATAAATTCCAATCTCAAGCTTGCTTCCGGATACCGTTTCAGGTACAATGAACTCAGGGACGCGGGGGCAAACATCTGCATAGGAACGGACGGGTGCGCCTCGTCCAACAACCTGGACATCCTCGAGGCCCTCAAGACCGCCGCATTTGTACAGAAGGCGTGGAGGGGGGACCCGTCTGCAATGCCTTTGGACGAACTGATTGCAATGGCTACCGTCAACGGCGCCAGGGCTCTGGGCCTGAATACGGGGAAGATTGAGGAGGGAAAGGACGCCGACATCCTTATAGTCGATACGGAGAATACATTTTTCCTTTCCGGAGGTTCGTTTCTTGCAAATTTCATCTATTCCGCCCACAGCGACTGCGTGGATTCGGTGATCAGCCGGGGACGCTTCGTGATGCGGAACAGGCATGTGGACGGGGAGAAGGAGATACTTGCAGGGGCAAGGAAGGTGCTGGACAAGCTGCAGTCCGTCATTATGTGATTGTGCCGACAGTCATTACGATATGATTGCCGACAGTCGTTACGATATGATTACGCTGAACTGTCATTCCGAGCGAAGTCGGGGAATCTGAGGCTTTGCCGACAGTCATTTAAAATAGATGTTATTATGGATGAGAGAATTGAAAAAATCATGAAGGCTGCGGAATACATGCGTTCCCGCATAGGGAACAGGAAGCCTTCGGTGGGAATCGTCCTCGGCAGCGGGCTGGGAAAGCTTGCCGACAGGATAGAGGACCCGATAACGGTACCATACAGGGAGATTCCGGGATTTCCGGTGTCAACCGCCATCGGGCATAAGGGGAACTTCATATTCGGCCGGCTCGGAGGAAAGGATGTGCTGGCCATGCAGGGCCGCTTCCATTATTATGAGGGCTATCCGATGGAGCTTGTCACCCTGCCGATAAGGGTGATGAAAGTGCTCGGAATCGGCTGTCTCTTCGTTTCCAATGCTGCAGGCGGGGTGAATTTCGATTTCAAGGTGGGCGATCTGATGGTCATAAGGGACCATATCAACCTGCTTCCGAACCCGCTGGTGGGCAGGAATCTTGACGAGTTCGGCCCGCGTTTCCCGGACATGACACGCCCCTATGACCCGAAGCTGATTGAGAAGGCGGAGACTGTGGCTGCGGAACTCGGGATTACTTTGAAAAAAGGTGTCTATCTCGCCGGGACCGGCCCTTCATACGAAACCCCTTCCGAGTACAGGTATTTCAGGATGATCGGTGCCGATGCGGTGGGGATGTCCACCATTCCCGAGGTTATAGTCGCAAGGCATTCTTCAATCCCGGTATTCGGGATGTCGGTGATCACCAATGAGGCCCATGACGACTATGCTGAGGATTATGAGAACAACGGGGATGATGTGGTGGCCGCAGCCGATGCCGCAGCCGACAGGATGTCCCTGCTTTTTGCAAGGCTGATTGAGTCGCTGTAGTGATCATTTTCCAGATTAATGATTTAAATAAAAACAATGAAAAACTTCAATTTTTTTGCTGTATGCCTCTGTGCATGCGGCATCGTTTCCGTACAGCCGAGGTCTGCGGCTGCTGATGCGCATGTCTCTGACGGACAGAATGTCCCGTGCAGAGGCGGTGCTGTCCCGAAGGTGTGGAATCCCGACAGGGGAGACCACTATGTCAATCCCGTCCTGAATGCGGACTGGTCGGACCCCGATGTATGCAGGGTAGGGAATGACTATTATATGACTGCCTCGTCGTTCAACTGTATGCCAGGGCTTCCGATTCTTCATTCCACAGATCTTGTGAACTGGGAGATAGTAGGGGCAGCCCTCACTGACTATCCCGTACCGGGCTGGAAGGACAGGGTCCAGCACGGGAACGGCGTGTGGGCGCCTGCCATCAGATACCATGACGGACGGTTCTACATCTATTGCGGTGATCCTGACAGGGGCATATTCATGGTGTCGGCGGAAGACCCGCGAGGGCGGTGGAGCGAGCCTGTCTGGGTGGTGAAGGCCAAGGGCTACATTGACCCTTGTCCGCTCTGGGATGAAGACGGCAATGCATGGCTTTCGCACGGATGTGCCGGAAGCAGGGCCCGGTTCAAGAGCGTGCTTTTCATGGCCCCCATGTCCGAAGACGGGACCAGGCTGCTTGCTGACAGCAGAATCGTCTATGACGGGCACCAGACCCAGCCGACAATCGAGGGGACAAAGCTCTATTTCAGAAACGGATGGTATTATATATTTTCTCCGGCAGGAGGTGTGCCGACAGGCTGGCAGGTGGTCCTGAGGAGCCGCAGCCCGTATGGCCCGTATGAGGAGAGGGTGGTCATGGCCCAGGGGAAGAGTCCGGTGAACGGACCTCACCAGGGGGCTTGGGTGGACACCCCGGGCGGAGAAGACTGGTTCCTGCATTTTCAGGACAAGGGAGCATACGGACGGGTAGTGCATCTGCAGCCGATGAAGTGGGCGGATGACTGGCCTGTGATCGGGACAGATGATGACGGAGATGGTGTAGGGGAGCCTGTGATGAGATACAGGAAGCCGGACCTGCCTTCATCCGGTGTCTTCCAGCCTGCGGACAGCGATGAATTCAATGAATATGGGATAGGACTGCAATGGCAGTGGCAGGGTACGCCTTCTCCGTATTGGAGCTATACCGATGCGGCAAGGGGAATGCTGCGGCTTTATTCCGTGCCGGTGTCTGACGGGTACCGGAATTTGTCTGATTCCCCGAATCTTTTGCTGCAGAAGTTCCCGGCTGATGATTTCACGGTCACGGCGAAGATGACTTTCGTCCCGAATCCTCAGCTGGAGGGCAGGGGAGAGAGTGCCGGACTTGTGGTGATGGGGCTTGACTATTCCGCTCTGGTGCTGAAGGACACCGGGGACGGAGTGCTGCTTTACAATGCGGTCTGCCGTGATGCCCTGGACGGAAAGCCTGAGTCCGTCGGCCAGGCAGAAGAAGGTCCGCATGCAGGTGAGGCATCGGTACTTCTTGAAAGCCGGGCACTTCCTGTGCCGTATTCCGACCGGTATATGTCCACGACTGTCCCTCCGGTACCGCCTCTTGCATACAGGGCGACAGATGTCTGGCTCAGGGTGAAGGTGGAGTCCGTGCCGCATGAGGGGGATGTGGATGATGCCGTCTGCACCTTCTATTACAGTACGGACGGGAAGCGGTTCCACAGGCTCGGAAACAGATTCGTCGCCCGTCCGGGCAAATGGATCGGAGCGAAGGTCGGCCTGTTCTGCAACCGTCCCGTCACGAAGAACGATGCCGGATGGCTCGATGTGGACTGGTTCCGGATGACTAAATAAATAATTTTGCGGAGGCGTCTGAAGGCATTCTCCAGTCCCCGCGCGGGGAAAGCGTCACAGAACCGACTTTCGGACCGTCAGGCAGACATGAGCGTTTGAACTGCTGGCTGAAGAATCTTCTCATGAAGGTCTTTAGCCATCTTTCTATTGTCCCGATGTCGTATGTGCCTGTATCTCTGTTTCTTGCGTCATCCCCGTTCCCGCAGTCTCTGCAGAAAGCCTTTGAGGCAAGGAAGAGTATCTTTTCAGGTGAGTAACCGAAACGGAAGAAATTGTAGAGGAAGAAGTCGTGCAGCTCGTAAGGGCCCACTAGATCTTCGGTTTTCTGGCTTATGTTCCCGTCACCGTCCGCCGGGAGAAGTTCCGGGCTTATCGGGGTGTCGATTATATCCATGAGGATTTCCTTGACTGACCTGGCATGACGGACTTCTGCAGTATATTCTTTTGCGGCATTCCCGTTGAGGCCGGCAGTTCCTTTTTCATGACTTTTTGCGATGTCGTTGCCGCAGTTAAGGCATATGGCTTCCTTGTTGTGTCCGGTATCCTTTTTGACGGGGCAGATGTCTTCCTTGAAATGGTTGTCGGCAATCCATCCTACGAGGTGCCGGACGAGGGTCTTCGGAATGCTGGAGTTCACCCCGTACATGGACATGTGGTCACCGTTGTATGTGGCCCAGCCGAGGGCGAGTTCCGAAAGGTCGCCAGTGCCTATGACTATGCCTCCGGTGCGGTTAGCCATGTCCATGAGTATCTGCGTCCTTTCCCTGGCCTGGGAGTTCTCGTATGTGACATCGTGGATGTTCTTGTCATGTCCTATGTCAAGGAAATGCCTGTCGCATGCGGCGGTTATGGATATTTCCCTGGATGTGACTCCCAGTGCCGCCATCAGGTCTGAAGCGTTGTCATGGGTCCTGTCGGTGGTGCCGTACCCTGGCATGGTAATGCCGATGATCCTGTCCCTTGACCAGCCGAGCCTGTCGAAGGCCATCGCCGCCACAAGCAGGGCAAGCGTGCTGTCAAGTCCTCCGGAGATGCCGATTACGGCTGTCCTGCAGTTTATGTGCGAAAGCCTTGACATGAGCCCGGTGACCTGTATGGAGAAGATTTCCCTGCATCTTCTTTCCATTTCCTGCATGTCGCCGGTAGGGACGAACGGATGCGGCTCCACATGCCGCAGCAGGACCTTTCCGAAGTCTGTGGCAGCGGCTTTCCCGACATTCACCCTTGAATAGAGCTTCCTGTATCCAGCCGCTTCCCTCCCGTCCGGGGCATAAGCCCTGAATGTGTTCATCTTCTGCCGCATCACAGAAAGCTTTTCGCAGTCGATGTCTGCTACCGTGAGAGCCGGTTCCGTGCAGAATCTCTTTCCTTCTGCCAGCAGGGAGCCGTTTTCATATATCAGGGTAGCCCCCGCATACACTACATCCTGTGTGGATTCACCGTAGCCTGCTGAGCAATAGACATAGCCGGAAACCGTGCGGGCCGATTGTTGTCCGACAAGTTCTTTCCTGTAGCCATGCTTCATCAGCACTTCGTTGCTTGCGGACAGGTTGAGGACGATCTGTGCCCCGGCTAGGGCGAGCCATGATGACGGGGGTACAGGAGTCCACAGGTCTTCGCATATTTCTATCCCGAATGTGACTTTCCCGATTTCAAACAGCTGGTTCGGGGATATGTTGCACCTGAATCCGGCATATTTTGTTTCCGCATCGAATCCTTCCCTGACGGAATCTTTCCCGTTGAAAAGGAACGGTCCTGTGCCGTCCGTATTCCCGTTCATGAAATCCGCTCCGGAGCTGAACCAGCGGGATTCATAGAATTCATTGTATGTGGGGATGTGGATCTTGGGCACCAGCCCCTTGATGTTGCCGTTGCGGATGACTGCGGCACAGTTGTAGAGCCTGTCGCAATGCCTCACCGGGGTACCGATGACTATGGTCAGCTCCTTCCCGCGGCTGAATTCCATTATTTCCCTTGTGCCTTCTTCGGCTTGCGATATGAGCAGCTGCTGTCCGAAAAGGTCTCCGCATGTGTAGCCTGTCACGCACAGTTCCGGGAACACCACAAGCGAGACTTCCTTTGCGGCAGCCTCGCTTATCATTTCACATATGCTTTTGACATTGCCTTTTACATCTGCCGGCTTTACGGCAGGCTTTGCGGCGGCAACTCTGATGAATCCGTAATCTTTCATGCCGCAAAAATAAGAAACTGTTTTCTATTGTGCAATCAGCTTCTGCAATTCTGAGAACGGCATTTCAGCTGATATGGATATTACCGAGGACGAGTCTTTTTCCTGCGCAAGCATCAGGAAGTCGGTGACAATGTCTCCTTTGCTGACAATGTATATCCTGACCTTTTCGGATTCTTCCGCAGCTTCCATCATGAGTTCGTATCTGCCGGATTCCGCCATTGCCGTCACTTCTTCCGAAAGGGACTTTGCCAGTTCCGGTTCTTCTATGTCGATGATGTACATGCCGTTGAATGTCTTTATTATGCTGCTGAAGTCGACTTCTCCGGATTCCATGCTGACTTCCGGGAGGCTTTTCATCATCTTGAACATCGTCGGGGATATGTATACCGAGCTGACTCCCTTCTTCCCTGAGTATCTGTTGTAGATTTCTTTCCCGTCCTGTGCGGCTGCAGACATTGCGGCTGCTGCCAGGAACATTATGATTATTGCCAATCGTTTCATTGTTCTGTTGTCATTTAATCTGTTATTCTTTTTTACTATGCAAATTCCTTGACTGTGCCGGTGATGGCTTCAGGAGGTTATATGTTGCGCCTTTGCTTTTTAGTGTCAATACAATGACCTTATCACTTCTGTATGGCGGCTGACTGTCTCTTCTGCCTGTCTTGCAGATGCAGCGCCGCCGCTCATTTTCCCGGAGATTTCCGTCAGGGCCTTTTCCACGGCGGCATAGGCTTCTTCAGGGTCGGTGAATGTGTCTTCCGGAGTGCGGAAGGTGTGTATTGTGAGCCCCGTGCCGATAAGGAGGAGCAGGCCGGCTGCCACACTCATTATCCATGTCGCGGTGCGCATGGCGCGGGACTTGCCGGAGGTGACGATCTTCTCTGCGGCATCCATGGAATCTATCATTTCCGAAAGTTCCTTCCGGAATCCGCGCGGCACTTCTATACTGTCATCGGATGCCGCATTTTCCATCATTTCAATGTCTGTCCTTTTCATTGTCTGATGTCATAAGAAAGGTTTCATTATCCTGGATATTGTGTCCCGTGCCCTTGACACGAGGACTCTTGCATTCAATGCGGATATTCCCGTCCTGGCTGCAATGTCATCGTATGACAGCTGCTCGTAGAACCTCAGTTTCATCACTGCCCTCTGCTTTTCCGGAAGCTTGCCCAGGGCTTTTTCGAGCATGGCCAATGTTTCTTTCCTGATGAGGATCCTGTCGCCTCCTTCGGACATGCTTTGGCTCTTTTCTTCATGGACATGGGAAATGTCCACCTCTTTTGCCAGCCGTCCGGATCTTTTTCTCAGTCTGTCGATGCATATGTTTCTCAATGCTGCCAGTCCGTAGGCGAGGGGCTGCTCTACCCTGTCAATGTTTTCTCTGGAGTTCCAGAGTTTTATGAACAGGTCCTGCACAGCATCCTTTGCATCAGCCTCTTCTCCGAGGATGGAGAAGGCGGCCCGGTAGAAGTTGTCCGAAAGAGGCAGCCAGACTCTTTTGAACTGCTCCTTTTTCATTGTGCCCTGTGCTTCATTGAACATGGTGCTCACTGATCTTGATGCCCTCTGTTTCCCTGAACATGGATATCACTCTGCTTCCCTGAAATGCGGAAGGGGATGTCACTGCTGGTCAGCCACAATCTTGCCCATTTCCGACAGCGGTATCTTGCCGCACATCATGATGACGGATGCATCGGAGTCTGCCACTATCACCATTTCGGATATTGTCTCTTCGTCTTTCATCTTCAGCCATATCGACATGCTGTCCTCCTCGTCCTTCATCTCCATGATTTTCTCATAGCTTTCCAGAATAGGGTAGAGCTCGTTCATGAATTTTTCTTTCAGTCCGGCCTCGGCCTCTTCTGCGGAGAATATCGCCATGCGGTCAAGGTATTTGATCCATTCGCTTCCTTCTTCATTCTTAGCCGCAGCCTTGGCGATGCCGAGAAGGAATCCGTTGATGTTCATCGCTTCCACCCCGTTTTCGTCATCATATTTCTGCATGAGGGCAATTATTCTGCTGCTGTCATCGGATTTTTTCGCGCTGATGTCCGTACATGCCGCTCCAATTGCAATTGCCGTAAGTATTACGGCCATAAAAATCTTTTTCATGTCTTCGTTTTTTTTGTTGTTGCCAATGTGTTTTCTGTGGAATTCCG